>NZ_JBFUEA010000016.1:0-134784 GCF_056404435.1 Mucilaginibacter sp. P2_D11
TGATAGTCACTATCGCCGCGCGGGTAGCCCCGGTGTTGTTAGCGTTCGCGGTTAATTTAAGCGTAACATTTCCCGGGCCTCCCGATGATTGATTTATCGTTAACCATGGCAGTGAGGTGTTGGCTGTCGCCGTCCACTTAACATTGCTGGCGATAGAAACATCGGAATTACTTCCTTCCGGTTCAAAAACAACTTGTGAGGAAGAAACCGTGAATTGAATCTCAATCTCTTTCTTCTTACAGGCAAAAGAAGGCAATGTGACCAGGAACAGTAAACCTAAAAACACTCTCTGAATTCTATTTTTCATATTTATAACATTGTTCTTTTTTGTTGTTGAATTATCTTTTCGCAATCAATACCATTCATATACGTCAAAAAAAGCGGTACTGTGTGATTTGTTCACAGTACCGCTATTTCAACGAAGTTTTAATCCAACATCAATTTTACTTATATCCTTCCTTAAGGGCATTATACATGGCCTGGTCCTTTATCACATTATTTTTTCTGTCTAACATAAAACCTATCTCCCAAAAGAATGGCATAAGGCCATTCGCTTTCATAGTTTTGGTCGTAAAAGTTGTCCAGTAATCTACCGACTTATTGTGCATAGCCAGATCCTTAGGAAGATAGTTACTGTTGGTGGCGGCAGTCCTTCTCCAGGCTGCATATTCACCCATTATCACGGGGATACCTTTATCAACAAACTTTTTTAACTTTGCGAGTTCAGTAACTACCTGATCCTCTTCTCCAAAGGTGGCGTTGCGCTCCGGCTCAATAGTAGAATGGTTCCCGGCCCCCCAGTAGTAAACCATCTTGCCCCAACTTGCGTCTCCATCCGTTAGTAGCGTAAATACAGAAGGCGTGTAGTCATGCACCTCGAGCATCAACTTGTTGGGAATATTGTCTGTTGGCATAGTATTCATCCAATCAGCAGTTTTATTAGGGTCTGTGCTCGGCCCCTGCACAACCAGCACGCGGTAACTGTTCCTGCCCCCGGTAGAGCGAACTGCCTTGATGAATGTTTCGTGGTAACCATTAAGTATGGCCATATCCGCGGCATTATTAACCGCAGGTTCATTCGCACCGGCAAAAATAAGGTGCTCATCAAAATCGCGCATGGTTGTAGCAATCTGCTCCCAAATTGCCTTTTGCATTGCATTAACAGAATCTCGCTTTATGGCATTGACATTATTTTCCAGCCATCCACTATCCCCGTGAGCATTCAGCATCACATATACATCATTAGCCACACACCATCCAACCACTTCTTTCACCCGGGCAAGCCATGCAGGGTCAATTGTTGCTTTTTTCCGGTCGCTTAAATGGCTCCAAACCCAGTTACATGGAAGCCGTATAGCAGTGAAACCTGATTGTTTTATAAATTTTATATACGATTCGGTAACTTTACTATTCACCCAGTCGGCTTCGTTTGGCGATTCCATGGTATTGCCAAAATTTATTCCCATTCCCGTACTCATTTTCGCCGCCAGTTGTACAGCATTGCTGCTCATTCCGGTCGCATCAGGCGCTATGGGCGATGTATTATAACTTTTGTATATGGTGGGGGCCTGGGTAACCGTCACCCTCCTGGCCTGGCCATTGGAAGCACTTATGTATAAAATACCAGAGCGGCTTGCTCCTGTACTATTTTCCGACAAGGTTGTTACATGAATAACGGTGCTGCCGCTGTTACCTGACGTTGCGCTTAATTGCAGCCACGAATAAACAGGGTTACTAATGTCCCAATCGCTACTAGAGGTAAAAGATAAATCTTGTGTTCCGCCTTCAGGCGTAAATGCGATAGCAGATTGGGTAACCGTTAGTTCCGGGGCTACGTTTTTTGTCTTTTTACAGGAGAATAAAGATATAACTGCAATAACAGTTATCAATATTGTAAAACAATACTTAATTTTCATTTTGTCTTAATTTTAATTATTTAAAAAGCCCCACAACGATATGCTGCTGTGGGGCTGTAGGCTATTTGATCTTCACACACCTAATATTGTCAATAGCGGCATAAAAACCGGTCGCAGTTGGCGAACCACTGAAATTTTTAAGGGTCATATTATAACTATTTGCACCGGTAGACCCTAATAGATCGCTTATGCGAGTAATTGATAAACCATCCCCTAATTCGTCAACTTTTGATCTGAACTCAGATAAAGGAATAGTTACAGTTTGCCAACCTTTCGTTTTAAAAGCTTTGGTAACATTTGAATTAGGAATTTTCCATGGCTCATAACGCGCAACATAACTGTCACCCGCAAGATCAGTTCTGATATAAAGCGTACCTCCATTCCATGGCTGAATCACACTTATTTCAAATTGAAGAGCCCAGCTTGAAGGAGGATCTGTAATATTTGCCGCAGGAACCCAGTGATTACCCGTATTAGAATTACCCAATGGGGCGTACTTACTGGCACCGCCAGCTAAAACAGGAGAATCAAAATAGATATACATCGTATTATTTGTTCCCATCGAACCATTATAATCGGCTATAGGGCCGAAAGCCAATTTGTCATCTCCCCACCAGGGATAACCAAAATTATCACCCCACTCAAAATTTGCTAAAAGGCCTTCAGTAACGCCATTTTGAGTATTTACTTTATAAACAGTAGAAACCGTTCCAAAACTGGTAACAATGGCCACTGGTCCACTAGCGTAGCTGTACTTACCCGGAGCCGCAAACTTAACATAAGCGCCATGTGGGCCTTCTGTGAAATTTGTAATAGTAGCACCGCCAAAAGTAATTGACTGGACCGTCTTAAGGTAAGCACCATAAACATAAACCGAATCACCAAGGTCGGGATTAGCGTTGGAAATGCCTGCAATGATCGGCTTTGCATTTATGGTATCCAGGGCAATACCACCTTTAGTGGTTACCGTAATGAATTTGGTAGGCGTTAATGCCGGCATCAAAAAGCCAAGGGAGTCCCCATGAAGGCTCGATTTAAATTTGGGGATATTGGTGCCCCCATATACCAGGCTTTGAACCAATACTAAATTTGCACCAAAAAGATAAACCGAATCGCCCGGGTTGGCAAATACGTCAGATACAGCATAAACAGTTGGCGCAGGCGGGCCTAATTTAAAGGCGAACGTTGTTGTGCCTGCTGGCGTAGCATATTCTACCGTATAAAGTTTGGCTGTATCAATTTTTGAAAACTCTATAGGGGGTATTTGCACCACGGCGCTGTTAGGCGCAAATAATGTGGAATTGAATGAGGCCGGTACACCATCAAAATTTATTTTAGTTGCATTTTGCAAATTCTGCCCGGTTATTACCACCCATTGGCCCTTTGCCACAGCACTATTCAAAACCGTGTCGTTTGGCGAAGCAACGTAACTCTTGATGCTTGCAATAACAGGAGGAGCACTGTTGGTTGCAGCATCTTTTTTACAAGCCGGCAGGAAAGCCACCAGCAGCAGGAGAAGCGGCAAATAACATAATTGTAAAAATGATTTATTTTTCATAACAATATATTTAAGTTTTTTTTGATTAATAATATGGTACCGGTGGCTGGGCCAATTTAGGGTCGCTGGTAATCTCTGATGAGGGGATCGGCAATGTAAATGAATTGATAGTTGCCGGAAGCGTAGATGGCGGGGCGATAGTATCCCTTTTGGCTATTTTAGTTGTAGGGTCATAAGTAAACGAGATCCGGCCATGCGTGGCATCCTGGTCATTCAGGAACTTCACCGCATTGCTCGGATCGTAATAAGAATACCTAACCAGGTCTATCCAGTATTGCCCTTCAAAAGCAAGCTCAACCCTTCTTTCCGTACGCAACGAAGTGGGGGTTATCGAAGTTACAATATCCACGCCGGCCCTTGCCCGCACTTTATTAAAATAAGTTAGGGCGTCGCCATCGCTCGTGCTCGCATTATTGCCCAAAATAGCTTCGGCATATACCAAATACACATCGGCCAACCTAAGGATCGCATTATGCTCGATGGATGACCATATATCCATTGTTGGCGAATTGTTGTCTTTTTCGTTGCCAATAATGTGTTTCTTCAGCCCGGTGCCTGTCGCCTTAAAACCACCGGAGGCTTGAAGCAATTCGGGATAAACATCTCCGTTGAGCATAATAGTGGCTTTGCGCCTTACCGTATCCTTAGCCGAATACATCCGGTATAGATCATACGTTGGTTGTAAGGCCTGCCATCCGCCTTGCTTTTGAGGAAGTACCTCCGCGCTTGGTGAAAAATAAGTTTGTAAAGTATTGCCATTTCCATAACCTACGCCCGCGGCCCATTGAATGGAAAATAAGGACTCCTGGTTATCGTTGTTTTGCGCCTTGAAAAGGTCATAATAGCTGGGCAATAAATTTATATTGCTATTTTTACACACATTGCCTGCGTACTTTTTAGCACTGTCAAGCAAGGCCTGGTCGCGGCTACCGCTTTTGCCTACGCCTGCCATTGTTAAATATACTTTGCCCAGCATCCCCTGCGCCGACCAGGTAGTTACCCGGCCCTTTTCGTCTGTTTTGGGAAGATTATTTGCTGCATAAGTCAGGTCGTTGGCAGCGAATTTATAAACGTCTGTAATAATATTACGCGGAATCAGCGGATCTTTGATCAGTTTGCTGTTGTCTTCTATAATGGGCACAGCGCCCCAATACACCGCCAAATGATAATACGCTATGGCACGGATAAATTTTGCCTCGCCTATGGCCGCATTTTTGTCTGCTACAGAAATGGACGGGTCCGCCTGCTTTTCTATGGCATTGATAACGCCATTGCATTGCCCTATAACATTGTACAAGCCAACCCAGCCATTTGTTACCAGGCCATTTTGCGCGGTAATGGTGCGTGTAAAAAGCTGTACCAAATCGTTGCTGTACTGAAAGCTGCCGGTGCCGCTTAATACGTCGCCAAGCGGTATCAGGGCACCATTGCTCCATTGGAACCACAGCGCACCGCCGTAAAGGCTTGCCGTAGCCAACCGTAGATCGGACCTGGTTTTGTAGAAATTGGTAGAACTTATCTGCGAATTGGACGGGCGGTCCAAAAAGCTCTTTTTACATCCCGCCGCTGCTGCCGTGCATAGCAGGATGATGATGATTTTGTGAATTGATTTCATAAACATATATTTTTAATCGGTGATCGTTTTATTATTTCAAGGTTATGTTTGCACCAATGGTAAATACTCTTGGCTGCGGGTAATAACCGCCGTCCCAACCTGCCTGGAGCGGGTTCCACGAACCTATTTCAGGATCCATGCCTTTATATTTGGTAATGATAAATGCATTGGATACATTGGCATATACCCTAACAGAACGCACAGATATTTTTGATAAAAGACTTTCTGATATCCGGTAACCTAAAGTGATATTTTTGCATCGCAGGAATGAACCATCCTCGATCATCAAGCTGTTAGGGCGGTTGTTGCTGTTGGTATTGTCATTTCTCATCCCTACTACTGTTGTTGTTGGGTTGATAACATATACATTGTCAACATCGGTTGCAGAGCCGGCAGGATTTACCAGGGCCAGTTGCGCATAGTTTAGTACCGATGTAAAAAAAGTGGCATGATTTCCCGGATTAGTTTGCTGTATAGCCATTTGATTGAACACTTTGTTGCCATAGCTACCGCTGAAGAAAATATTCAGGTCGAAGTTTTTGTAGTTGAATGTATTATTGATACCGTACTGGAATTTCGGGATCGGGGAGCCCAAAAATGTTTGGTCCTTCGAGTCGATAACGCCATCGCCATTCAAATCCTTGAACATCCGGTCGCCATACCAGATACCACCGCCCGCTGCAGAAACCGGGTAAGGGTTACCGTTTGCGTCGGCAGGCCGGGCATGGTTTTGCAAATCACTTGGGGTTGCAAATATCCCGTCAAATACATAGCCGTAAAATTCGCCAATGGGCTGGCCCACCACTGTTTTTTCAATTATATCGTTAATTACGTACGATTTCTGGCTTAAGTTGGCCTGGTCTCCACCTGCACCTAAACTGGTTACTTTGTTAATATTCCGCGATATGGTAAAACCGGTTTTCCAGGTGAAATTTTTTGAATTGATATTGGTGGTATTGATCTGGAGGTCGGCCCCTTTGTTGCTTAGCGAGCCCACATTGGCAAAAGGCGCTTGCATGGATCCCGGGCCCCAGCCCCCTACAGTACCGGAGTATGCCGGAAGCGGCACTTGCAGTAAAAGCCCGTGTGTTTCGCGGTCGTAAACGTCTAAGGAGAAACTTAACCGCCCGTTTAAAAACGTCCCGTCAAGTCCTGCGCTGTAATAATTTGTCTTTTCCCACTTCACGTCCGGGTTGGCCAAATTGTTCTGGAACTGCGCTGTGCCTGATAAGCCATTTGAAACCGTTGCAAGCTGCGTTACATAAGTATTGCCCGGTATGCCCTGGTTGTTGGTTAATCCATAACCAACCCGCAGCTTCAGTTCGTCTATCGATTTTACATCTCTTAAAAACGCCTCTTTATTAATTTTCCAGGCAAACCCGCCCGAATAGGTAGTAACCCAACGGCTGCCAGCCGGGAAATTGGAAGAACCATCGGCACGTATATTGCCGGTGAGCAGGTACTTATCGTCCCAGGAGAAATTGGCGCGGCCGAAATAGGATTCCTGTGCACTGCCGCCCGTAGGGTTCGATTGTGAATTATCGCCCGAGTTTGTGGCTGTGGTAGCGTCGCCGGCATTAATCGCCTGTACATTGTCTGAAGCAAAATTCCTTCGCCCGGCGCCAACATTTTCAAAAGTGCTCTCCTGCGCTTCGTGCCCTGCTAAAGCATTGAAATGAAGTTTTTTGAAATTATGGTTATAATTCAGGAAGTTGCGTATTACGATATAAAAATTCTGGCCGGCGGAAGAGGAACCTCTGTTAGGGCTGGGAGTGCCTTTGCCAAAAGAATAGACCGGCGAAAAATAGTCTGCTGTATTAAAATCGAAATTACCGGATACCTCGTTCCGCAACGACAGGTCACTAGTAAATTGTATTTCGGCATACAGGTTGCCAAATACCTGGTTCCTCCTTTTTTGGTCCTTGATAATTTTCGCCAATGCCACCGGGTTGGCAACAGGCTCTACATAACCGGCGGGGTCGGTAACACCGCCAAAGGAGCCGTCAGAGTTGGTTACCGGGACATCAGGGCTAATGCTTAGCGCGGTGCCAATTACACTATTGCCGGTCGCACTTACATTTTCATCAACGTGTGCCAATTGAAGGCTCGTACCTATTTTTAGCCAATTGGTGGTTTTATTATCCAGGTTCAACCGTACCGAGTATCTTTTAAAATCAGACCCAAGGGCTATCCCCTGCTGGTTAAAATACGAGGTCGACAGCAAATATTGGGTCCGGGTATCCCCGCCGCTTACCGTAATGGTGTGATTCATCATCGGAGCCTTCCGGAATAATTCTTTCTGCCAGTCGGTACCAAGGCCCAGGTATTGAGGGTTGGCAAATTGGGGCCTGACATCAAAGCCCCAGGCAGCGGCCCTGGCGTTAATGATAGTGGCAAACTGTTGCAGGTTTACGGTAGGGAGCCGCTTCATTATTTCCTGGTAGCCCGAATAGACATCATAAGTTATCTGCGGTGCCCCCGATTTACCCCTTTTTGTAGTAATAACAACCACGCCATTGGTTGCCTGCGAACCGTATATGGCTGTTGCCGAAGCATCTTTCAATACATCTATCGATTCAATTTCGGCGGGATTGATGCTATTTAATGGGTTGGAACCTTTCCCGGGATCACCAACCGGCGGGATAATAATACCATCTATGACGTACAGCGGCGAATTAGAGCCGCTTATGGACGACACGCCACGTATTTGGATAGATACACCGCCGCCGGGCTGGCCCGATACCTGTTGAACCACAACGCCCGCAACCTTGCCCTGCAGGGCCTGGTCGAAAGTAGTGGGTTGGGTTTGGCGCAGGTCGTTCCCCGATATTGAACTTATCGCACCGGTAAGGTCCTTCCTTTTTGTGCGGGCATAACCGGTTACCACCACTTCATTTAAGTTACTGGAAGTAGAACTCAGCTTAACATTTATTGCACCGGTTAGTTTAACGTTTATCTCCTGGGTGGAGAAACCTAAAAAGCTAAAAACAAGTATATTACCCGGCGCGGCCGCTATGGAATAGTTACCGTCTACACCCGTTACGGATCCGATAGTTGTCCCTTTAATCCTAACGTTTACGCCCGGCATGGACTCGCCACTCTCGGCACTTGTTACTTTTCCGGTGATATTTTGCGTTTGTGCATGGGCCGAAATAAAAAGAAACATGCCCATAATAATTAATGAAATTCGGTATTTCACTCTCTTTTGTAAATTTTTATCCATCTTTTAAAAGGATTTTAAGGTTTTTTAATTGGTTCATTGGTGGTTGGTTGGTTAGGTTTTCAATCTTGGTTTTTCTTCATAATCTAATAGGTGATCTTTATTGGTTTTAAAATTTATTGTTCAATATTCAGGTGTGCCCCCAAAAGCTAGTCTTCCAATTATCCGCTCATATCAAAAAGGCTTTATATTGAGGTTACCCTAAAGCAGGGAACTCTCAAGTAAAAGGATTCCTGCAGGGTGAAAAAATCAAAAAAGCCAAAAACGCGTAAATGCTATTTTTAGGAATAATCTAACTTGTTGGTTTATAAATCAGGGTTTACATATAATAAGTTGGTCGTATTATATTAAGGTAAATGTACCCTGTGTGCCCAGATTGCCGAGTGTGCTAATGTGGGTGATTGGTATGAAAAATGTTAATCTTATTAAAAGTCAAATAATTGACAATTAGATTATTAAGGTAATATACGGGGGAAAAATGTTTATAGTCGCCCTTTGCAAAGGGCATTTTTTTTACGACTATAAACTATTTGAATCGGTGGGATTGAGGTGAGAATATCAATCTATACTGTCCAGGTACTCGGAAGGCGTCATCAAAAATTCTTCTTTAAATACTTTAGAAAAATATTTCGCATCATTGAAACCCACCTCATAGGCAGTTTCGGCTATGGTGAATTGTTTTGTGACCAGGAATTGTGCTGCTCTTTTTAACCTTACCGACCTAATAAACTCAACCGGAGTTTTGCCAGAAAGATTAAATACCTTATTATATAACGTTGTGCGGCTCATATTCATCTTACTGCTTAGCAATTCAACTGAAAAGCCGGCATTCGGAATATTCTCTTCAATAACCGTCAATAACTTTTTCATAAACTTCGTATCCGGAGTTTCGATTTCCAGATCGCCCGGCTTCGCTTCAATTTGCCTTCGATACGTTTCTTTTACCACCTGTTGATTCTTAAGCAAATTATGAACCTTAAAGCGTAATATGTCAAAATTAAAAGGTTTTGAAAGGTAGTCGTTCGCCCCCGTCTCCAAACCGACCAGTTGCTTTTCATCGCCGGTAAAAGCGGTAATTAATATAAATGGTGTATGTTCGGTGCGTTTATCGCTTCGGATCTTTTTGCAAAAATCAATACCATCAACTTCGGCCATATTAATATCGCTGATGATCAGATCGGGGTGTAAAGCCAGTGCCTTTTGCCAGCCGTCTTTACCATTTTCGGCTTCGGCAACTGTATATAAATGTCTAAGATCATCTTTTAGACAGGCCCTAAAATCGGGGTTGTCCTCTACAATTAAAATGGTAATATTTTTATTGCGTTTTTCCTGATTTGGCCTGTCGGGTTTAGGAGCTAGCACTTCTTCGGGGGTATTTTCAATACCGGTAAAATTATTTTTCTGGGATATCTTTAAGGGCAGCCGCACAATAAAACAACTCCCTTTCCCATGTTCACTTTCAACAGAAATGGCGCCACCCATCAAATCAATAAACTCTTTTGTAATTGACAAGCCAATACCACTTCCCTGGTTAATTAACGAAGCAGGCATGTCATTCTGAAAAAAACGCTCAAATATTTTATTATGTTTTTCGGCCGGAATACCTACACCCGAATCTATTACCTTAATTTCGAGCAAGGTCATTTCCACGCTATTGGATTCCAACAACTTTGCTTCAACGGCCACACTACCAAAGTCGGGGGTAAACTTAAATGCATTTGAAAGCAGGTTAAAAAGTATTCTTTCAATTTTATCCTGATCAAGAAAAGCGAATCCCGAATCAGTATCACACTTAAATGAAAAACTAATGTTTTTTTTATCTGCCAGATCGGTAAACAAATCGCTTGCTTCCTTTATAATTTTAATGATATCAGCTTCACGCAGGTCAAGCTGAAGTTTTTTAACTGTCATTTTACTAAAATCCAATAGCTGGTTAATCATATTAAGCAGCCGCTTAGAGTTTTCGTGGATCATCTGAAGTTTTCGCCGGCTATAATTATCATCAGCCTGTTTTAACAACTTTTCAACTGGCGCCATAATCAGGGCGATAGGCGTTCTGAATTCGTGACTAACGTTTGTAAAAAAATCTATTTTCATTATATCCAGCTCGTGCTTATCCTGTGCTTCCTTTCGCACGCGCTCTATCTCAAACCGGGTTTCTATTTTTTTAATCCCCTGTTTGCGGATGTAATACAAGACCCCAAGTATGGAAAATACATAAATAACATAAGCTATTGGCGATTTCCAAAACGGGGGCAATACCCTAATTTTTAATTTAATATAGCTGGGTTTCCATTTTCCTTCCTGGCCAATTGCCCTTACCTTAAAGGTATAATCGCCTCCGTCAAGGTTGGTATAGGTAGCTTTCCGGGTAGCATTGTCTGCGGTAAGCCACCCTTTATCAAAACCCTCCATCATATACTGATGCGTTATTTTATTGGGGTTAAAGAAATTTAACGCGGCAAATTCAATGGTAAACACATTTTCGCTGTGATTTAGCGTTATCTCCTGTGTGGCCGAAATGGCTTTAGTTAATACAACATGGCCGTCAACTGCTTCATTGGGTGCGATGGTTTTGTTGAATAATTGAAAACCAGTGAAAATTAATTTAGGCTTCTCTATATTTGGATGTATGCCCAGTGGGTCGAAAATATTAAAGCCGTGCGAACCGCCAAATATCAATTCCCCTTTATCGGTTTTTAACGCTGCAAATGGACTGAACTCTCTGCCTTGCAGGCCATCTGTTTCATCAAAGGTTTCAAACTGAAACTTATAGGTGCCATTGCCTGGTGCCAACGTTACCCGGCACAGCCCGTTTGATGTACTTACCCACATGGCTCCCCTGCTATCTTCCAATACATTCGAAACCTGGTTGTCTGGCAACCCGTCCTTTTTAGCCAGCGAGATGAACCGGTTTGTTTCCGGGTTCAATATACTCAGTCCGTCCCTTGCTGCTATCCACATCAAGCCGCGGCTATCCTGAATAATACTATTAATGTCATCACTGATCAAACTGTTAGGGTCGTTTTTCTTTTTATTATAATGTATAACGCCACGTCCATTTTTTAATATTTTGCTTATGCCAAAGTACCCTCCTACCCAGAGATTACCCTTGGTATCCTCGTGGAGTGCTGATACATAAGGCGACGTGATATCAGCTTGTTTAAAGGGAGAAGAAAATATCTTTTTGTCCCTGTCAAATATTTGCAGCCCCGCCGCAAAAGTGCCTATCCATAACCGGTTTGAAGAATCTTCCAGAATACTCCATATCCGGTCATCGGCAATGCTGGTGGGCACCTTGTCATTATGTTTGTAATGGATAAATTTTTTGCCGTCAAAATGGTCAAGCCCGCCAAAATAGGTACCTATCCATAGTTGTTGGTTATGGTCGATACATAAACTGACAATAATATCACTGCTGAGGCTGTTCGGGCTTCTCGGGTCGTGTTTATACTGGGTAAACTTGCCTGTTTTGCGGTCAAAATAAATTAAACCGCCCCCATTTGTCCCGATCCATAAATTGCCATGTTTATCCTCAACAAACTTGTTAACATCTTCAAACCCAATGCTCGCGGGATCTGAGGCAAAGTGCCTATATAACGGGAACCTGATAATATTTTTATGATAGTAACTTACCCCCTCTTTAAGCGTGCCGGCCCACATAATGCCAGTGTTGTCTTTATAAAGCAATACAGTGTTCTGTCCCAATGATTTCGGATCATCTTCCCTGTTTAGCAAATAAGTAATTTTGAGGTTTTTTTTGTCCAATACGTTTATCCCGCCATGATCGGTGGCGATCCATATAAGGCCGTCATCGGCTTGAACAATATTCATGATGATGTTCGACGTAAGCGGTGTTTCTGCCGCTTCTTTTGAAATTTTCCGGAACTGCCCTGACCGGGGGTTGTAATAATAGGCGCGGGAATCCATATTCGGATTAAACACCCAAAGGTCGCCATCCCTGTCAACAGTTATCGAGTAGTTCCTGCCTTTACTGTTAGCGGCTTTGCTAAAAATATCTGTATGGTACGTAATTGCATTGCGTTTTACATCAAATAGCTCTACTACCCCGTCGTTATAAACAAGCCAAATATTGCCGCGTGCATCCTGTTTAATGTCTGTAATGAAATTTGAATATAAAGATGGGCTGGAATTACGGTGATGATGATAACGTGTAGTAGTTCCTTTCAGTTTATTATACCTGTAAAGGCCCGAATCAGGGCACAAAAACCAGAAGTCGCCTTTTCCGATGTGAAGTATTTTGGAAACAGTCGGATACCCGGGAAGTTTAAAAGAATAGAGCACCGGCGATACATCATTATTAAACTGCTCCGTTTCGGGGTCGTAAAAGGAATACCCGGCCCGGGTTGTTACCCATAATTTTTTGTCGGGGCCTTCACAAATATTAGTTACAAAATCGTCATTAATGGAGTTCTTGTTATTTACGTTGCGCTTAAAAACTTTAAAACTATAACCGTCATAGCGATTTAGGCCCGATGCCGTGCCGAACCACATGAAGCCGTTGGGATCTTTAAATATGCAATTGACCTGGTTGTGTGATAGCCCGTTGCTTATATTGAGCCGCGAAAATTGATATTGGCTGTTTTGCGCAAAATTGTTGGTGTAAGCAAAAAATAACACCGAAACGACAATATAAAGTTTTACACGCATTAAAATTTAGTTGAGATCTTCGAAATCAGGAACCTGCCCTTGGCAAGCCGGTACACTACGATAGTATAAAAGTAAGATTAATTTGTAATTAACGAGGTAAAAGTGGCAATTCCTTATCTAATCGCCAGGATATAAATAACCTGCCTCTAAAGCAGATGAGTTGCCGATGCTATGGCAGGGGCCATGCCTGAACTTACAGTGAAATAAAGCTTGTTACGGGTTGTCGTTTAGCAGGCTATTCGGATCATCCGGTTAAAAAAAAGCGATGACATGCCCTTAGTTACAGTTAAGAACTTGACATTTAGCATCCTATTTTCTGACTTTTATCACCCATCATTAAATTATCTCTTCTGTAGTTTTACTACTCAATTAATAAACCTGGTACCAATTCAACTATTGAAAACTAAAACATGCCCGTTGTTCCAACGGCTGTATTATGTTGACTTTAATTGCATTGTTTTCATTAATTGTACTTCTCCTTTCTGAAAAACAAGATTTAACCAATTAAACAAATAAACCGGATCAGGCCCGTTTTATCTTATCGAAAAATGAAACCAATGTTAAACTCCGCCTTATGCGGAATGGCAACTGCCTTTTCATTATTTTTTTTAATACCCCGTTGGCTAAAGGTAGTTATCAACATAACGGCCTGCACCAATAGCTATATAAACCTTATAGGCAATCATAAATATATCCTCCTTTTACCTGATTGTCTGACACTTTCACACGCAATTAACCAGTTTATTAATAGCGGCAGATTTAAATATCGCCAACCTAACCATTTTTTTTATGAAGAAAACTTTAAGTTATTTTTTATGCATTCTTGCAATCCCCGCATTGACAAGGTGCAGGAAGTCACAAATCGCTTCTCCGGATATAAAACCGCTTGCTGAAACGGGCACTATGGCGCGCTCCGCCACCAGTTATCCGAGTTACAACATTTCGCCGCTTGCGCCTGATCAAACCGGGATGACCAGTACAGCAACTCAAATTGCTGCTAATATGACGTTAGGTATTAATATTGGCAACACATTGGATGCCCAATATAACGAAAACGCATGGAGCAATCCTAATATTACCCAGGCACTCATCGACGGCTATAAACGAATGGGCTTTACCGCCATAAGAATCCCTTGTAATTGGAGTTGGTCACATGTACCAGATTCAACAACTGCAAAAATAGACCCGGCCTGGCTTGCCCGTGTGCAGCAGGTTGTGCAATACTGCATTAACGATGGGATGTATGCGATATTAAATATACATTATGACGGCGGATGGTTGGAGAACAATTGCACAACCGCCGCGCAGGTTGCTGTTAATGCCAAACAAAAAGCACTTTGGGAACAAATTGCAACACAAATGCGTGGTTTTGACCAGCACCTGCTTTTTGCCAGCGCGAATGAACCTAACTCCGCAATTGATGCAACAGGGATGAGCGTTCTGCTTTCTTATCATCAAACTTTTATCAACGCGGTAAGGTCGACCGGCGGGCACAACAGTTACCGGACGCTGGTAATCCAGGGCCCCAAAGGAGGTGATATGATTTATACAGACAGCCTGATGAACACAATGCCAACTGACCCGGCATCGAACCGTTTGATGGTGGAAATCCATAACTACACTCCCTGGAACTTCTGTTTGATGGACGTGGACGCGTCATGGGGCAATGTGTTTTATTATTGGGGCTCGGGATATCACAGCACCTTCGATGTTGCGCACAATCCTTACTGGGGCGAGGAATCGACCCTTAGCGGAGAATACCAAAGGATGCAGAGAAAGTTTACAAGCAAAGGCATCCCGGTAATAATGGGCGAATTTGCAGTAATGGAGGAGCGAACCCTTACGGGAGACTCTTTAAATTTCAATCTTGCTTCCAAAGCATATTGGTATAATTACAATGTGCACACAGCATTGGCGAACGGTTTACACCCATTTCTTTGGGACATTGGGCATCTTATCAACAGGTCAACTTACGTGGTACAAGATCAACGTGAATTAGCGGCCCTTGTACAAGGGGCACAAAACAGCTCAACTCAAACATTTCAGGTAGGTGGTGTGTACCAGATTATCAATAGGTATAGTTTTAAGCCTTTGGAGATCGGTGGCTGGGCAACTGCTAATGGGTCGCTGGCAGATCAATGGGATTACAATGCCGGAGCAAATCAGCAATTTAAAGTGCAAGCTGCTGCAAATGGCAGCTACCTGTTAACCCCTATGCACGTTAGCGGGAAATGTTTAGAGGTATGGGGTTGGTCTGGCTCTGACGGCGCGGCCGTGGATATGTGGGATTATACCGGTACTGGCAACCCCAATCAAAACTGGTTAATTCAGCCCACCTACGATGGATTCTATGAAATCATCAACGTAAATAGCGGAAAAGCCCTCGAAGTTGCGTTAGGAAATAATACGGCAATCCCATTCAGAAATGGTAGCGTGGCCGACCAAAATGCTTACTTTGGCGGCAAAAACCAGCAATGGGCGTTTGTGAAAATATAAGTAAAATAAAAGAAATCAATTAAGCTATTTCACAAAATTGCCAAAAATCTCTAATGCCTCTGTTTTAAATGAGGTATTAGAGATTTTTTGTTGGGTATTGATGGCTTGAATGATTTCCACTGGTCAGAAAGGGCCAGACCAGCAAGCAGCCATTTGTTCAGATAGTTATTTTCATGTTGCAATGGTCCTCTATAAAAAAGTTTTTAGCAATTAATTTCAACGAACGTCGGCTTTTATTAAATCAAACTGTTTGTTTTTCAACAACATACAACGTAAAAGTAGTTTATTTCTGTTTGGGATATCAGTAAAATCCTTTGAAAAAGATTGGAAAGTATGGCTGGGGCCGAAGGCAACAGCAAATTATCTCATTATACAGATTCTTGTAAACTTTTAACAAACTGTATTTCATAAATTTAGAGACGGAAGGATATTATTGCGTTTTTACGCCAAACAAATGGCCCACCAGGGCCGACATCCCCATCGCAACGGTGCCCCAGATACAAATGCGGACAATTGATTTAAGCATGTCCGAACCACCCGCTTTAGCAGCTACCGCGCCCGAAAAAGCTAAAAATATAATGGAGAAGCCGTATTGGTAAAAAATCATTTCCTTAACGGGCGCAAAAAAAGACACCAGCACCGGCAACGCGCCGCCTACTGTAAACGCCAATGCTGATGCCAGGGCTGCGGTAAGCGGCTTGGCTTGTGTAATCTCATTTATACCTAATTCATCCCTGGCATGAGCTCCTAACGCATCGTGTGCCGTCAATTGAGTTGCAACTTGCCTGGCAAGGTCGGGCGTCAGGCCTCTTTTCTCATAGATATCTGTCAGTTCTGCCAGTTCGGATTCGGGCATTTCAGATAGTTCTGATTTCTCGCGCGCCAAATCGGATGTTTCTACGTCTGATTGAGAGCTGACGGACACGTATTCTCCCGCGGCCATTGACAACGCACCGGCCACTACGCCGGCAATTGCTGCAAGAACAATAGGGTTACGGGTTTGGCTCGCCGCAGCTATGCCAATTGCAAGGCTGGTTGTTGAAAGGATGCCGTCATTAGCGCCTAAAACTGCAGCCCGAAGCCAGCCGCTCCGCGTTATAAAATGTTTTTCTGTTTGCGTTTCCATTATCTGTATATTAATAAGCCAATCTTAAAATTCAGGATTCAAGACCTGATAGAATCTAGCGGGGGGGGCCAACCAGGTCAAGCATTACAGCTTTAACGCGTACAGGCACCCATTAAAATTGAATGGAAAAAGTGTGAAAACCACCTTTATATTCATATTGCAAAGTCCAGTTATACGTGTTGCAGATGTTTTTTACGATAGTTAAGCCAAGCCCGGCACCCTCCGAATTATTCCCTTTTTGAAAGCGATCAAAAATCCTGTCGCCAGCCAGCGGGCGCGCTGCGCCTGTATTTTGAAACGTAAGCTGCTCTTCGGTTAAATAAATATTGATAGTGCCGCCACTTATATTATGCCTTATTGCATTACTGAACAAATTATTAAGCAAGATATCGACCAGATACTTACTTACTTTAACCATCTTAAGGGTTGGTTCGCTGTTTGTAACAATGGCTTTCGAGAGCGACAACTCTTGAAATTGCCTGATTTTTTCTCCAATGAGTTGGCCCATATCCAATTCGTCGACGTCTGTTATCAGGTTATTCTCGATTTTAACCAATAGTAATAATGATTGGCTAAGCCTTGATAATTTACCGGCGGCACTGTAAATATCATTTATTTGGTCAAACTGTTCCTGCTCCAGCGAGTCGTCTTGTATTAAGGTATCTAACTTTGATTTTATAACCGAAAGCGGCGTCATCATTTCATGAGAAGCGTTTTCGGTAAATTGCTTCAAGTTTTGATAATCGCTTTTAACGCGGTTCGCCATGGATAGAACGGCGGCATCTAACTCCAAAAATTCGGTTACCCGGGTATCCGCGGGCGAAAATTTTACGGGGGAAGCCAAATCAAATGATTTTAAATTCGCTACCATTTTGTAAAAAGGTCGCCAAAGGCCGTTTAAGAAATACTTGTTTGCCAAAAACAAAACGCCAAATAACCCACACATTAATAATAATGTGATGATGCCAATCATTTGCACGAGGTATTCGGCGCTTTCGCTGGATATAATAATGATGAATTTATAAGATTCGCCCTTAAACGACAATTTTCCCTCCACCGCCCGGCCAGACCTCTCGCTAAATTTCTTCGGATTGTAGTAAACGGTATCGAAAAACCTTGTTGGAACCTGCTGCCTATTTATTTTAAAGACCTTAGTTTGATCATCATCAAAATCAGCCTGATTAGGTAATTTCTGCTTAGCGTTGATATAACCCAGCAACTCAGACACTTCTTCTGATAGATGGTTATCAAGCAGCTTTTCCGCTATGTTATTAATAGCAAAAAAATAAATTATAGCACCAACAGACAACACAGATAACGTCACCAGGATGCTCACCCTGTTATAATGCGAAGCTAATTTCATCTATCGGTAAATTTATAACCAATGCCATAAACCGATTTCAAATAGTCATTTGGCGTAGCGTCGAGGATTTTTTTGCGCAGGTTTTTGACGTGTGAATATAAAAAATCAAAATTATCGTGCATGTCTATTTCATCCCCCCACAAATGCTCGGCTATGGCGGTTTTGGCTATTACTTTACCCTTGTTAGCGATAAGATATAATAACATGTCATATTCTTTTCGCGTAAGCACTACTTCGGCACCATTGATAACAACATTTCGCCCGTCGAGGTCTATCGATATTTCATTAAAAACCAAGCTATTGTTGCTATTTCCCGCTTTACGCCTAAAAACTGCTAGTATCCTCGATTTTAGTTCGGCAAGGTGGAAGGGTTTCACAAGATAGTCATCCGCACCAATATCTAAACCTTTTATCCTGTCATCCAAAGAGTTTCTTGCAGATATGATAATTACGGCTTCGCTCCTTCGCTCTTCTTTTAAAAACCTTAGCACCTCGAATCCTTCGCCATCGGGCAAACCAATATCCAACAAAACAAAATCGTAATTATAGCAAGCCAATTTAGCATTTGCACCGGCCAAATCTGTACAGCTTTCACAAACGTTATTATCGCCGCTTAAATAGCTGAGCATATTTTCACGCAAGCCTTGCTCATCTTCAACAATAAGTATTTTCACAGTATATTAATCTATAAGCGCCTGTACAAAACCATAGTTGACCGGCCAGGCTGCTAGTTAACCAAATAATCTGAATACAATCTGTATTTAGTATACTATTGATGCCAAATACAATCAGGCCAAGGGGCTTCAATCCAGTTTGTCTTCAGATTTACCCACTATTTTTATCAAAGATAAACATACCACATGGCCATTATTGAACCCACCCGGCGTGATGTAAAGCACCCGTCGAAATTTAAAAGATACTCTTCATCCTTACGCATTTGGCATTGGGTTAACCTAATCGCTATCAGTGGCTCGTTAATAACAGTACTCATCAACTCCACAATTACTGATGACAGGGCTACCGGTACGTTGATAAAGAGCGAATTGGGAAAGGCCGGCACGGTGGTAAGCGACGAACAAGTAAGGCCTGCCGCGCATGCCTTAAGCGATAGTGTATGGGGGATACATATTTATTTTGGTTATGCGTTGGCGGCTTTATTAGCATTCAGGCTGATATTGGAGTTTTTTCAATTAGCTGATCAAAAATTTATCCGGCAAATAAAAAGCGCTTATCATCATTTCAATACGATTAAAAAAGAGCGGGAAGAGGCAAGGCACGAGCTTGCTGTTAAATCTATTTACGCCCTATTTTACCTGTTGCTTATTATAATGGTAGTAACGGGTTTGTTCCTGGCTTTTGAGGACGCGCTTGCCGCTTACAAATCAATAAGGCACTCGGTTAAAGAAGTACATGGGTTTTGCATGTACCTTATTATCGCTTTCATCGTGGTGCATATTGCAGGCGTTTTGCTAGCAGAACGCAAAGACGGAAAAGGGATTGTTTCAGACATGATTAACGGAGGAAATGAAAACTAATAACGGCTTGAAAACTTTATGCATTTTTGCGCTTTTGCTGTTGGCAGCTAGATTATGCCGGGCGCAAGACAATTACGAAATACAGGTGTACGGTTCGCCTACTGTGGAAAAAGGCCGCACTATGCTTGAATTGCATAGCAACTACACAGCCAGCGGCTTTAGGGAGGGCAGCAACCGCGAGTTGCCGGATAACCATGTAGTACACGAAACAATTGAAATTACCCACGGCTGGACAACATGGTTCGAAACCGGCTTTTACATTTTTACTTCGGAGGGCAACCAGGGCCGCACGGCTTATGTGGGGTCTCACATCCGCCCCCGTGTAACAGCCCCTGCAAGCTGGAAACTGCCCGTTGGTTTAAGTCTATCTACCGAATTCGGTTTCCAAAAAAGGGCCTTTTCCGCAAATACCAGTTCTTTGGAAATCCGCCCGATTATTGATAAGCAATGGAAAAAATTCTATGTATCGATAAACCCTACACTAGAGAAGAGTTTTAATGGCCCCGATGAAAAACTTGGGTTCATCTTTTCGCCCAATGTGAAAGGCAGCTACGACGTTAGCAACGTAGTGGCATTGGGCTTAGAGTACTACGGCAGCACAGGCCCATTCTTCCACTACGACGCTTTTCAGCAGCAACAACAGCAAGTGTACATAGCTACCGATTTAGATTTTAACCCCAATTGGGAGTTCAATGCGGGGGTAGGATATGGATTTACCAAAAACACAGACAAAGCAATCTTCAAGATTATTTTAGGCCGGCGGTTTTAGCCGGCAAACTTCTATCGGGAAACAGTTTGCCGTTCCAGATAAGATTACCCGGAACAATATTTAATTAGAAATTGATGGAAAAACAACCAGCCATATACCGATCGTCCAAATCGCGGCCGACTGCCAGGCAATTAGAACATATTAAAACTAATGAAGTTATTGTGGCATTTATGACCACGTTTTCCGAACCAAAGGATGCCGAATTTTTGTGGCTGGAAGCAAGTAAACAAGGCCATAAAATGAGCATGAGTTCATTTTATGGCCGCCTTAAAAAGCTTGTTGAATTAGGTTTAATTACTAAAATACATGTAGCAAACAATAAGTTTGCTTATAAAGTCACCCCGTATTAACTATTTGAATTTCAGCGCCAGCGTTACGATGTTTGAATTTAGCCCGGTAGAACGCATATAATGCCCTGCCCTTAATTCCAACGAAGTGAAATGTTCTGAGCCAAACACCCCTTTTGGCGGCGACAGCCTTATGTTGGCACCTACGAAGTTGCTGTGCAGGCTCGATAAGTCGTAATCGCTGGTGTAAAAGGTTGCCGATGGATCATGCTGACCATAGGGCGCAAAATAGCGGGTACCGGTTTGTGTATTATACCTGTAAAAAGGGCTTACCGATACAAAAGAGGTTAGCTTTACCGGGATCTCTATTTCGGCTGTGTGCGCCCTTATACCCCAGTTATCCATGTAATACCTGTAAAAAGTACGGATGATAAAGTGGTCGTCTAAAAAGTAGTTGAATCTTAAGCCGATGGGTAATTTATAGCGGCTATCAGGCAAGTTTTCCACCCGTTCAGATCCATCCGTGAAATAATCGCGCTGGTACTTGGTTGCAAGCAAGCCGTGCTGGTAAGATGGCTCAACAATTACAGCCATCTGCAGGCGCTGGGTCAATACCTGCGATAGCGAAAACGAGGTACTGAACGAATTTCGGGGCTTGTAGTCAACAGGCCGTTTATCTTCCTTATCAGAGCCTGATCCATACCCTGCGGGGCGAAGCTCTACCGGTAATATTACCTTCCACTTATCTAAAAACACTTGCGCCTTAAAATCAAACTGGGTGTTTTTATCTTTTGATACCCGGGTAATGTTGATACCGCCGCCGAACGACTGGTAATCAAATTCGCGCGAGTAAGAGCCCGCTAACCCGAATGCATTGCCTGTTTTATCGTTAGATACGGTCCAGTTAAGCGATGGGTAAATACGCAAATCCTGCCTTGATGCAGAAGAGATGCTGTTTGGATCTATTTTATCAGAAGAAGCCGAAGTGTAGTGGTCAACACCTAATTCGAAATTAAAGGAGTGCTTCAAGCCCATTTTGCTGTATTTAGACATTTGCAAATCAATTGTATTCGCAAAGTCGGTGAGGTTTTCGGTACCTATACCACCTGTTACGGCAGAGTTGTTGCCATCCTGATGATAATATGCCGAAACAAAATTGATCTCATCGATTTTCAGCTTACGCGACTCGTAATTGGTAGAATCTTTAACCGGTTGCGGTTTAGTTTGCGCGTGTGATGCCAGTATGCCAAGGTACATGGCAAGTACACCTAAATATATTTTTCTCATTTAATGCCTTTCGATTTTAGTTACAGCCACAACCACCGCCACTTTTACCACCGTTGGCTCCTGAGCTACCTTCGCGGTAAAGCTGGAAGCTTTGTTCGAACTTTTGTGATTTCCTGGCAGTGAGATCCATCTCGCTGTCGTTAAGGCGGTTTTTTTGATACGGTTTAACTGAAACACAGGATGAAAGGCTATACATTGCCAACAGGCAAAGGATAGTTATTACTCGTAGGGGGCGTTTTAGCATTTTATTTGATATTGATATTTTTAGAAGTATAGAGCTTGTTGTCATCGGTTATGACCACGCAGGCTACGTTTTGCAGTTGATTGACTAAATCGAGCCCTACATAGGCACCCATAACCGTAACAGGTGTAGCCATGGCATCGGCAAATTCGGCGCTTGGGCTTATAATGCTTACGCTTTTTATGCCGCTTACCGGGAGGCCGGTTTTTGGATCGATGGTATGCGAGTATTTTTTGCCGTCGATTATTACATACTTAGCATAGTTGCCCGATGTGGCAATAGCCAAATTACTGATGTTTAATGTGGAGAACGGCGTTGCGTCATGGTCTGGGTCGGCAATTGCAATTGTCCAGGGTTTTCCGTTGGGTTGTGTACCCCAGGTAATCAAATCCCCTGCTGCATTAACGATTCCACTTTTGACACCATTTTGCTGTAAAACAACTTTTGCTTTATCGGCAGCATATCCTTTACCTATACCACCAAAGCCTATGCGCATCCCCACTTCTTTCAAAAAAACAGTGGTTTGCTCACTGTCCAGTATCACATTTCTGTAGTTAATGAGCCGTACAGAAGCCTTTGCGGTTGCAGCGTCGGGCAAGGCTTTCATACCCAGGTCGAAATTCCAAAGACTTTTATCTATGGAACCGTAGGTAATATCAAACGCACCTTGCGTAAGCTCGGAGATTTTAAGCGACCGCGCAATCAAATCAAAAACCTCGCGGTCAACCTTTACCGGGGCAATACCAGCGTTGGCGTTTATTTGGTTGGTTTGGCTATCATCGCTAAAGGTGGTCAGCAGCTTTTCTATCCGCTGTATTTCAACAATGGCCATATCTATCCGTTCTTCCGCCCAATTTGCATCTTCGGCTACAACGCTTATCTCAAAGCGATTACCCATAAGCTTAAGTACCCGCTTATGAGCTTTTTCAAGGTTCGAGGTCTCAATGGCCTGCATTGGCTGATTCGCTTATTTGCGCAACAAACTTCTCGGGCGACACACCGGGGAAACCTTCCCATTTTTTGATCACCTTGCCGTTTTCATCAACCAGCAGCGTGAGCGGGAATTCACCGTCAGGGTTGTATTTGTCTGCTAAGGCTTCATTCCTTTTTACCTGATCTTTGGGCAATTGGTTTTTCTTTTGGCGAGGAAAATCTGCCCGCACCAACACCAAATGATCTGAAGCGTAATCCTCAAAGCTTTTGGTTTCTAATATCTCTTTGCGGGTGCGGATACAAGGGCCGCACCAGTCGCTACCAGAAAAATTGATGACGATAAGTTTATGCGTTTTTTGTGCTTCTTTTTGTGCTTCGTTAAAATCGCCCAACCAGTTGATCGCCGGCGTTGTAAAGGCAAATAAAAATAGAACAAGTAAGTATTTCATGACTTTTAAATTTTAAGAGTATATCCTTAACGATGTTCCGGCAAGCGTAGTATTATAGACCGCTAAGGACCTACTTGTTGGCCCGCCCGTAACTACGCCTTTTTCGGTAAAGGTAGCGCCATGGTTATTACAATAAAACCGGCTGCTGCCTCCCTGATATACTAAGGGGTAATTTTCATGTGTGCATGACTCCTGTACTGCAATATACGCGCCAGATGCGGTGCGAGCCACTAAAATGCCATGGGATATTAAATAACCGCCATTACTTGTTAAGGCTGCATTAGCCGATGTACTAAGGTCCAGTGTAAAATCAACGCCGGTAGGTGCCGGTGTAGAACTATTTGTAGAATTTGAGCCTTTACTACAGCCAAAACAGCTCATCACCGCCAGGGACGCAGCGCCTAAACCCATTGATGACAGGAATTCTTTTCTATCCATGCTTAATTAACGTTTATTGTTGTATCTAAAATTATGACCGGTATGGAAAAGTTACTTTAGAGTGTCGACAAAAAACTTAATTGTATCGACTAAATAACCTATGGTACTGATTGACAACAATAGTAGCAGGCAAATCTGTAGACAGTATGAAAACAAGATATTTTAACATGTTTTTAACAAAACGATACTATAAAAAAGGATTGTTGAACCGCCTAACGACACGCTTCAATTTATAGAATAGAGGATTTTTATTACCCGGACTTATGGATCAGGAACTATCTTTACCTTACTTAACACCCGTGAGAATTTAGACGGGTAATAATTTATATTCACGTAAAATATTGAATATAAGAGCACTATAAGGCAATAAAACCCCGCCGGCTTCATTAAAGCTACAGGCGATATCAGGCGCAATTAGGCTACTGCTGTGGAAACCGCACTAAACTCGTCTTTTCCGGCTTCACAAACCGGACACACAAAATCAACCAAACTCGCGAAAGACGTTCCCGGCGACGCACCGTTCAGTTCATCCCCATAAGCTTCGTCATAGATGGTTAAACAACAACCACATTGATACACTTGCTTTTCCTTAGTCTTCGGTTCTACTTTAGCAACAGCCTCCTTTGGTTGCGAAACTTCAATTTGCCCGGCATAAAACTTATCGCAAAGCGCAATTAGATGTTTACTTAAATTTTCTCTTAATGCGCCCTCCTGGTAAATCACCGCTTCTTTCCTGTTGGGGTTAAAATCGAGGGTATGAGCTATTTCGAACAAGCCGTTGGCGCGTTCGCGTATGATAACAGAACCGTACAGCCCCGATTTTGGCGACCGCTTAACCACAAAACTAAGTCGATAGGTGCGCAGGTCGGCTTCCTCAAATTCGCGAACCAACTGCTGCTTAAGCTGTAGGCATTGACTGCACAAGTCCTCCACCTGCCAATTAAGCTCATTAGAAGCATGGCGGATGTTTACCCGGTATTTATTGAGGATATTGCCCCACAAAGGGCGGTCGGCAGGCTCTATATTTTTTATCAGTAAAGATTTCCAGGGACTGATGTAGAGCTGTCCTATACGAGTTTGCATGCAAAGCTTACAAATGTCCTTTAACAGTTCAACGGCAAAAAGCTCATCGCGGCGGTATATGCCCAGCCAATATTTATTGCCCTGTTTGTTAAAACCTTCGTAGTATGGCAGCTGAAAATCGGGCAGTTTTAAAGGCTGATTTATCTGCTGGATTACAAAATCATTCCCCGCCGATACCATTTGATGGAATAGGTTTGAATCAATTTCCGGCTGATCGTAAAACAGCTGCTTATTGCTGAATATCACTTCCTCTGCCGCTTTGGCTGTAGCAGGGATATCGTCCGAATAAATTAAAGATGGCCAGCTGTACAGGATATTAGTTTTGGGGTATCTTATTTGCAGGTACCAATAGTTACTTACAGATGAGGATATAAAATTAAGGTTCCCTGTAAAAAAGGGTGCGAAGGTTTGGCTGCTATCAACCAGGTTAATTTTCAGCAGGGGCATATAATCAAACAGATCGAAAATATCCTTATAAACACCCTCCTTCAGCCAGTTCTCCTGGTTAAAAATACCATCGGCAATATAGGAGCTTACTATGTTGGGGTATTGCGCGGCATCTGCTTCATAATCAATACCGGCGTTCAACAGCACTAAATCCAAAGCGTCCAGTTCCTGGCTATCTACCTCAAAATACAATTGCTGGCGATTACCAAAACGCACGTGTTCGACACCGGCATTTTGCGCCAATACTAAAATCTCATAAAGATCGCCGGCCGCCACTACACCACCCGGGAGGTTTATTTTAATCTGCTTTTTACTGTTGCTTTGCATCATACCGCATTTACCGTTTGCATTTCTCCCAGTAACCGTTTTACTTCGGGCTTGCAACTGCCGCAGCCCATACCGGCTCCGGTTGCTGTGCAAAGGCTGACGAGGTTATCGCAGCCCGCCTCAATTTTGTTGCGGATATTGCCCGCGCCCACATTATTGCAACTGCATACCAGTTTACCCAAAACCGGCTCGGCAGTTTTGCCGCTGCGAAGCAGCTTGAGCCGTTTATCGCTGAGTTCGGTCTTGTTGGCAATGAGTTCCTTAAACTCTAAAAACTCGCTTTTATCGCCTATCAAAATTGTACCTACCAACTTATCCTGGTGTATGATGCACTTTTTGTAGTAGCGTTTGGCCTTATCAATAAATACAACTTCCTCGTAGTCCTTATCATCCGGGCAATCAGAAAGGCCAATGCTGCACAGGTCGAAGCCGTGGATTTTGATAATATTCATAAACAGGCTGCCCTTATAATAGCTGGCAATATCGCCGTTCATGTAAGCGGCAACCACTTCTGCTTGCTGCTCGGCAGCGGCAGTGATGCCATACAGGGTGCCATTAAATTCGGCTATCTCGCCAATAGCGTAGATAGATGGGTCGCTGGTGAGCAGCCGTTCGTTCACCAAAACGCCGCGTTTACAATCCAGTCCACAGTCTTTGGCTATCTCCAGGTTAGGCGTGGTACCAATGGCCAGTATCATGGCATCGCAGTTTATTTTGCGCCCGCTCCGTAAACCTATACCGGTTAGTTTGGAGCGGCCAAAGAACAGCTGCACTTCGTCATCATAAAAAATATCGCAACCCTGGTCGGCCATTTCCTCGTGCAGCAGGCGGCTACCTAACTCATCCAGCTGCCGGTTTAAAAAACGGGATGTCCGCTGGATAATAGTAATAGTAATGCCTATCTCGCGGAGCGAAGCGGCCATTTCCAGCCCCAATAAACCACCGCCGACTATAACCACATGCCCACCTTTTGGTACGTGCTTTTTAAAGTTATCGGCATCGTTACGGCTACGCATACTGAATATACCGGGCAGTGATGGTACATTTTTAGGGATAGATGCCCGGCTGCCGGTTGCCAGCAACAGCACATCATAATGAGTTTTTACACCCCGGCTGTCAATAACAAACTTGTTAACGCGGTCTATCTTTTCTACGCTTACGCCGCGCAGCAAGCGGATGTTGTAGCCCGGTTCTTCCTCATCGGTCATTTTAACCAGCTGCTCCCAGCGTTGCTCGCCGCTGATGTAATCGGGCAGCATTACGCGGTTGTAGAACGGAAAATCTTCTTTACTAAAAATAGTGATTTCATCATCCCTATTCAGTTCGCGATACGATTTTACGAAGCCATAGGCACCGGCACCGGCCCCAACCACCACAATGCGCTGGAACGGCTTTTTATATTTTTGAACGCTTACCGCGCAATATTTAAAATCAGGCTCTTTTGAAATAGGGTCTACCGCGTCGTTGGTTAAATTGTTTACACGGTTAAGGTCGTTACCCAATATTTTACCCCAATGCATTGGCATAAATACCACGCCTTGTTTTATTTCTGCAGATAGTTTTGCCTTCACCTGTACCTCACCCCTGCGGGATGTAATAACCGTTACATCTCCTTCTTTGATGCCCAATTGCGCGGCATCCAGCGTGTTGATCTCTAAAAACGCCTGCTTAATATGCTGGTTCAGCTTATTAACCTTACCCGTTTTGCTCATGGTGTGCCAATGGTCGCGGATGCGGCCGGTGGTGAGGATAAGAGGGAAGCTGCTATCCGGCAGTTCGCTGTTCAGCGCATCAGGCACGGCGCTGATGAGGGCGTTTTTGCTTTCGGTATAAAATTGTTTATCGGTAAATAATCGTGGTGTTCCTTTGTTTTTCTTCGATTTATAAGGCCATTGAACAGTGCCTTCGCGTTTTAATATTTCATAACTCAAGCCACTAATATCAATCGTAGTTTTAGCAGTAAGTTTGGCATGTTCAGCATAAATTTCGGCAGCGTTTTTAAAATCGAAACCTTTATACCCCATCTTTTGCGCAAAGCGGCAAATGATCTCGCTATCGGGCAAAGCCTCGCCTGGGGCTTCCAATATCTTCTCCAAATAACTAATGCGCCGCTCAGAATTGGTCATGGTGCCTTCCTTTTCGGCCCAGGCAGCGGCAGGGAGTATCACATCGGCGTAGGCCAATGTTTCGGGCTTATTGCTTACCTCCTGCACTACCACAAACTTCGCTTTTTTGAGGGCCTCCTCGGCCAAACGCACATTAGGCAGGCTGGTAAGCGGGTTGGTACACATTATCCAGATGGCTTTCAGGCGGCCATCGTTCAATGCCTCAAACATCTCAGTAGCGGTAAGGCCCGGCTTGGCGGCAATTTCTGTTCCGCCCCAAAACTTCTGCACCTCGGCCCTGTGCAGTGGGTTGGCCAGGTTGCGATGAGCAGGCAACAAGTTGGCTAACCCGCCAACTTCACGCCCGCCCATTGCATTTGGCTGCCCGGTTAATGATAGCGGGCCCGAGCCCGGCTTACCAATGTGCCCGGTTATTAAATTGAGGTTTATAAGGCTTAAATTTTTGTTTACCCCTATGGCGCTCTGGTTAAGCCCCATCGTCCACATGGAGATAAAGCCTTTGGCCTGCCCTATGTAAAGGGCGGCAAGGCGAATGTCGTTTTCGGCTACGCCACAGATCTGTGCCGCATCAGCCACGCTGCGTTCAAACACCAAGCGACTATACTGTTCAAAACCATCGGCATGGTTGGTGATAAAATCAAGGTCGATATCTCCGTTTTCTATCAGCACACGGCCAATGGCATGGTTAAGTGTTATATCGGTACCGGGGTTTAGCTGCAGGTGCAGGTCGGCAATACCACAGGTATCAGTAGCGCGGGGATCTACCACGATGATCTTTACATCGGGATTAGCGGCCTTATGCGCTTCCACTCTTCGCCACAAAATTGGATGGCACCAGGCCGGGTTGGCGCCGGTTACATAAAAGCAATCGGCCAGTTCTATATCGTCATAGCAAACCGGTACGCTATCTTCGCCTAAAGCTATTTTGTATCCCACCACCGCGCTGCTCATACACAGGCGCGAATTGGTATCGATATTATTACTGCCGATGAAGCCCTTCATCAGCTTGTTTACCACGTAATACTCCTCGGTAAGGCATTGCCCCGAGGCATAAAAGGCCACCGAGTCGGGTCCGTATTTTTGGATGAAGGTTTTAAAAACGGCTGCTGTACGCGCTAATGCATCGTCCCAGCTTACCCTTTGCATTGGCATGCTTTTACCGTAGCGCATTTGCGGGTACAGTAGCCTATCGGTTTTATCGTTAACGGTGTAGTGCAGGTTTAGCCCCTTGCTACAAAGCATCCCTTTATTTACCGGGTGAGCTTTATCGCCTTCCAGCGTAATACTGCCGTTTTTTTGTTTATTGATAACAACGCCGCAACCCACCCCGCAATAGCAGCAGGTACTTTTTTGAGTATGAGCGGATAGTTTTGTGTTAGACATTGTTATTTTGAGCTGAAGGCAGAACGCTAAAAGCAAAAAGCCTCATAAGTACTTTCTTTATGCGATGCTTGCCTCTAAAACAGGCTCTTCGGCTTGCTTTGGCTGGGCTTGCTTCTGAAAACGGGTGATGAGCACAATTACCGATACCGCAATAACCGCATACCCTATATAGGTAAATGCCTGCACATAGGTAATAGATTCCGACTTGAATAAAAAGCCGAACATCATGCCGCCCAGGTTACCGCCTGCACCCACAATACCGCTTACCAACCCTACGTTTTTAGCGTTTACAAAAGGCACAATGCCATAAGTGGCTCCGTTAGACATTTTGAGGAACAGTGCGAACGTAAGCATGGTAACAATAGCCATCACCAACGAACCCGAATGCGCGAACAGTACCAGCCCTGCACCTTCCAGCAGCAGCACGCCGGCTAATAACAAGCCCTTGCCGCGCATGCCAAATTTGCCGCCTACTTTATCTGATACGATACCGCCAAGTGCACGGGCAAAAATGTTCATGAAACCGAAGATACCGGCCCAGAAACCAGCCGAGCTTTGCGAAAGTTTAAATGTATCTACAAAGTGCAACGAGGCTACGTTATCAAAGGTGATCTCCATACCAAAGCACATGGCGTAAGCAAGGGTAAGCGCCCAGATGCGCCAATCTGCTAATACCGACCAATCGGTTTTTGCAGAGTTTGCTTTAGTATAGCCAACCTCGTCGTAATTGCCATCAGGCGTATCCTTGGTATACTTCCAGTACACTAAAGCAATAAGCAGCATCATAGTACCAGGTACAATCATCGCGTAGCGCCATGCTTCTGCCTTGGTGTAGCCAAAACCTACGATAGCGGCAAAAATTAAGGGCATTACCATATTGGTTACGCCGCCGCCCAGGTTGCCCCAGCCACCGGTTACCGCGTTTGCAGTACCTTTTATATTAGGTGCAAACATCATCGAAGTATGGAACTGGGTAATCACAAACGATGCGCCGATAACGCCAATAGCCAATCTGAACAACAGGAAGGAGGTATAATCGTGCGCCAGGCCAACTAAAAACACCGGCAGGCAGCCAACCAATAGCAGGCGTACGGCTGTTTTGCGTGGCCCCCAGGTATCACAAAGCTTGCCTATAATAAGGCGGGCGATGATGGTAGCAGCTACCGACGCGATGATCGTATTACCCACCTGCCCTTTTGTTAAATGCAGTTCGGCCCGAATGGTTGGCATTAATGGTGCCAGGCCGAACCAGCCAAAAAAGCACACAAAAAACATAAGCCAGGTAGTATGGAAGGTGCGCATTTGCACGCCTTTAAGCGAAAATATGTTGAGTTTGGTAAGTTGTTTTCCTGTTTGATTCATGATTGAGCTATTTGATTTTTTATGTTAAATGCGCCTGTTATATATCAGCAATAGAGAACTTATCTATCAACAGATTCAATAGTTTATCGTGTATTTTAATGTATGCGGGGTCGTGAACAATGTCCTTTTTATTGCGGGGGCGGCTAAGCGGTATATCCACAATTTCTTTAATGGTAGCCGCCGGGCCGTTATTCATAACCACTACCCTGTCTGATAAAAATATGGCCTCTTCAATATCATGCGTTACCATAATGATGGTTTTTTGCCTATTATCCATCACCCAAAGCTTCAACAATTCGATGTGCATGCTGCTTTTTGTCAAAGCATCCAGCGCACCAAAAGGCTCATCAAGTAATAGTATTTTGGGATTGATGGAAAAAGCGCGCGCTATGGCAACCCGCTGTTTCATCCCGCCCGATAGCTGGCCCGGTAATTTATCTTTATGCTCCCATAAGTTAACCATTTTAAGGTTGGTTTCAACCAACGCGGTTTTTTCGGCAGATGTTTTATCTTTCAGGGCAGCATCAACGGCAACATAAATATTCTTATAAACCGTAAGCCATGGCAACAGCGAATAATTTTGAAAAACTATCCCCCTGTCGGGGCCCGGTGAGGTTACTTTTTTGCCATTAGCAAACACCTCGCCACTGGTAGGTTTTACCATGCCGCTTATCGTGCTCATCAGGGTTGATTTACCGCATCCCGAGTGGCCTATCAATGCCACTATTTCGCCTTTCATTACCGTCAGATCTATCTCCTTTACGGCAGTGTATAAGCCTTTAGGCGTTTTAAAGCTTACGGTTACATTACTTACCTGTATGCTTACCGGTTTAGTACCCTGATCCAAAAGATCTTCATCAACTACCGAAACGCCTTCGTCTGATAGTGATATTGTTGATGTATTACTCATAAATTACACTTTAATAATGATCTTAAATTTTTAAGCCGCGTATGAGAATTTCTTCTGTAGCCAGGTAAAACACATATCCAGTAGTGAGCCTACTATGCCTATGATAATTATCGCCACCAAAATTTTGGCTACGCTGCCGCCGTTAAAGCCTTCTTCCCAAACAAAATTGCCCAGCCCTATTCCGCCGGATAACATTTCGCCGGCAACAATAACCATCCAGGCAATACCAATAGATAGCCTAAGCCCTGTAATAATATGCGGCAAACTAAAGGGTAATAGTATTTTGCTGAGGTAGCTCCAGGTAGAAAAGCCGAATGCCTTGCTCACGTTTTTATGATCCTGCGGAATGCTGGATGCTCCAAAAGCGGCGTTAATTAAGGTTGGCCATATACAGCATATAAAAATCATGAAGATACTTGCCTTTGGCGAATCCTGAAAAATGGCCAGCCCCAACGGAAACCAGGCCAGCGGCGAAACAGGCTTTAAAATTTGCACCATAGGGTTAATAATGCGCATAGCTATTTTGCTGCTGCCCATCATAAGCCCAATAGGAATGGCAAACAGGCTGCCTAAGCCAAAACCAATACCCACCCTGGCGAGCGAGCTTAGTAACTTGGTCATGATCCCCTTCTGGTCGGCATCGTTTTGAAAAGGTTGCTGTATTACCTCCTTAAATACCGCCCAGGTAGCCAGCGGAGTAGGTATCTCATTTTTGGTAAGTTTGGCTATCAGGGCCCAAATACCGCCCATAATTATCATTCCCGCCACAAAATACCCTACCGACACCGCGGTTTTTATCGAAAATAAATTCTTCATATCATTTTAAGTGTTTTAGCAAATTTTGCCGGGATAAACAGCACCCGGCAAAAATCCACTTCAATTAACTACTAACTATTTCTTTGAACCTGCTATGTATGGCGCAGGGTTTTTCGGATCGAAGACGATAGTTTCCAGGTTGGTTTTAAAGGGCCTCATATCCTCCTGTATGGGTACATTCATGCTTTTTGCAACTTCGGCGTACAAATCGTCCATAATTAATTTCTGCGCTATTGTGTTGTAATCGGGCGCCGTGCTAAGCATGCCAAAGCGCACGTACTGTGCCATAAACCATATACCGTATGATAACTTTGGCGTATTTACCACACCATTGTTGTAAAACGTCATGTAGTCGTCTTTATACTTTTGCACGCCCAAATCGCAGCCAATTTCGGTAGTACCCATTAACCGGGCCTCAATTACCTGCACCGGTGCATTTACATAGTTTGGCTTACTTAGCAGCAAGGCAGCTTTTTTGCGGTTGCTCATCACATCAAGCCATCTGCAGGCTTCAATAAGGGCTTTCATTACATTTTTAAGGTCTTCCTTGTCGGTTTCGGCGAAGGCTTTATTAACTACCAGCGCTTTTTCGGGGTGGTTTTTCCAGATGTCCTGGCTGGAGATCTGCGTGAAGCCGATACCCTGAGTAGCAGCTACGCCATTCCAAGGTTCGCCAACGCTAAAACCTTCCATGTTATCAACCCGCATGTTGGCAACCATCTGCGGCGGCGGTATCGTAATAATACCTACCGATTTTGAATTTACACCGCAAGCAGCCAGCCAGTTACGCAGCCATATATCGTGCGTGCCACCCGGAAACGTCATGGCAAAGGTTACATCCTTGTGCGCCTTTACAGATTTGATGGCCGCCGCTACGTTCTTAAGGTCTCTGAACCCAACCAGCCCGCAAAAATCTTTAGAAAGGGTAATGGCCTGCCCGTTGTTATTTAGTATCATGGCTATCTTCATTTCGGAACCGGCCTTGCCACCTATACCTGTATAAACCGAAAACGGCATAGAGAACAGGCAATGCGCACCATCCAGCTCGCCATTTAAAATTTTATCGCGGATCACCGCCCATGATGCTTCTTTGGACAGCTGTACGTCAACCCCGTACTTTGCAAAAAAGCCCATCTCTTTTGCAATAACCAGGGGAGCACAATCTGTTAAGGGAATAAAACCCAGTTTAACAACCCTTTTGGGTGGCCTGGCAGCAGCGCCGCTTACCAGTATCAACACGCACAAACTCCATAATAATAATGGCTTGCAATATTTTTGTATGTATATATTCATTTTAGGGGTAGTTTATATTGTTTTAAATTATTGTCTGATTGCAACCGGCTTGGCGTAAAAAAAGTCGGGCGTGAATTTTATCATTACATAAGCCCAGGTAGCTGTTTTATTAAAGGTAGCAGCAGTGGCATCGTTTACAGCCTGTGCTTTGGCAAAGGGCATGCTATCGGTACCTTTCATAAGCGAGTAACCAAATTCTATATTGGTAAACTTGTTTGCGGTATAGCTAAAAAGCAGGTCGCCTTCTTTACCCAGGTTTTTGCCAATAACTGTTCCGTCGGCTTTTTTCATATCCTTATTAAGCGAAAACGAATGCAGATCGAGCCCTAACGCAAAGGTGTTTGCGGTGTATTTGAATTTGAGATAAGGGTTATTTAAACCACCTTTAGGCGATCCGGTGCCTGCATAAAAATAATCCATGTAGCCCCAAAACTTATGCGGCGTGCCGTACAATGGGTCGAAGGAGTTGTTTTTACCTGCGGCAATATCTGAAGTTGAGCTACCCGAAACCACATCGTAACCCGGGGTGATGCTAAACAAGCCCTTTTGATAGGTGGCCGCTATAGTATAATGGTACGCGTTCATCTTCTTCTCGTCTCTATCCTTGCCGGATTGACGGTAGTAAGCTGCCTGTATAGCTATCTTACCAAAGCCCGATGCATTGCCAATAGTAGGGCTAAGCATTAAGCCATAGGTATAGCGACGGTTTATGCCATAGTCATAGGTGTCTGCTATGCCGTTTGGCACAAACCGGCGGCCATAAACATATCCTGTGGCGGCAGCTCCTACTGAATCGAGCCGGTATTTACCAAAATTATCATTGAAGAGCAGTATCGATAGCTTGGTTTGGTCAATTTTTTTGCTGATGTACAAGCTGGTGAACGACTTATAGTTTTGCGTTGCGCCATTGGTACCTGCGGGATTTGTAAATACGGGGGTGCCCGCTTTTGAGCTATTATTTGCTGCGCTGCCACCAGCCGCTAACGGCAACAGGCCTGCCGGCAGCGGTACAAGCGTACCTGCGCTGTTTTTAATATAAGCAGGTAAATTACCCGGCAGGTAATTGCTGTTGGTTATACCGGCGGCATCGGTATTTTGGTTATATGCAGCGCCGAGATCTACCTGCCAGCCGTGGTGCATAGCCTTTAATAAGACCATATCGTGTTGGCGCGCCTGCTGTAGCCAGTCAAGGTTACCAATAAGGCGCGAATCATCATAGATCAGTTCCTGCCTGCCTATTTTTAAGGTAAGCATATCCAATAGCTTAAACCTTACGTTGGTATCGGCTTTGTTGGCCAGGGTTAGCTCTGCCCAGCCTTCGTGCAGCATAAAGCGGTTGCCATCTGCGAGTGATATAGTAGAAGCATCCGCCCCCCACACCCTTATGTCCTGCACGCTAACGCCAAAGGTTAACAGATCCCATTTGTAGCCAAAATTCAAACGGGTGCGCTGAGAAATAAAGTCGGCATTTTTTGCGCCGTTTGGCACCAGGTTACCGTAACCGTTACGGTCTTCGGCGCGTACGCGCAATTGCCCAACCAGGCTAAACTGAGCCTTTACTGTGGTGATTTGAAAACAGCCGAAAATTAAAAATACGGCAAATATTATGATTTTATAACGTACATTTTTATACATTTGGTTTGGTTTTTTATTTGTTAAAGCGATTAAAAACTGTTTAACCCTGTCTGGGAATGCGACCTCCCGGCAGGGCTTTTTTATTGTTTTTTTATTTTTATCATAGGCGGGGGCAATTGTTGTTTTTAGAGTGATTCATTATTATAAATATATCATAATTAATGATTAAATGCAATTTTTATCGTTTTAAAATCAATTTTTATGATTAAAATCATACAATAAGTCATTTTTTAATAAAAATCTAAATTTATGCCACAAAAAATTGCTCAAAATATAGTTTTGATAATTTTCAAGGCACTTTAAAATGCACTTTAGTGTGAAAATCTATGATATATCTTATACTTAACAGATATTTTACACTAAAAACAGCAAATAACCATTCATTTTGTCATAATTTAGCCAACAAAAAGCACAAAAAAGCTATAAATGAAAAAAAACACCCAATGCGATAACCAGTCTTGCTTTTTGTGCAGGAGCTGTATAAAAGAGTGGCTACCGGCAGTTGCCGCCAACAAAAAAAACTTTGTTGCTAAAAAAGGGCAAGTAATTTTCAGCGAGGGCGACTCGGTTACCGGGATCTATTTTGTTTACGAGGGAAATGTAAAAGTGCACAAGAAGTGGGGGGCCGATAAAGAACTCATCATTCGCTTTGCTAACAAGGGTGCTATTTTTGGGCACAGGGTTTTAGGCAAGCAAGCCGCTAATTACCCTATATCGGCTACGGCTTTAGAAGAAAGCCTGATATGCTATGTGGATATGGAATTTTTTGAGGCCACCATGAAAGTAAATCCCGGCTTTACTTATGACTTGATGCTGTTTTTTGCCGAGGAATTAAAAGAGGCGGAACGCAAAATGCGCAACCTGGCACATATGCCGGTGAAAGGGCGCGTAGCCCAGGCATTGATATCCCTTAAAGAGCAGTTTGGGACAAATGATGAGGGGCATGTAGACATAGAACTTACCCGGCAGGATCTGGCCTCCTACGCAGGCGCTACCTACGAAACCGTTTTTAGAGTAGTGAACGAGATGATACAGGAAGCTACCATTATTGCCAACGGTAAAAAAATAAGCATTACCGATACAGATAAGCTTTTTGCATTAACACAGGATACCAACCTTTGATTAAGCTACGCCTATAAAAACCTTACCGTCTTCCACTTTTACCGGGTAAGTTTTAATAACCATATCATCTTCGCCAAGGCACTCGCCGGTAAGTAGCGAAAATGTTTTTTTATGAAACGGGCAAGCCACTTTGGGCTCGCAGCTTTCGCCGGCACTGCCTATCATCCCACGCGAAAGCGCCATTTGCTGTTTATGCGGACAGAGATTTTGGGTGGCATACCATTCGCCGCGGCGGCTAAAGTTAAATATGGCAATTTGCTCATCGCCATGCTTAATGCACGATCCGCCGTTATCCGGCACATCATCTACATAGCAGGCCAGTATCCAGTTGGTTGTTAATGTTGTTTCCATATCTGTATGTTTTAATAGCGGCAGACGCCTATTTTGATCAACCTTTTGTAATGCATGCGGACTAACACACCCCTCCGCCCCTCTCAAGAGGGGAATCGCACCCAGCCCGCGCTTTTTTTTTGAATTTTTACTTTTGAGTTTTGACTTAAAACCCTACCATTCTTTGGCCCGCACCTGTTCGCGCATGGGTTCAAATTGGGCGTAGGGATCTTTTTCCTCGGGGGCATTTATAAAATGCGAGAAGCGTTTACGCATGGCAGGGCTTTCTATCACTTCCTTCCATTCGCAGTGATAGGTGTTTACCAATGCCTGCATTTCTTCTTCCAGCTGCTCGCCCAAACCCAGGCTATCGTTAATGACAACATTTTTGAGGTAACTCATCCCGCCGTCCAGTTTGTTCAACCAGGTTGCAGTACGGGTAAGCTGATCGGCTGTTTTGATATAGAACATCAAAAAGCGATCGAGGTATTTGATAACGGTTTGGTTATCTATATCAGTAGCCAGCAATTGTGCATGCTGCGGTTTAGAGCCGCCGTTGCCGCATACGTATAAGTTCCAGCCTTTTTCGGTGGCTATGATGCCAAAATCTTTTGATTGCGCTTCGGCACATTCGCGTACGCAGCCACTTACGCCACCTTTTATTTTATGCGGCGCACGGATGCCTTTATACCTGTCTTCTATTTCGATGGCAAAGGTTACGCTATCGTGCAAACCAAAACGACACCAGGTACTGCCCACGCAGCTTTTAACCGTACGCAGGGCTTTGCCGTAAGCGTGCCCGCTTTCAAAACCGGCATCAATCAATTCTTCCCAAATTGCCGGTAAATCATTTAAATGCGCGCCGAACATATCTATACGCTGACCACCGGTTATTTTGGTGTAAAGCCCGTATCTTTTAGCCACCTGGCCAATTACAATCAATTTATCGGGCGTTATTTCTCCGCCGGGGATGCGCGGCACCACAGAATACGTGCCACCTTTTTGGATGTTGGCCAAAAAGCGGTCGTTACTATCCTGTATCACCTCTTGTTTTACAATTACATCGTTCCAAAGGCTGGAGAGGATGCTTGCCACAACGGGCTTACAAACTTCGCAACCATCACCTTTACCATAATGATCCAGCACCAGGTCGTAATTCTTCAGGCCGTTTATTTTCACCAGGTCGAAAAGCTCCTGGCGCGAATAATCAAAATGCTCACATATCACATTTTTGATGTATTGGCCGTTAGCTTTCATCGTACCCGCTATCAGATCCTTCACCAATGGCACGCAGCCACCGCAACCGGTACCGGCTTTGGTGCATTTTTTCATGCCATCTATGTTGGTGATACCCTGCTCGTTCACCGCGCCGCAAATAGCAGCTTTAGTTACCGCCTCGCAGGAACAGATAAGCGCATCATCGGGCAGGTTCATTACGCCTGCGCCTTCGCTTACTGCACCACCGCGTGAACCTAATATCAAATCCTCCGGATCGGGTGGAAGTACAATTTTATTATTTACGGTTTGCAGCAGCATGTTGTAAGCTTCCGCTTCGCCAATTAATATACCGCCCAAAAGCTGCTTCCCATCGTTACTAATGTTAATGCGCTTGTAAATACCCTTATGCGTATCCTCAAACAATATGGTACGGCAATCGGGCTCGGTGATAAACGCATCGCCAAAGCTGGCCACATCAACACCTATCAACTTTAGCTTGGTGCTCATATCGTAGCCGTAGAAAGACTTATCTGCTTTCGTTAAATGAGCGGCAACTATATCGGCCATCTCATAACCCGGTGCAACCAGTCCGTATATCATCCCTTCATACAGGGCACATTCGCCAATAGCGTAAATATGCTCGTCGCTGGTTTGCATTTTTTCGTTCACGATAATGCCCCCGCGGGTACCAACGTGCAGCCCGGCCAGCTTAGCAAGCTCGTCGCGCGGGCGGATGCCTGCCGATATCACCAGCATATCAACCGGTAGCAGGCTATCATCGTTAAAACGCAGGGCATCTATCTTTTTACCGCCCACTATGGCGGCAGTGCTTTTATTTAAATGAATATGCAAACCCAATTGATTAAGCTTCAGTTGCAGCATATTGCTACCTGCCGAATCAATCTGTCTTGGCATCAGCCTTGGCGCAAACTCAATTACATGCGGCTCGGCTATGCCCAGGTCCATCAATGCTTTGGCTGCCTCCAGCCCAAGCAAACCGCCGCCCATTACCGCGCCCGATTTTGCAGTGGCAGCGCAGGCCTTTATCAGCTCCAGGTCTTCTATAGTACGGTAAACAAATACGCCCTCTTTTTCGATACCCGGGATATCGGGCACAAAAGCCGAGGAGCCGGTAGCTAATACCAGGTAATCGTAATGTAGGGTTACGCCTTTTAGGGAGTGAATAGTTTTTTGAGCGCGGTTAATTTCCTGGATAGGATCGCCGAGGTGCAGTGTGATGTCGTTATCGGCATACCAGGAGTGCGTAGAAAGCGAAAGATCGTCAGCAGATTTCCCGTTGAAATACTCGCTGAGGTGCACCCTATCGTAAGCGTGGCGGGGTTCTTCGCCAAAAACAATTATCTGGAACTGTGATGAGCGGGCCAGAAGCTTCTCGCAAAACTTGTAGCCTACCATGCCGTTGCCTGCAACAATAATGATTGGTTTTGACATTGTAATATTTTTTAAGTGTTAAAGCGATATTTCAGAACTAAATACATCAAACTGCGACCTTAAATGCATTTACATCACAATTATAATTCAAATAATCATCAAAAAGAAATAAAAATTGAATTTTTTATTAAATAAATCATACAATTTGTCTTTATTATTCATAATTTAGAGCATTAAATATAATTTAAATCAGTTTTTATGATATTTTAATTGCATTTTTGTTATAAAAGCGATTAAAACACAGTAACTGATTGATAAAAAGCTCTTTTTTACCATTAAATTTTAATAAAATGGAAAATAAATCAATAAAACCAGAATTATTTGTGTTAGGAGCCGGCCCGGGCGATCCTGACCTGATTACGGTAAAAGGATACAAAATACTGCAGCAAGCCAACGTAGTATTATATGATAACCTGGCCAATACCGAATTGCTGGCCCTTTGCCGCGAAGACTGCGAAAAGGTATATGTAGGTAAACGCCCCTACGGCGATTACACCCCGCAGGAAAACATCCACGAGCTGATTCGCCATTACGCTTTTACCAAAGGCATGGTTGTAAGGCTTAAGGGCGGCGACCCGTTCATCTTCGGGCGTGGTTTCGAGGAAATCATCTTCGCACGGCAGCATGGCATTAAAACGCATTTCATCCCGGGCATTACCAGCATGCAAGCATCGGGTTTTGAAGATATCCCCCTTACCCATCGCGGGGTAAGCGAAAGCGTATGGATGATAACTGGCACCAAAAAGGATGGGGGGCTATCGGCCGACCTGAAATTGGCCATACAAAGCAATGCGACTGTAGTTATATATATGGGCATGAAAAAACTGGCAGAGATAGCTAAAACCTATATGGATGCCGGTTTTGGGAACACCCCGGCGGCTATTATCCAACATGCATCGTTGCCAAGCCAGCGCAGCGCAGTTGGCATGGCCCGCAACCTGGAGTGGCTGGCAGAGCAGCATAAATTAACCTACCCGGCTATAATTATCATAGGCGATGTAGTAACCGTTCAAACACAAGAAATATTATGTTATGAAGATAAGGATAAAGGGCAATTCGCTGCGGTATAGGCTTACTAAAAGCGATGTGGCCAGCCTTGCCATGAACGGCTTTATAGAAGAAAGCACCAATTTTGGCGCGCAGGTGTTTAAGTATGCCTTGCGCCGGGGCATGGTTAATTCACTATCGGCAAGTTTTGAGGATAACACCATCACTATACACATGCCCGGCAAAATGATTGAGGAATGGGTTTATAGCGACCGCATAGGCTTTGAAAACAGCAACAGCGCCATATACTTATTAGTGGAGAAGGATTTTGTTTGCCTGGATAATGTGGCTGAGGATCAAAGCGACAACTACCCCAACCCATTATTGTGCTAAAAAAAAGCTTTTTTATTATTGCAGTGCCAATTACCTCGGCCGCATCATAAACTCTTTTTCAAAGCGTTGAGGCATGCCTCGTTATTTGATTTGGTGAACACAATATCCCGGCATTGGTTAAATTGCACAAAGGTTTTCAGCGCCTCTGTAATTTTTTCGATCATCGTTTCGCTAATATCTACCGGTTCGAAGTGCAGGTTGTGAACGATGAGTAGCTTTTGTTTCCGGTCGGCTTTTGCATCCATACGGGCAACGAATGTATCACCCACCAATACCGGCAAAGAGAAATAGCCATACTTTCGTTTAGGAGCGGGTACAAAGCACTCCACCTGGTAATCAAAATCAAAAAAGTCTCTCAAGCGATGCCTGAAAACATTCAGGATATCAAAGGGCGATAAGATAAATGCATTACCCGCCAATTCCACCTCCGTATTTTGATTGGGCAACATGTACAGCGGCGCGCTTTTCAATCCCTCTACCGCTACAGTCAGCACCTCTCCCGCTGCCACCATCTTCGCCAGTTCCTGTTTTACCAAATTGCCTTTTACGTAACGGGCACGCCAGGCCATCTCTTTTACATAAGCAATGCCCAACGCCCCTAGCGTGCGCCGGATTACAAAACGCGCGTATTCCTCCGCCGATGGAACCTGCAAATCCAGATCCGCCGGCAATAAGTTCATTGGCAAATCGTATAGCTTATGAAATTTTTTGTCTCGGGTTATCATCAATTCGCCGCTGAGATACAAGCGTTCCAGCGCAACCTTTGCGGGCCGCCAATCCCACCAACCAGAACTGGCCTCTAAGCGGTCGTTCTCAAAATCCCCAACCATCAGCGGGCCTTCCCGCCCTATCCGGTCGAGCACCTGCTTTATCAAATTAACTTCTGGTTTCGTGAGTGTATTCCGTTGGGCAAATGCCTGTTTTACCGGCAGCGAGAAGCGGAAATCCTTCATTGGGATATACCCCGCATCAGAAGTGAAATACTCAAAAATCCGGCCTTCTTCTGTAAGTTCTGCCAGCCAAGCGGTTTCATAATCGGGTACCCGCGCAGCCATTACATGATGATGCGCGCGCTCCACCACGTAATTGGTATCCAGTTGCACAAAGCCCAGCTGATCTATCAAGTGATAAACAGCTTCTATACCTGTACCGAACTGCCCGTGCCGTGCAAGACCAGCGGCCTCAAGAATAATCTTTCGCGCCTGCAATTTGGAAAGTAATATTGGTTCCACATCAGCAAAATAAGTAATTATTTGCGAATGCGGCTATTTACCTTGATGATATGCTATTAATGATAACTGGGCTATTCTATTTATTATTTCTGGCCTATATAACTAGTCCACAACACCTATAATTTTATATCATATAACAGACTATAATCAAAGCTGCCATAAATCGCGAAACACCAGTACTGCCTCGCATGTAAATTGGCAGCTAAGCAAATCAACGGCATTATTAAGTTCAACCAAACACCAATGACCACAATTTTAAATTTAAGAAACAGGATAACCTCAATCGATTTCCTGCGAGGCACTATCATGATCGTCATGGCGCTTGACCATGTGAGGGATTACTTATATTCAGGTTCGTTCCTTTTCGACCCTTTGGACCTTACTAAAACAAGCGGCATCATATTTTTCACCCGGTGGATTACCCATTTCTGTGCGCCGATATTTATGCTCTTGGCCGGCACCTCGGCATACCTCATTGGGCAGCGGAAGACTAAAAAGGAACTATCTATATTCCTTGTAAAGAGAGGCATATGGTTGATATTTCTTGAACTGATAGTAGTTAACCTGGGCTGGAATTTCAACCTCACGTTTCCTATGTTCTTTTTCATCACCATTTGGGCCCTTGGCATAAGCATGATTATCCTGGCAGGGGTTATCCATTTGCCCGTAAAAGCCATCCTGATTGGTAGTGTTTTGATTATAGCAGGGCACAATCTGCTCGATGGAGTTCATGTCGATGGCGATTCCCTACCGGCATTCGGCTGGTCGCTTATCCACGATCAACGGTTTTTCACCTGGCACGGCGAACTTTTTTTGGTAGGCTATCCAATTGTGCCGCTGATGGCGGTTATGCCTTTGGGGTATTGCCTGGGTACCTGGTTTGCCACAGGGTACGACAGCAGCCAAAGGCAGCGGAATTTATTGCTGGCCGGTGGGTTATGCATAGCCGTGTTTGTAGCCTTGCGTTACGCCAACGTGTATGGAGACCCGTCAGCATGGTCGGTACAAAAAAACGCGTTTTTCACCTTCCTCTCATTCATTAACGTCAGTAAGTATCCGCCCTCTCTTTTATACCTGCTGATAACCTTAGGCTCGGCATTCTTATTCCTGTCATTTACCGAACGATTGAAAGGGCGATTAGTTGAGGTAGTTTCTGTATATGGCAGGGTGCCGATGTTCTATTACCTTATCCACATATACATCATCCACATCATCGCCATCGTAACGTCGGCAGTTACTGCGGGCCAGGATTGGAGAATATGGATACTTACCAAACCCATCTGGTTCACACGGGGTTTGGCAGGGTACGGTTTTTCTTTGCCTGTTGCCTACCTGGTTTGGTTGGGGATAGTAATTGCGTTATACCCCTTATGTAAACGTTATGATGCTTATAAGCAAGCGCATAAAGAAAAGTGGTGGCTGAGCTATTTGTAATGCTCAGCCACATGATATGATAACCGTATTTTAAATTGCACTTTGATTGGTAAGTTTAGTCACTTCTTCGTTAAACTCCTTAATAAACTGTGTATAATATTTACCCGTGGCCGGGCCGGTGAATCCTGTATAAATCTTATCAACGTTCCCTTTTTTGTCTATAAACAAAATAGTTGGGAAAGACAGGAAAGTATTTAAAGCAGGGAACGATTCGGCTACGGCTTTTTTGTCCGCAATACCGCCAAATACCTCGGTGTAGGTAATGGCAAAACGTTTCCTGAAATTTTCCAATGCGTTTTTAACGTACGCAGCGTCTGCCTTGCGCTCAAACTGCACCCCTACTATCTCTACCCCGCGGTCCTTGTTCTTTTTATACCAGGGAGCCATAAACGCAGCTTCATCCATGCAGTTGGGGCACCAGGTGCCGCCGATAGTGATGATGACTACCTTATTCTTAAACTTCTCGTCCTTTAGCGATATTTTGTTCCCATCGCCATCAGGCAGGGTAAAATCTAAGCTGGTGTAGCCATCTTTAAGGTAGGTGAGCTTATATGGATCTGGCAGGGCTGCGGCAGCATTTTTCTTAGCCGTAAAAGGCTGACCATTTGCGCTGCCACTAAAATTACCGGCAGAATCGATGGTGCCCGTGTAATACGAGGCACCGCCGCCAATAAAAGCCGATAACTTAAATTGATTGCCTTGCACAACCCCTTCCAGAAACCTGGAATCGCCGGTAATGCTCATGAAGGTGGCATTGAGTTTACTTCCGTTTTGCTTAAACAAGCCAACTTTTTTCTCTTCGGCACCATTACGCAATTTGAAAACCACATCATAGGTTCCCGAAATATCGGCAACCGGCTTTTCACCGTTATCGGCAAAGCGGTAATCATCACCAAAAACAGCATCTACACGTGTAGTGCGGCCGGTTTGGTCCTTTTTGCGCAGCACGCCGCTAAGGTTTTTGCCATCGGCTTTAAGGGCCAGTTCGTTATCAAACTGGTCGAAAGCAACAAAAATCGAATCGCCTTTTGATACGATACCACCGGTTTCAAAACGTTCGCCGCCATTGAGCAGGTAAATCTTAGCTGTGGCAGCAGTTTTGCCTTTTACTTCAAAATTGAAGGGGACATCCGTGCCATCAGGCTGATGGAACACGCCACGCCATTTACCCTCGGGAATGAAATTTTGTGCAAAAGTGGTGGCTGATAGCCCGCCTAAACCTAAGGCCAGGCAGGTAAGCTTCATTAAATATTTCTTTGCTATCGAAGTAGAATAGATGTTCATGTAATGGTTATTGTTTTTTATACGATGTTATAATTTTTCAAAATCTGCAATATCTCTTTCGTAGAAATCTCAGTAAGAAGGAAACCTGAAGCAAACATAGATAAAATATTTTTTTAAACTATTAAATCTATAGACTTTATATATTATAATTGCAAAGGCAGTTCTCTGCTCTATTAGCTTGTTAATTTACATACACACTTATACCCAATATGGCAGAACCAAAACACCAACAAACCGCACTTGGCGACGTAGCCGCCAGGCAATTGGCCGTAGCAACCCGCACGGTCCCTCAACTCTCCATCATTACGCCACGCTGGCTTACTCATTTGCTAAATTGGGTACCGGTCGAATCGGGGGTTTATCGCTTAAACAAAGTGGTTGATGCCAACAATGTTGAAGTAGATTGCTCTAACCGCGATGAGCGCGAACTCCCTTCCACGTATGTTGATTACGAGGAGAACCCCCGCGAATACAACCTTAGCGCGGTAAACACCGTTTTAGATGTACATACGCGCGTATCAGATCTTTACAGTAAGCCTTATAACCAAATAAGCGAGCAATTAAGGTTAACGATTGAGATTGTTAAAGAGCGCCAGGAAAGCGAACTGATCAACAATGCGGAATACGGTTTGCTGAGCAGTGTGGCAGCATCGCAAAAAATCAAAACCAGGCTTGGCCCACCAACGCCGGATGACCTGGATGAGCTGATTACCAAAGTTTGGAAAGAGCCAGGTTTCTTTTTGATGCATCCCTTAGCTATTGCAGCCTTTGGCCGCGAATGTACCCGCAGAGGCGTACCGCCGCCCACCGTTTCGCTTTTTGGCTCGCAGTTTATAACCTGGAGGGGCATACCGCTTATCCCATCAGATAAAGTGCCTATCGTTAACAATAAATCAAAAATCATACTGCTGCGTACCGGCGAGAGCCGCCAGGGCGTAGTAGGCCTGTTTCAACCGGGATTGCCCGGAGAGCAGTCGCCCGGCTTATCGGTACGTTTTATGGGGATCAATAATAAAGCCATTGCCTCTTATTTAGTTTCCCTTTATTGCTCGCTGGCCGTTTTGGTTGATGATGCTATAGCAGTTTTGGAAGATGTTGATTTAGGTAATTATCATGAGTACAAATACTAATCAGGCCAATTTACCCGGTGTGGAAGAATTGGAGCAACTGGCCAACCAGTTTTTCAAATCGGGCCCGGGTGTGTTTGCAAATCAACTCCCCGCACGGCCGGAACAACCTGCGCCATCGGCAGCTACTTTACAGCAATCCGATTTCGCGCCGAATACAGCGCCGGTACACGGCGCAGCAGGCTCTGTTCCGCAGCAACTGTCGCCGCCGGCTTCGGCTTCTGGCGGCGGTGTTTCGCCATCGGCGATCAACCAGGGCAACGCCGTAAACCTGCAAAATCCGCAAACCGGCTTTGCACATCCAGGCTTAAGCGGGCCGGAACAGCCTGCAGCACCAGTGGAAAGAGGGCTGCCCTTCGCACCGGATTTCAATTATTCATCTTATTTACAAAATACGGGCGCAGGGCCGGTTCCGACTTCAAAAACAGACCTGGCGCCTAAGCCTAACACAAAAGTACCCGACAACTTATCGGCTCTACCTTATCAGCAAGACCAAAATTTTGATATCGAACTAAAGGAGTTGCTGGGCGGGATAAAATCATCCGACGCGCTGAGAAGCTTGCCATCAGGTGCCCCAACGTCAGTTATCGAAAGCCCTTTTTACTTTCTATCGCCAAGCTTTGGGCTGCCGCAATTTAAGCCGCAGCAACAACAAAGCTCAAAAGTTGGCGTAAGCAGTATCGGCACGCCCCCTTTTGATGTAAACCTGGTTAGGAATGATTTCCCTATACTGCAGGAACAGGTGAACGGGAAGCAATTGATTTGGCTGGATAACGCGGCAACCACGCAAAAACCCAGGCAGGTGATAGACCGTATCAGCTACTTTTACGAACACGAAAACTCCAACATCCACCGCGCAGCGCACGAACTGGCAGCAAGGGCTACGGATGCTTACGAGGGCGCGCGCAAAAAGGTGCAAGCTTTTTTAAACGCAGGCTCTGTAAACGAGATCGTATTCGTGAGGGGCGCTACCGAGGCCATAAACCTGGTGGCCAAAAGCTGGGGCGAACAAAACCTCATCGCCGGCGACGAGATTATCGTGAGCCACCTGGAGCATCATGCCAACATTGTCCCCTGGCAGCAGCTTGCCGGTAAAAAAGGCCTGAAAATTAAGGTTATCCCCGTTGATGATGACGGGCAGGTATTGATTGATGAATACCTCAAGCTACTCGGGCCAAAAACAAAGTTGGTGTCATTTACCCAGGTATCAAACGCACTGGGCACGGTTACGCCGGCTGCGCAGATAGTCCAACTTGCACACCTGGCAGGGGCTAAAGTATTGGTTGACGGGGCACAGTCGGTATCGCATATGCCGGTTGATGTTCAGGCGTTGAACGCCGATTGGTTCGTTTTCTCGGGCCACAAGGTGTTCGGGCCAACAGGTATCGGTGTACTTTATGGCAAAGAGGAATTGCTTAACCAAACCCAGCCATGGCAGGGCGGCGGCAACATGATTAAAGACGTAACCTTTGAGCACACCCAGTACCATGAAGCACCTGCCCGTTTTGAGGCCGGTACGGGCAACATTGCCGATGCGGTTGGCCTTGGTGCAGCTATAGATTACGTAACCCGCCTTGGCATGCCCGCAATTGCCCAATACGAACATTACCTGCTGGTGTATGCCACCAGCCTGTTAAAAGAAGTAAAAGGGATACGACTAATAGGCACCGCCCATGATAAGGCAAGCGTATTATCGTTTGTACTGGACGGCTTCAAAACCGAAGAAGTTGGTGCCGCATTAAACAAACAAGGTATAGCGGTGCGGTCGGGCCACCATTGTGCCCAGCCAATATTAAGGCGCTTCGGCGTAGAAGCCACCGTGAGGCCTTCGCTTGCGTTTTACAATACCTGTGCTGAGATTGACCTGTTGGTAGATACCCTCCACAAGCTTAAGCGCTAAATACAAAAAAGAATACCCGGCCGACGGCCTGCCCGTCGGCCTTTTTACCATCAACGCCCTATCAAACTGGGCAAATACTATTTGCTATAATTCGCCATGGTTTCTAAACTCAGTTCATCAGAGATAATACACTTCCTGCTTATTTTGTTAATTATACTGATACCTGCCAGGTTACTGGGCGAACTATGCCGCAGGTACAAACTCCCTGCCATCATCGGCGAAATTTTAGCAGGCATCGTAGTAGGCCCTACCGTACTGGGGTTACTATTCCCGGCAGTGTTCGATAATATTTTTCTATCCGCGCCGCATGCTTTTGAAGCCTTTGACGGCATTGCCAATATCGGTATCATCCTGCTGATGTTCATCGCCGGTTTCGAGGTGGACCTAAAACAAATCAGGAAGGATGGCAAACAGGCTGTAAGTATAAGCCTTACGGGCATTATCTTCCCGTTTGCTATAGGCTTTGCCGCGGTTTGGTTCCTGTACGAAAGCCATTTTACCAATGGCGCCAATAACCAGTTGGTTACTTCGCTGTTTTTTGGGACGGCCCTATCCATTACAGCCCTTTCAGTAATCACCAAAATATTGCTCGATTTAGATTTGCTGACTACGCGCATCGGCAACATCGTTTTAACCGCAGCCATGGTTGATGATTTTTTGGGCTGGATATTGTTCTCCGTCATCATTCAGCTGATGCATGTGGGCAAAGGCGAAGCGTCTTTTTGGTCGGTAATTATCGTGGTGCTGTATGCGATTTTTATGCTAACCGGCGGGCGTTGGCTCATACACCGGCTGATGGAATATGCCGGCAAGGGCGAGAAACCCGGTCGGGCGCTCACCATGGGCGTTTGCCTATGCCTTATCAGTGCCTGCGTTACCGAAGCATTAGGCGTACGTGGCATATTTGGTGCGTTCCTGGTGGGTATTGGCATTAACGATTCCAAATACTTTACAGATAAACACAAGCATGTTTTGCATCAGTTTACCATCAACGTGCTGGCTCCCCTGTTTTTTGCTTCGGTGGGCCTAAGGTTGAATTTCATCGCCAACTTTAACCTCGAAATCGTATTGATCATACTGGTTATTGCCTGCGTGGCCAAACTGGTTGGTGCCGGTATTGGCAGCGCCTTGAGCGGCATGACCAAAAACGAATCGATAGCGGTAGCTTTCGGTATGAATGCGAGGGGTTCGCAGGAAATTGTGCTGGGCTTGTTAGGCATGCAGGCCAAAATAATAAGCGGCCCTGTGTTTGAGGGGCTTGTGATTATGACGGTAGTCACCATGGTAATATCAGGCCCTATTATGAAGTATTATTTCCTTAAAGAGCAGAAATTGGTTTCTGCGCCAGCCTGATTGCTTACCCGTCAATAAAAAAGGATACTTATTTAGTGATTTAATCGACTCGAATTATCCGAATAACGGGCTGCTCAAATAACGGTCGCCGCGGTCACAAGCGATAAAAACAATAGTGCCCTCTGTTAATTCTTCTGCAATTTTTAGTGCAGCCGTGCAGGCTCCGCCAGTGCTCATTCCGGCAAATACGCCTTCTTCTTTAGCAAGCCTGCGGGCCATATGGGTGGCGTCCTGCTCCGAAACGTCTAACGTCCGGTCAACACGCTTTGCATCGAATATTTTGGGCAGATAGGCCGGCTCCCAGCGACGGATACCCGGTATAGACGAGCTTTCTGTTGGCTGGCAGCCGATAATTTGCACATTTGGGGCCTTCTCCTTCAGATAACGGGAGCAGCCCATAATGGTACCCGTTGTTCCCATTGCGCTAACAAAATGGGTGATTGCGCCGTTAGTATCATTCCAAATTTCGGGTCCGGTGGTTTTGTAATGGGCCATATAGTTATCGCTGTTGGCAAATTGGTTCAGCAAAAAATTCCCTGCGGCGGCACCTTTCTCTTCCGCATAATCGCGGCATGCTTCTATGTTGTCCAATAACGTAACCTTTGCTCCAAACGCTTCCATGGTCAACGTTCGCTCCCGCGTGGAGTTTGAGGGCATAACTAATTCTATGTCCAGTCCATAAAGGCTCGCGATCATGGCCAGTGCGATCCCTGTATTACCGCTGGTAGCTTCAATCAAACGCGTGTCCTGGTTAATGTCCCCGCGTTCTATCGCGCTGCGTATCATGTTGAGCGAAGCCCTGTCTTTAACACTGCCACCCGGGTTGTTCCCTTCCAGTTTGGCAAATACTTTTACGTTTGGGTTAGGGTTTAATTTTGTAAGCTCTACCAGTGGGGTATTGCCAATAAGGTCTATAATGCCGGCCATATAATCTATATTTCAGACTTAACTTCTATTCGTAATTGATGGGTGTTGAACACGTTAGAATAAGGCTCCACACTTTTGGTTAAAAATACGCTGCCGCCTATAATGCTATCGTGCCCTATAACCGTTTTGCCACCTAATATGGTACTACGGGCGTATATGGTAACATTATCTTCTACCGTGGGATGGCGTTTGGTATCTTTGAGGCCCTTACTAACCTGTGCTGCACCGATGGTTACACCCTGGTAAATAGTTACATTTTTACCGATGATGGCCGTAGCACCGATAACAATGCCTGTACCATGATCGATACAAAACGGAACGCCTATGCGGGCGCTAGGATGAATATCCACCCCTGTCCTGCCATGTGCATGCTCGTTTAGTATTCGTGGGAGGATGGGTATGCTTAATTGCGAAAGCTGATGCGCAATGCGATGAACTGCTATTGCATAAAAGCCGGGATAAGAAACAATTACCTCGTGCACACTGCCTGCCGCCGGGTCTTTCTCGTACATGCGGGCGGCATCGGCCCGTAGGTCCTGGTATATTCGTTCCAATGCGGCGTAAAAATGCTCCACAGCGTAATCAATATCAATGGCATCGATATCCAGGTAGCTCAACAAGATATTTTCCAGTTCTATCTGGTTCTTTTTCAGCTGGCCTTCGTAAATAATTTTCTTGTTGAGCCTGTTGTTAGGGAACAAAAATTCCAACAGGTCGTTGAGCCAATGGATGGCCTGTTCGTTAGATGGCGTGGCCTCCCATTCGGCTTTGTGCGTTTGAAAAAGTAATTCAATAAAGCTGTTGAGCTGTAAATCTTTCATGTTATTTCTTAGATGCTGAGAGAGGTTAATTAATGCGCAGCCACACTGCACAGGTATTTTTTTCGAAAAGGTGCTGCGTTTCAAAATAGGTTAAACGCAATAGTGGCCGCTACCGACCCTGAAAAACTAATTCAACACGTTTGCATAAAATACATTGTGGATATGATTGATAAATAGCACCTGCTTCTCACAAATAAGGCACACAATTATAGTATATTAATACTATAGAATTAGTGTGAAACCTAAAAAAAGATGTTTATGAAGTGTCACAAATAACGTTCATATTAAATTATGTAATGAGTTCAAGGGCGTGGATATGACCTCTTAATATACGTCGAAAACAATGCCGAAACTTGATTCGTAATAAGAATGATGCCCTATCTTCTCCTTCCGGGCCACTTACAACCTGCGGTGGACCTAATTGCTGCTAATATCCTGCTCCCAATTCTGGTCGGCGCATTAAAAAGGAAAGAGTTCCTGATGGGCAGGAACTCTTTACAACCAATTATAAACCTGAATGAAGAGAAAGTTCTTTAAAGAGCTACAAGACACTTAAACAATTTCAAAAAAACATTACACTGCAAATATAAAATATATTCTACTATTTCTATGGGAATTATAGAATTAATTCTACTTTTGTCTCGATAAGTATTTACTGATTTTATTAATTGTTGGTTAAACCAGAGCATCCTTGTCCGCAAGGATGCTTTTTAAACTGCTACCATGAAACTGCGCCTGTATTGTTGTTGCTGAAAAATCAAGCTTAGCCGCCCCGGCTTTTAAATAATATCATCGTTTTATTCTATTTCAGTATTATGGGTATTTACCTCGACAATGCATCCTCTACTCCCATCCATCCGGATGTTTTCAGCACTATGGCGCCTTATATATTAGAACACTTTGGCAATGCAAGCGCAAACAATGCATACGGTCGAAAAGCCAAAGAGGCTATAGAAAATAGCCGGAGTATAATAGCGGCGTTATTGAAAGTGCCTGCGGAAACAATCGTTTTTACATCAAACGGTACCGAAGCAAACAACATGGCACTGGCTACCGCCGTTGCCGGGCAAGGCATAGATCATATCATTACCACGCCTTTTGAGCACGGCGCTATTTTGCAAACCATGGGCGTGCTGCAAAAGAAACATAACGCAAGGATAAGTTATTTGAATACAGACAGGATTGGCCGGCCCGACCTTAACCACCTCGAATACCTGTTGCGTACCAATACGCGCAACCTGGTATCGGTAATACACGCCAATGCCATTACCGGGTTGGTTAACCCGATAGCAGACATTGCCGAACTCGGACACAGCTATGGCGCTACCGTCCATTCAGACACGATACAAACCCTTGGCAACTATGCCCTTTATCCCGAAAGGTTGAAGCTCGATTTTGCATCGGCGTCGGCAAATAAATTCCATGGGCCACTCGGAGCAGGGTTTTTAGTTAACCGCAGCGGCAAGCGCATTAGCAAACTCGTTTACGGCAACAGCCCGGAACAGCAAACAGGTACCGAAAACGTAGCGGCGATTGTTGGGCTTGCAAAAGCTCTGGAAATAGCCTACTGGGATATTGAGGATAAAATCAATTATATCAAGGCCCTAAAAATAAGGATGATCACAAAACTGCAGGCATTGGTTCCGGGTGTGCGGATAAACGGCGGCAAACCCGAAGAGAACCTCGCTACAATCTTAAGTGCCAGCTTCCCTGATTGGGGCGGGCTGCCTTTGAGCAACCACCTGGACGATATCGATATTATCGTTTCGGGCGGTTCCGATTATACGGCACAATCAATCCCGGTATTCAAAGGCTTAGGCATAGCAACGGACATGGAAACCATCAGGTTTTCGTTCAGTTACAAAAACACGTTAACCGAGATTGATGAAGTAGTGGAAAACCTGGCTACTCAACTGAAATCGGTGGCCGCCTAAATTACTATGGTGGAGTGGCCGAGTGGTTAGGCGGGGGTCTGCAAAACCTCAAACGGCGGTTCGATCCCGCCCTCACACCTCAAAAACACAAACGCAGATCAACAAAAAAAAACGATATGACAATTAAATTATATAAAGCCCATGGGGATAGTAGAATTAATTCTATATTTGCATCGTAATCGTTCTTAATAATTATCAAGAAAGACTGAGGGAAAGGCCCGATGATGTCTTAGCAACCTGTACGCCATAGGTATAAAGGTGCTAATTCCTGTCTGCAGCAATGCAGAAAAGATAATGTCCGCAAAATTATTTGCAATACCTGTAAAAGGTGTTCATTACGTCATCCTCCCTCTTTCCGTCTTCTTGCTGTTATTCGGGGCACAACACATCAACACATGAAAAATAAATACTTATTATTAACAGGCATCCTGCTGTTATCTGCACTTTTTGCAGAGGCGCAATCTGTAACGCCGGCAGCCCCTGCGGCAGATGCCGACCGCGGCTACATCGTTAAAACCAGCGATCTTGCCCCTACAGATTTTGAACTGCGACTTACCGACGGCACAAAAACTTCACTAGCTCAGCTTAAGGGCAAAATCGTTATCCTGCAGTTTACAGCAAGCTGGTGCAGCGTATGCCGGGAAGAAATGCCTCATTTGGAAAAAGAAGTGTGGCAGGCCTATAAAGACAAAGGCGTTATCCTGATAGGGGTTGACCGCGACGAACCCCTGGAAAAGGTAAGCGCCTTTCAAAAAGTAATGAACATCAGCTACCCGCTGGCATTGGATCCGGGTGCTGATATCTTCGGGCGGTTTGCCAACAAAAAAAGCGGTGTAACCCGCAACGTGGTGATAGACCGCGACGGCCGGATAGCCTACCTAACCCGCTTATACGATCCACAGGAATTTGCCGGCATGCTGAAAGCCATTGACGGCCTTGTAAATAAACCCATTGTTGCCCTTAATTAATCCCTAAATAGAATTAACATAATCGATATCATATGAACACCTCTACTATCAGCCCTTACCGAAGTCTCTGGTTTGCCAATCACACCTTACATTTTAACAGCCTGATGGCTAGCTACCTCTCTTCTATGTGTTGTTATTGCTAATCCTTCAGCAAGGTTCCGGGCATAAGCCACCGCTTTAAAGCCCCCGGAGAAAATCAGCTTTCCATTCTTTACAAAGTCAACAAGCCCGCTGGTATTACACCTTTTGTGTAAACCATAGCGCGAGCTGCATGCATTCGTATTGATATTTTTTTTGACCCATTCATTAACAAATCATGTTTAAAAATTACAAATCGTTACTGGCAATCGTATTGCTATTCTTCACCCTGCAGCAGGCAAACGCCCAGTCTGTAAAAATAAGCGGCGTGGTAACCGCCAAATCCGATGGGCAGCCCCTACCCGGCGTAACCATCGGCGTAAAAGGTGCAACAACCGGCACCCAAACCGATGTACAGGGTAAATTTACCATCTCTGCAAACGCCAATGATGTATTGCGGATCTCTTATATCGGCTTCAATACGATCGAAGTTCCTGTAAACAACAGCGGTGAACCACTGAAGATAGTGTTGGAAGAAGCACCCAATTCATTGAACGAGGTGGTTGTTACGGCCCTAAACATCTCGAAAGATAAAAAATCACTGGGCTATGCGGTGCAGGGACTTAAGTCGAGGGACATTGCTGAGGCTAAAGAGAGCAACCTCATCAATGCCTTATCGGGCAAAATAGCGGGTGTAAACGTTACCGGCAGCCAGGGGGATATGGGCTCATCCCGTATCGTTATCCGTGGCGAAACATCGGTATCGGGCAATAATCAACCACTGTTTGTAGTAGATGGCGTTATTGTAGATAACTCCCAGTTCCAGGGCACGAATGGTTCAAGGGATTTTGCCAATGCTATTTCCGATTTGAATTCAGAAGATATCGAATCTATCAGCGTGCTGAAAGGGCCAAACGCAGCGGCCCTTTACGGTTACCGTGCTGCGGCGGGCGTTATCCTCATCAAAACCAAAACCGGCAAAGGTGCCAAGGGAGCAGGTATTACCCTCAATTCAAACACCTCTTTTGCTACCCTCAAGGTATTCCCCGATTATCAGAACGACTTCGGGCAAGGCTCAAACGGCAAATTCAGCTACGTTAACGGCGCTGGTGCAGGCGTAAACGACGGTGTAGACGAAAGCTGGGGCCCGGCATTGAACGGCCAGTTAATTCCGCAATTCTTCTCAAACGGGCAGCCTGCACCTTTCGTAGCACATCCAAACAACGTGCGCGATTTCTTTAGAACAGGCGTTACGCTCAACAACGGTGTTGCTTTAGCAGGCAGCAGCGATAAATTCGATTACCGTTTATCTTACAACAACCTGCACCAAACCGGCGTGGTGCCCAATTCTTCGCAGGGCAGGAATTCGTTCTTGCTGAACACTACCTTCCGCCCCAATTCAAAACTAACCATTACTACCATCGCCAATTATATTAAAGATGATGCCGATAACCTGCCTGGCGCATACGGCAGGCGTGCTACCAGCACCATGCTGCAATTTACATGGTTTGGCCGCCAGGTAGACGTAAGCCAACTTAAGAATTACCGCGATGCCAACGGCAACACCTTCAACTGGAACAATAGCTACTATAGCAACCCATACTTTATAGCGTATGAGAACACTGTTGGGCAACACAAAAACCGCATTATTGGTAGTATAGAACTAAACTACAAGATAATCGAGGGCTTATCAGCCAACTTCCGTACCGGTACGGATTATTATAACGACAGGCGCAAAATTAAGATTGCTTACGGTACCAATGGCACGCCGTTCGGCTCTTATGAAGAGGATGCCTACACAGTTAATGAAACCAATACCGAAGGCCGCTTACAATACACCAAAAAATTAAACAAAGATTTCACCTTCGATGGCTTTGTGGGAGGCAACATCAGCACTATTTTAAATGAGCAGAACGACCAGATAGCGCCTAAGCTGGCAGTAGCAGGTTTGTACACGCTAAGCAACTCGCGCGATCCGCTGGTATCGTCTAATTACTACGGCAAATTAAAAACCTATAGCTACTTCGCGTCGGCACAGTTAGGCTTCCGCAACTATGCTTTCCTGAACTTAACCGGCCGTAACGACTGGTCTTCTACCCTTCCGGCATCAAGCCTGTCTTACTTCTACCCGTCTGTAAACGGAAGCTTGGTATTGTCTGAAGCGTTGGATTTGAAGAGCAATACCTTAAGTTATTTAAAACTGCGTGGTGGCTGGTCTAAAGTGGGTAAAGCAACTACGCCCTACCAGTTGATCAATACTTACAACTTTACCGCACCATTCGGCACCAACCCGCAGCAGAGTGCAGCAAGCATCAACCTGAACCCCGATTTGAAACCAGAGACCACAACATCCGGTGAGGCAGGCGTTGAAGCCGGTTTCTTTCACGATCGTGTAAGGCTGGACCTGAGCGTTTATAACACCAACAGCGTTAACCAGATACTCAACGTAGACGTAAGCCAAACAACAGGCTACAGCCAAAAACTAATCAACGGTGGCCGCATCAACAACAAAGGGCTTGAGGTGCAATTGGGATTAACTCCTTTTAAATCTAAAGATTTCACATGGGATGTTACCTTGAACTACTCACGCAACAAGAGCAAAGTTATCTCATTGGATAACGAAGGTAAACTGCAAAGCTACATATTGGGTACCAACCGTACCGTACAGGTATTAGCCGCTGTTGGCCGGCCATATGGAACTTTATTCGGTAATGCTTATACCCGCGATGCTTCGGGGAATATCGTTATCGGTGCGAACGGCACGCCCGTTATCAATCCTACAAAACAATACCTGGGTAAATACACGCCGGATTGGTTGGGAAGCATCAACAACAGCTTTACTTACAAAGGCGTTAACCTAAGCTTTTTGGTGGATGCGCGCATAGGCGGTTCCATCTACTCCAACACCAACCGGACAGGTACTTATACCGGCGTACTGGCCTCAACCTTACCCGGGCGTGGTGCAGCTAACGGTGGCTTATCTTACTACTATCCCAACAACAACACCTCTGCTGCTGCGGTTCAGGTTGCCGCAGGCACAAGCGCACCAGGTGGCGCAACGGTATATGACGATGGCGTAATTTTCAAAGGCGTAAAAGCCGATGGAACCGCCAACACCACTATTTTGCCGGCACAATCTTACTACAAAGGCTTCACCAATGTTGATGAGGCATTTGTTTACAGCGCATCTTACGTAAAGCTTCGCGAGGTTAAACTGGGCTACACTTTCCCTTCGCAGTGGGTTAAAGGCATAGGGCTGCAATCGGCAACGGTATCGCTTGTTGGCCGCAACCTGTGGATCATCCATAAAAACGTACCGAATATCGACCCTGAGACTGCCTTCAACACCGGTAACGGCCAGGGCCTGGAAGATCTAACCCTGCCAACTGTACGAAACATCGGCTTTAATGTTAACCTTAAATTCTAAAACAATGAAACTCAAATATACAACCATACTATTGTCGGGAGCGTTATTACTATCGGTAAGTTCCTGCAAAAAGGATTTGGTAAAAATCAACCAAAATCCAAATGCTTCGCAAAATGCGCAACCTGATTACTTACTGACCGCAGCAACCAAAGCAACCGCCGATACCTATTGGGGTACTGCCAATAATATGGATGCCAGTCTGCTGTTTGTGCAGCATTGGGCCAAAATACAATACACCGATCCCGACCGGTATATTTATACCAACACCGCATTTAACGAATTGTGGAGTGTTGGCTATACCAAGAGCATCGTAAACCTTAACCAGATCATTAAACTGGCCGATGCGCAGGCTAACCCTAATTACAAGGGCGTGGCGCTGGTATTGCGTTCATGGGTATTTACATTGCTTACAGATAACTACGGCGATATCCCCTACACCCAGGCTACCAACATCAGCACCTACCTTACGCCGGTTTACGACAAACAAAAGGATATTTACTTCGCCTTGTTAGAGGACCTGAAAACGGGACAGGCTGCATTGAATGCATCCGGCCCTGCTATAGCAGGCGATGTAATCTACAGCAACAAAATTGCACAATGGAAAAAGTTCGCCAACTCGTTGCGTTTACGCATTGCCTTAAGGATAGCCGACCGCGAGCCCGAAAAGGCAAAGCAAGTTTTAGCCGATATTCAGGCAGAAGGCAGTGGTTACATCAGCGCAAATAGCGAAACTGCCCAACTGGTTTACCTGGCATCGCCAAATCAAAACCCGATAAGCAACCTGTTTGATACCCGCGACGATTACCGCATCAGTAAAACGATAGTAGATAAACTATTTGCGCTGAACGACCCACGTTTACCTGTTTACGCCAGCAAAACCCAGGATGCTACCCCCAATACCTATGTGGGCATACCAAACGGTTTATTGGTTGGCGATGCCAGTAACCTGGGCTTCACCAAAACATCAAAACCAGGCACCTACTTTTTGGCACCGGGCGCACCGGCGGTAATCATCAGCTATGCAGAGGTATTGTTTGACCGTGCAGAAGCTGCCGCACGTGGCTTCACAACCGAGAATGCTGCCGACCTTTACAATCAAGCGGTAACCGCATCCTTAAAGCAGTATGGCATCGGCGATGCGGCAATAGCCACCTATATCGCGCAGCCATCGGTACAGTACGATGCTACCAACTATAAAAAATCGATAGGCGAACAAAAATGGCTTGCACTATTTGGGCAGGGCTTAGAGGCCTTTGCCGAATGGCGCAGGCTGGATTACCCGCAACTGCAACCAGCGGTAGCAGGTACCCTTAGCGGAAAATTGCCTTTGAGGTTTATCTATCCCGGTACGGAGCAATCCTTAAACGGGACAAGCTACCAAGCTGCTGTAGCCAGCCAGGGTGCAGATGTGCTGACCACCAAACTTTGGTTTGATGTGAATTAATCGCACTTAAAACGGCACGATAAACAAGCTGCCCGCAATGGGCGGCTTGTTTTATTTTAAGGGCATACGGCGTATCTGAAAGAGCCTGGGCCCGGCAAGCTGCGCGATTTGCATCAAACCGCAACCTGAGGCTTCCGTCTCAGCGTGAGCACGGCTATTTCGGGCCAGATACCCACCCGCCCTTTAAGGCCTAAAAAGCCAAAACCGCGGTTAACATACAAGTAACGGCCTGCTTTTTCATATAGCCCCGCCCATTGCTTGTAAACGTATTTGATCGGGCTCCACTTAAAGCCAAAAAGCTCGAAGCCGAACTGCGCGCCATGCGTATGCCCGGCAAGCGTAAGATCTATACGCTTATCATGGCCCAACGTAACGGCGTCCCAATGCGAGGGATCGTGCGACATCAATATCTTAAAATCCTTATCAGCCACGTTGGCCGTAGCCAAATTGAGGTCGCCGTATTTATGGAAACCGCCTTTGCCCCAGTTCTCAACACCGATCAACTCTATCGAGCGGCCATCTTTTTCAATCTTCACCCTTTCATTCAGTAACAAACGGAAGCCTATCTCGGTGTGTACTTCCTTCAACCTTACCAGGTTATTGCGCTTTTCTTCGGCATTTTCCCATTGCAGGTAATCGCCATAGTCGTGATTGCCCAATACAGAAAACTTTCCAAGCGGTGCTTTCAATCCGGCAAAGGCGGGTATCCAGGGGTCCATTTCGCTGGCCTGGTTGTTTACCAGGTCGCCGGTAAACAATATCACATCGCTTCCTTGCGCATTCACCAAATCGAGCCCTTTCTGTACGCCTTCGGCATCGCTGAAACTGCCTGCATGGATATCTGATAATTGCGTGATGGTAAAATCATTAAATACCTCCGGCAGGTTCTCAAAATACAAGATAGTGCGCCTAACCTTATAGTAATGCCGGCCTTTAGTAATACCGAACAGCACCGAGAAGAAAGTAATCAACGCCACGGCAATTACGAGCTCGCTAAAAAGATAGCTTCTGGCAGGGGTATGGCGGAACGGCCTTGTGAGATCCTCTAATAGTAGAAACACATCCCCGATAAGTTTAGGTATAAGCGACAATAGCATTAGCGACATAAATGGCGACACCAATCTGCGCCTGCCGGTCAGCAGGCTAAGAGCTATCCCGCCGGCCAGGAAAATATCCACTGCCCAATAAATATAAAAAGTAACCGGCCCCGGGGCCAAGGTGTTAATTGCTGCAAAAAAATAAATGTCGATCAGCAGCCATAAGATCAACACGCTAAATATTCGTGATTTCATATGAGGTAAGACGACTGCGGCTGAGAAACATTTTAACGGGCAATTCAAGATTGCCGTTCGATGACAAACGCCGGAGCATCCGCCGGGCGCATGCAATCGGAAATCCAAATCCATCTGTGTACTAAAACGAAACTTTTGTGGACTTATTTAAATAAGAAGCAATATAGCTTTGACCAGTTATAAACCAAAAACCATTTTTTATGAGAAAAATCAATCAAATTGGGGTTGGCAGCTTGCTGCTGCTAACGCTTGCCCTTGGCTGTGCAAAAGATGCCAGCAAACCATCGTCAACAGATGTTAATGCCGATGGCAAAAGCACTACCCCGCGCGCCGCACTGCCGCAAAGCGCCTTTAACCTGTGGCAAACCTGTAACGGTGTACCCTACAACATCTCGGGCACTAATGGCATCTGTATTCCGGTGGGCAATTGCAGTACGGATATTGATGCCGCGCAACAAAAAACAGGGCAAACCGCCAATGGCATGCAGTTTAACGGCGCGTTTAAAGGCGGTAGCAACGCCTACAGCGGCTCAAGCGAAGAGGCTGTATTTGTGTGCGACAATGTAACCCAATGGAACGGCAACGAGATGGGTTTCGTTAAAACATTGGAGAACAACGACCTGAAAGCCTACCTGCAAGGCGGCGGGCAGTACATTACCGCGCTAATATCGCATAACGATAACGGCTACCATACCTTTAAAGCCCAGGCACGTTCTACCAACACGCACATGGTTGATTTTTATGTAGATGGCACTTACAAATGCACGCTTACCAACAACAGCGGCAGCTACTACAACAAGTTCTTCTACTTTGTAGGCACCAACCACTGGTACGGAGGCAGCACCCCTACCGGCCAGCAGATAGAGATGTATAATATGGTTACTTATTAAGTAACAAAACATAACAGCAAAGGCGGCCTTTCGGTCGCCTTTGCTGTATTAAATCATTTCGGTTATTACTTCGAGGCTTTGATGCCCGGCAACCTGTTTTGCGCCCGGTATTCGTTTGGCGAGCAATTGTATATCTTTTTAAACTCCCTAAAGAAATAGGTTTTATTGTTGAACCCCGTGCGGTAAAATATCTCAGATACGGTTAAGTCCGATGCGGTAAGCAACGCCGATGCCTTTTGCAGGCGGATGTGGCGGATGAGCTCCGTAGGCGTCATATCTGAGAGGGTTTTTATTTTACGGTACAGCTGGATTTTACTGAGATTGAGGGCGTTTTCCAGGAAGGCGCCATCCAATTCCTCATCTATATTTTCCTCTATCACACGGGTTACTTTTTCTATGAAGCTTTTATCGCTGGCATCCAGGTCGCGGGTATCCAGTTGCAAGGCGGCGTTGCCTGTGTTGAACAGCTTGTGTAGCTTATCGCGGTATTCCAGCAGTTTCTGCACGCGCACCAGCAAATGCTCGGTTTGGAAAGGCTTGGGGATGTAGGCATCGGCGCCGCAGCTATAGCCCTCCGTCATGTGTTGGATGGTAGTGCGGGCAGATAGCAGCACAAACGGGATATGGCAGGTTTCGGCGGTATTTTTTACCAGGTCGCAAAGTTGCAGGCCGTTCATATCCGGCATCATCACATCGCTGATGATGAGGTTGGGCATGGCGCGGTTGATTACTTCTATGGCTTGCTTGCCGGTAGATGCCTCGTAAATGATGTATGCATCACCCAAAATATCTTTCAGCAGGTAGCGAATAAGCTCTTCATCGTCTACAATTAAAATGGCTTTTTTCTCCTCCTGTTCAAAGCTTTTCACCAGCGATTTTTTGTTATTATCCGCCAGGTTGAAATGCACCACCGGCGTTTGGATATCGGGCAGGGAAGCAAACACGTAAGATGCATTATCGCTTTTATCTGCCGCTTCCACAATTTTGTGCTTATCGGCGGGGACGAAATTGAGCGGCAACAGCACTTTAAAAGCAATCCAGTTGTTCTCGCAGCTAACGCTTATCTCTCCACCTAGCAGGTTCACTAGCTGCCGCGTAAAGGCCAGCCCTATGCCCGAACTTATCTTGCTTTGCTGACTGCCATCCACCACAAAGAAGCGGTCGAACAGGCGGCTCGTCTCCGCATGGGTAAGCTTACAGCCCGAATTAGCTACTACGATTTCCAGCATGTCGGTGCCTTTTTTGGGATGGGCATCAAAAATAATATACTCCCTTGGGCCGCAGTGCTTAAAAGCGTTTGAGAGCAGGTTGAAGATGATTTTCTCCAGCTTATCTTTATCCATCCACATGCTGATGCCGGCATCTATATGGCTCGAAAAATCGAGCTTTTTTTGCTCGACCAATGCATCGAACAAACCCGAGCGGTTCGTCAATAAATCCGATACATCAATATAGCTGTAATGATTTTGCAGTTGCCCGGCCTCTGCTTTACGAAACTCCAACAACTGGTGCAACAGAAAGTGCAGCCTTGATGCCTCCTGTTTTACGATGGACAGGAAATTGCCGCCTTTTTCCTGTTGTGCCGTATGTTTCGATTTGAAAAGGTAACGCTCCAGCGAGCCGAGGATTAGCGTTAAGGGAGTTTGCAGTTCGTGCGCTATATTGGTGAAAAAGTTGAGTTGCTCCTGGTGCAGGTGTTCGTCTTTCTCGCGCAGCAGGTGCTCCATCTTCAGCTCCTGTGCCATCACGAATTTGTTCTTTCGGTAACGTACGAACAAGGATACCGACCCGAAAATGACGATCATGTAACCTGCAAAAGCAATGGGCGTAAGCCACCAATACTGCCTTACGGTTACGGTAAAAGCGGTAACCCCGGGTGTCCAAACTCCTTCGCCGTTGCTCCATTTTATCTGTAGGGTATAATCGCCCGGGGGCAGGTTGTTGTAGATGATTTTCTCGTGCTTGCCTATAAAGTGCCAGCCTTTATCGCTGCCTGCCAAGAAATAAGCGTACTGGCATTTTTGCGAATTGGTATAAGTAATGGGCTGCAGATTAAGTTCGAAATAATTGTCCTGCGGCTTTAGAACATAGTGCTGGGTAATTACCGAGCCATTCCTGGTCAGTACCTTCAGCCCGCGCTCCGGCGCATTTTTCCCGGCGAACTGCATATCAGATATCAGCAGGTGCGGCTGCTCGTTGCTTACGTTGATATTTTGCGGCATAAAGTAGTTGAAGCCGTAAATACCGCCGAAAAACAGCATACCGGCCTTATCCTTCCAAACGGCGTTATCGCTAAACTCGTCGCTTTGCAAACCGTCGGATTCTTTATAGTGGACTATCTTAAGGCTCTGCGGGTTTATCTTCGCCAGCCCTTTATTGGTGCTTATCCAGATGTTATTTTGGTTATCATCGCTGATGGCGTGGATGGTATTATTGGGCAGGCCATTATCGGTACTAAGCTTTTTGAACACCGGTTTGGCAGATGCGGCCGCCTCGCTCTCGTCAATCCAATTTAGCCCAAAACTTGTGCCCACCCAAAGCCGCTGCGCTTTATCCATGTAAAGCGATAGCACATCGTTATTGGACAGGCTACCATTGTATGAGAAGGCCTTGAACGTTTTAAAGCTTTTGGTGGCTTTATCGAACATGCTCAAGCCACCATACCGGCAGCCAATCCATATGCGGTTGCCGCCGCCCTGTGCAAGGGTGTAAATAACGTCGTTCGCCGGGCCTTTATTATCACCGCTGCGATAGCTTTGCAGATAGCTTATCTTTATCTGCCCGGCTAAGTTTTGCTCCAGCTTTAAATGTACCAGCCCGGTCTCGTTCAGGCCCAGCCAAACGGAGCCATCCTTATCGGGCAGTACGCAATGCACCGAGCCGAAGGATGGGTAATCTTTACTGTTGAGGATTTCGCTCCAGCGGATGAAGTGCTTCCGTTTAAGGTCGTACACGGTGATTCCCTCCGCGTCAGAGCCGATATAGGCCAGCCCATCCTGCCCTTTTTCGATGGCGTAGACACAATTATCCAGCAAATCCACATTGGTGTGGAAGGTATTGATGGAGGAAAACGACACGTTTTTGCTGCCCCAATCTTTTATGGTGATAATGCCGTTGCCCTTGGTGCCTATCCAAAGCTCGCCATTGATGTCAGAAAAAGCCCTCACCGGAATATGGAACGATTGCCCGTTTGGCTGCTTTTGTACGATGCCGAAGTAGTTCTCTTTTTTGGCCACCTTCATTACACCATTGCCATCGGTACCAAACCAAAGCAGGCTGGTAGCATCGTTCATCAGCGAGGTTATTCGTACGTTCTGCAACACCGGTATCTGCGTGGCAATAACCTGGGCGGGTTTAAACTGCTCGTCGTACTCGCCTATCCCTTTTGATGCCCATGCAAATACGTAATGGTTCTTGAAGAAGCTCATCGAACGTACCTCGTGCGGCAAGCGGGTCAGCAATTGCTTTTGGTACTGCTTGTCAATCGCATTCAATTCGGCCTTAGTGGTATAAAATACGCGGTGATTGCTGAAGAAGATGTTATCGATGTTTTGTACCGATTTGAATTGTTTTACCGCCACGAAGCCGGAAGTTGTACGTTTAAATGCTTCCAGTATCCCGTTATCCTTTAGCAGCCAAAGGTTATCCTGCTCATCGAACAGGATTTTCACCAGCATAAAATCAGTAAGTCCTTTGATGCCAATCTTATCGAAGGCATCGGTTTGTTTGTTGTAGAGATATAGTTGCGAGCTGTTCTTATTGGCGGCAAATACGTTATCGTGGCTGTCTATCGCCACCGTAAACCCGCTCGATTTTACCTTTTTGGCGTTGTAGAAGTAGTTGGTAAAATCTCCGGTATTTTTGTTGAATTTACTGAGACCCTGCACGGTGCCTATCCAAATATTGCGGTTTTTATCGCCCTCTATCTGGTAGATGATATTGCTGGCGATGGCATTTTTGTTGTCGGCCTTTTCGTAGTTGAAAACGTGGATATTGTTGCCGTCATAATAGTTCAACCCGTCCCAGGTGCCGAACCAGATGATGTTGTCGCTATCCTGATAAATGGAGTTGATGCAGCTGTTGGAGAGCCCGCTGCTGTTGTCTATTTGCTGAACCGTGAACTGTGCCTTACACAGATTGGCAGACAACACAAAACCAAGCAATACTATTAATGCACGTAAATATCTCATACAACCGGCATTTAAATTTAAGCAGATGCTGACGCTGCGGATAGCATAGGAAACACCCCGACAGGTCATTTATAATTGTGTATCAAAACTAAGTTTACAGCCCAAAGTAAAGTAATACTATTTTAACATTTAAAACGCCTGGCTTACGAAAAACGCTGTTTACGCGTTTTGAGATAGCATTTTTACAATGCAAAATTTACGCATAAAGATGAGCTTGTGCCAAACCCGCGTTGCTTGGTGGATAGAGCGTAGATGTTAAAAGCAAGGTTTTTTGCGCAAATTTAACACACTGCAACAATACTGATGGTGACACCGTTTTGACACCATTTTAAAATTTACAAATGCCTGATTAAGAGAATATTGAGAATGTTCACGGTGTTCACGCTGCGCCGCGTGAACACTTAATGAGAAAAGAAAAGCTAAATCCATCTAATTTTCCGATAAACAAAGAAAAGGCGGAGAACCTCCCCGCCCTTCAACCAATATAAAACTAAAATTACCTACCAACCCGGCATCTTATCCAGCGTAACCACACGCGGAGAAGTGTATAGCGTTTTGATATTCGCTTCCGTATTGCCCGAGAAGGTAAGCTCTGACCAACTCATGAAGAACGACCATCTGGGTTGCGAAGCAAGCTCATCGGCCGTGGGCAATTTCTCGCACTCGCCTATCACGATGGGCTTGCCCGCGGCCGCAGCAACCATAATATCATACTTGGCTTTGGTGTAGCCACTGCCATCGTACACGTCCAGCGCGGCTACATCCCAGTAAGCATCGCCCGGTTTGTAGGTGGATGCATCGCTGCCTAGCGAGCCAAAATCCTGTATATCCCAAACCCAAATGAGGTTGGTGAGGCCCTTGGTCTTGGTCATGTAATCGTGCAATTGTTCGTACAAATTGCGCGTACCATTGGCACCCGGGCGACCGCCCCACCAAAACGCGCCCTGGTTCATTTCGTGGTATGGGCGCCAGAGCACCTCCACATTCTTATCTTTCAGCTGTTGCAGGTACACACAAATCTCATCAACCAGGCCTTTCCATTTGGTATTAATGACCGTACCATCTGTGAGCAGTTCTGTCCATTGCGCATCCGTAAGTTTGCTTTGCACGCCTGTGGCATCAAATCCGCAAGGCTCGGCAAGGGCCGGGTTGCAGGAGTGCCACATGATGTTTACCAGCGCGCCCTTTTTGTATTGCGCAACAGCTTCGTCGGTCATTACCTGCCGGTTCATAATATTATCCGCCTGGAACAGGAAATCGCCGCTCCACAGTGCCGGGTACTTGCCGGTAACGCTGAAAGTTTTGTTGGTCCATACGGCGGGGGTTGTGTTTGGCTCGCGGTTATGGATGCCGCTTACCACTTTGCTACCGGTTATGCTGTAGAGGTATTTTAATGATTTGAATGGTGTATTGGGTATCACGGGTACGATTACCTCCGGTGCGGGCGGCGATTGTTTTACCTCTTTTTGGCAGGCGTAAAAGGCAAATGCTACACACATCAATCCTATTGCCGATACTATGGTTTTATTTTTCATCGATAACGATTTAAAGCGCCTTATTAAAGGCTGGTTTTGGAAAGCATCCGCAAGTGCTTTGGCGGATGCGTTTTTGGTACTGATATGCAGGTTATTAACCATCAGGCTTAAGTATTAACGGCGGGCATAACTATTACGCCCGCTGTTATAAATTTATTATTGTTTCTTAACATCAACCCAGAGCTTATATGGGCGTTTCACTATCTTATCATAGTCGCTATAGATATTGCCATAGTCATCCGCACCGGCTAAGGCGAAGGTGAAGGCATTATCGGTAATGGTTTTCTTAAGGCCGTTACCCAAATCCGTAGTACCTGCGCCATCAAACGTGCATACCTTGGTAGTACCGTCCGGGAAAGTGAAAGTGATGGTATTATTAGCATAGTTGTGCAGCCATTTGCCGTTACCTTTGGGGATAACGCGATACTTGCCGTTAACATCGGTAACCGGGTTTTTGATGAAGGTAAAATCGGCATAAGCCCCGTCGGCACCGGCCGCGTTTACTACATCGCCTTGCGTATTGCCATCGGCAGTGATGCCGGTATAGGTAAAGGTTAGCGTATTATCATACTCCGATGATGGCCCATTTGCCGGCCAAACTGATTTGGAAGCCAGATTCAATACAGCGCCACCACCATATTGCGGACCAGTACCGCCATACAAAGTATAATCCTGTATGCTAAAGGTGCCCAGCAATGCCTCGGTAAATGGCTGGATAATTACCGTCCACTCGCGGGTTTCGCCTGTTTCTGATGTAACGGTGTATTTGGCCTTATTGGCATTCGCCGCAAAATCTACCGGCTGGCCGGATGCCGGGCTCACCGTCGATTTATACGAGGTTTGGATATTGGGTTTCACCGCGTTGAAGCTGGTACCTGCCTGCAGCAGCACACGCACGGTAACGGTAGCGTTCGGCCTGTCTACAACGGCGGGGCCAACCTGCACCAGGCCATCGCCCAGACTTACTGCTTCTATCGCACGCTCATGGCTTTGGATACCCGCGGCAGGGTCTTTTTTACAGGCCGCGAATAACAGCAGGGCCAGTAGAAATAAGTAATTTATGCGTTTCATTTTCTTGCTTAGTTATTGTTAAGATTTGGGTTCCTGTCAACTTCCGATTGCGGGATAGGGAAAAAGTAAGGGTCGCCGCTTACGCTTTTGCCGTATTTGGTTACCAGTATATTCTCGATATTATGCGTACGGCGCAGGTCGAACAAACGCTGACCCTCGAAACATAATTCCCATGAACGTTCCTGCAAAACCGCATCGCGGAACTGTTGCACGGTTAATCCCGGCGGCAGGTCGCCCAGCCCGGCACGCGTGCGGATGGCTTTTACGGCGGCATAGCCTTCGGGAGTAGGGCCGCTTGCTTCGGCATAAACCAATAGCACATCAGAGTAGCGAAGGATGGGCGTGTTACAGCTGGTTTGGTCGCCGGCCTGCCAGCCCGAATCGTTGAATTTATTGCTAAAGGGGCGGGTGTAAGCATCGGTAATGCTCAAATTTTGGGTTGGCCCGGTGCCAGAATTACCGCCATTCACATCGCTGATGGTAGAGATGATAAGCTGCGTTTTGCGCTTATCATTGGCATCAAAGCTATTGTATAGAGCCGATTCAGTTAAAAACTCGTTAAACCCTCCCGGAACGAATACCCCGTTTGGCAACCTGAAATTCAGGTTCGGCATGAACATTTTTGGGAGTTTGGAGTAGAGGCCCTCGTTGGTGCCGGTGCGGTCGGCGCTGGCATCCCAAAGGTGCTCGGGCCCTGCCTTCTTGGTTACATCGTAAATAGCTACAAGGCTTGGGTCTAAACCATAGGCGGTTTGATCGTTTACTACTTTGCCCGAAAACTCTTTGGCTTTGGCGTACATATCATCGGCGCTGGCCACAAAATCATAACCCGGTGAGCCGGTAGCTTTGCCCGAAGCCAGCGTTAAATACACCTTCGAAAGTAATCCCCACGCCCCTACCTGGTTTACGCGACCGAGGCGACGGGTTTGATCCATCATGCCTGCGGCTTTGGTAAGGTCGGCGATAATCTGGTCGTAAATATCCTTCATGGATGATTTACCGAGGTTGGTTTTGCTGGGGTCGTCTACCGGTTCCAAATGCATTGGCACCGCACCGAATAAACGTACCAGGTTAAAGTAGTGCAAAGCACGCAGGGTGTATGCCTCGCCTAATATTTCATTCTTGGCGGCATCAGCTATTTTGGTAATTGCGGGCACATAGGCTATAACTAAGTTAGCCCTGTTGATGCCCACATAAGGCAACTGGAAACCCGGCCTCAGCGTACCGTTTGTTGATGTTGCCGATAATTTATCCAGCAAAATATTATCCGCGCTTTTACCTGCGGCTACTTCCATATCCTCGGTTGGTGCCTCGGTGAGGGTGATGAAGTTACGCGAGTAATAATCTAGATCGGGCAGAATGGAGTAGGCATATATCAATGCCGAATTGGCATCCGCCTCGGTTTTATAAAAGTTATCGGTGGAGAGGAAGCCGTAGGGCTTCTCTTCCAGTTGTTTTTTACAGGCAGTGAAACCGGTAAGGGCTACAACCAGCGCTATATATTTTAATTTTTTCATGTGTTGTTTGCTCTTATGAATTAGAAACTAACATTTACGCCCAATGAGTAAGTGCGTGGTTTGCGGTAATTGCCGCCAAACTGCCCGTTCTCCTGCACCTCGGGATCGAAGCTTGGGTTGAATTTGGTAAACGTGTATAGGTTATTCCCCGAGAAATACACCCGCAGATTAGAGATACCTTTGATGGTTTGCGGCTTAAGCGTATAACCTAAATTCACGTTCTGAATGCGCAGGAACGACCCGCTTTCAATATACCAATCCGATGCATAGTTTACCCTTGTAGAGTTTACGCTCGGGTAAATATTACTTGGGTTATCGGGCGTCCAGCGTTGTAACTGTGCGCTTGGGGTAAATTTGGAAAAGTTAAAGATATCGTTCCCTTTTACGCCGTAGAATTGTGTCGACAAATCGAACCTTGCATACTTCAGGCTGGTGTTAAAGCTGTAAGTAAAATCGGGGTTAGGGTTGCCTATGATGTATTTGCCGTTTTGGCCAACAGCCAGCGGACCGCCTGCGATATATTTCAGGTCACCGGCTTTTTGCACGGTACCATCAACAGGAGATGTACCGCCGGTTTGCTGTACGATGCCATCGAACAAGTACCCCACAAACACCTGCGCAGGGTAACCGTTGATGTAATAGTTAAGCGGCGCGCGGATGGCTTCTATATCGCCCTGCGCAGCTTCGATGGAGTTGCCACCGCCAATGTTGAGCACCTTGTTGCGGTTGAGGTTGAAATTCCCGCCAACGCTCCAATCGAATTTGCCTTGCAGGATTTGGGCATTCACGCCGAACTCAAAACCTTTGTTATCGATAACGCCATCGTTTATCTGGATAACGCTATAGCCTGACGATAACGCAATCTGATTAAGCCTTAACAGGTCGGTTGTGTGTTTAAAGTAGTAATCGGCGTTCAGCGTGAAGCGCTGGTCGAACAGGCCTAAATCTATACCAATATCCAGCTGGCGGGTGGTTTCCCATTTCAAACTCTTATTGCCGAGCCCGTTGAACACTTTACCATTGGTGTTAGAGCCATCATTGAAAAAAGGCGGACCGTAACCTGTTTGGAAACCGCCATCAGTAAAGTATTTATAGCTACCCAACAGAGATAAAGATTGGTAAGGCGAGATGCCCTGGTTACCCACAATACCATAGCTAGCGCGCAATTTCAATTCTGATACCTGCGGGATGCTTTTCATGAAAGCCTCTTCGTTCACCTTCCAGGCTATGGCACCGGTTGGGAAGAAAGCGTATTTGTTATTCGCACCGAATTTTGATGAACCATCCGTACGGCCTGTAAAGGTAAACAGGTAGCGGTTCAGGAAGGTGTAATTGAACCTGCCATAGTAAGATTCCAATACCGACTTGGTGGAGTTGTTACCTACCAGGTATGTTGTGGCGCCTGCGAGGTTTTCGTCCTTCAAAATATCATTTACAAAACCCTGGCCCTGTATGCTTGAAGTGCGCACGGTTTGGGTTTCGTAACTAGTACCTGCCACAAAATTGATGTGGTGATTTTTGCCGAAATCCCTGTCGTAGGTTAAAAAATTCTCTACAATGAGGTGATTCGAATCATAATTGCTGATGGTCCCCAATCCCTGGAACTGGTAGCCCGATCCTGTTGCATCCCTCGGCTGATAATTATCGCTGATGGAATTGCCGAACGCATTGCTGATGCGGGTGCGGAAGTTCAGGCCCTTCAGGATATCCCAGCTGATATAGGCCGAGGATAATAAATCTAACGTTTTGCTTTTGTTAAGCACCTCGTTGGCAATTTGCACCGGGTTGTTGTAATCGTTGCTGCCGATGTGGAAGTAAGTTCCATCGGGATTGTAGGCCGGGAAGATGATGTTCCTGTCTACCGATAAGCCTTGCCCGTAATTCTTGGTCCAGGTGGCTATTATGTTTACGCCCAGGGTGACATTTGATTTTAACTTCTGCTCCAGGTTGGCACGGCCGATGTATTTTTCGTAACCGTTCTTGATAGCAAGCCCCTGCTCGTTGTAATAATTGCCCGATACTGAATATTTGGTTTTATCGGTACCGCCATCTGCAGAGAGCGTATAGCTTTGCGAGATAGGATTACGGTAAACCAGATCGACCCAGTTGGTATTGTATGGCCATGGCTGCTTAGTAGGGTCTATGCCACGTAGTTCTGCAACGGAGGGGTAATAAGTACCGCCGATAACCTGCCCAACATATTGCGGTGTTTCGCCACCATTGATGCGCGATTCGTTGTTGATGCTGGCTACATCCACCGGGTCGGTAAACAAATCAAGTTTGTTGCCCAGGGTAGATACGGTTGTCAGCGCACTCAGGCTGATGCGGGCCTGCCCGGTTTTGCCACGACGGGTAGTAATCAGGATAACGCCGTTTGCACCACGCGAACCATAGATGGCAGCGGATGATGCATCCTTCAATACCTCGATAGATTCGATATCATCCGGGTTTACCTGCTTGATTCCGCCGGCATCGCCCAATGGGATACCATCGATAACCACCAGCGCATTGGCATCGCTTCGCGAACCATAGCCACGCACCCGGATAGTTGCCCCCGCGCCCGGCTGGCCCGAAGGCGCAATTACCTGCACGCCTGGGATTTTACCTTGCAATAGCTGGTCAACATTGGCTGATGGCACACGGTTGAGGTCGCTGCCTTTGATAGAGGCTACCGCGCCGGTAACATCGCTCTTTTTGGTAGTACCGTAACCCACCACCACTACCTCGTTCAGGTCGCGCGGAGCATCCTGTAACGATACATCTACTTTAGTTTGCCCTGCGGCTACCTGCACCTCGCGGGTTTGCATGCCGATGAATGTAAAAACAAGTGTGGTTTGTTGCGCGGGCAGGGCAATGGAGAATGCGCCTTTAGCATCTGATACTACCCCCGTTGCTGTGCCTTTAACCGCGATGCTAACGCCGGGCAGGGTGCCCCCTTGCTGATCTGTTACTACACCGGTAACCTGCCTTTGCTGCGCCAGTGCCGTTGCCGCGCTGATGCAAAGCCAGATTACACACATGAAAGTTGTGTAAATTGTCCTCATAAATTTAATTGGTTTTTATGAGGGCAATATTAGGGGCACAAAGGCGGTACACTAATCCACCATTTATTCAATTAGGTACACCAAACAGGCATTCTATCCAAAAACCGGCCTAATCCTGTAAAAATAGGCTTGGTATATAGGCTAAATTGAGTGAAAAATCCGTCACAGTCGCTTAAACAATAAAGGCCACCCTTAAACGGATGGCCTCTTCTTTTTGTGTTTTATTTTCGATTCCTTCGGAAAGCTGCTTACATCACTGCTTTAACCTTCATCTGCCCGCTGGATAAGGTGCGGATAATCAGCTTCTCACTGGTGGGATAAATGGCCATGATATCCATGTCGCGTATGGCAACCTCAGGGCGGATATTTTTATTGGCGTTGCCGGCAATTTCGCTTTGTATCCTGGTTTTGCTATCGGCAATAAACTGGCTTAAATTATAAGCAGCCTTTTGGCGTATCATATCGGTTATTTTGCCGTTGAACATCCACTTGGCGGCTTTAAGCATCCATGCTTTAGTCTGCAGGTCGAAGGTAAGATCGGGGAACGACAGTTCGTGCGTGGCGGCGTTGTAGGTTGGCGTACCAACCAGGTAAATGGTGCCGGTGTTCGAACCTTTAAAATCAACCTGCATGGCTATCTGCTTTCCAATGCCATATATTTTGGTATTGTCTACAATAAAATCCTTACCCGCTATCTGTGCGCTTTGGCCAACGATTTGCTTGTTTACCACATCGGTAAGGTGATTGTAATTCTCCAGCAGATCAAGGTAAATGCTAAAACCATTTGCCGGGGCATAGGTGGTTAAATTAGGCAAGGACTTAGCCGGCAGGTTTGCGCTTGCGGTTGTTACGATGGGCTTTGCCGACAAGCCGACCGAGAAGTTAAGCACCGAGCCATTTAAGCTGAATTTGCTTAACCTAACCGTTTGCGGGTTGATAGAAAGATACCCCACATCACCAATTTTTACCTCCGAGGCCATATTCTTCCATATCTGTTCAACCATTGGCCTGATGTTATAGGCCGCAATTTTCGCATCAACCTGTTTGCCAAGGTCGTTTAAGGGGCCGCTTACATACTGTATCAGCCTGTCGGTTACATCGATATTACCCATCAGAATATTGCATCTGTCCAACGGTTTCGGGGCAGGATACAACACCGTTTTAGAACTCAAATGAAAATCGGGCGAGATACTGAAGGTTGATTGGTAAGATATCTCCATTTTTCGTGGAGGTTCGGTACCCCATCCGCATTGCGCAGATAGCGTGGGCACCATGCACTTTGTGTCGCCGCCAAACAAACTACCGCATTTGGCACAGTAGGATGCATTGATACCATAGCTGCCCACGAATTTTAAATTGACAACATTGCTGCTGCCCGTAATATTAAAGGGGCTACGTGTAAAGGTATAAGCGTATCGCAAACCCTCGCAAGGCTGCTGATTATCGGTGTACTTAACCGGTACAGAATTTTCGGCCTGCACAAAATAGCTTTTCAGGTCTACACTAACGGGAACCTCTATATTCGATACGGGCTGTATAAGTTTAGGGATATCTTCGGCCGCGAGATTTACAGGTGCCGGTGGTTTTACAACGGAGCAGGAACAAAAGACAAGCGACAGCAACAAGGCCGTAAAAAGGGGTTTAGGGGCAAACTTCATGTGAAAGGTTAAAATATTAAATACAGGGAATAATCAATGCGGCAAAAATAACAAAGCAACGGGGTTTTCCTCAATATTTTTGCAGGGATAGCTAGGGCCGGTAAGTATGATTATATCGCAATTACTAAACCGATGATTTGATGTGCAGATGTGCAAATTTCAAATGTCCAGATGAACACAAACCCGGTTATGTTATTACAAACAGCCCATAAAAAATCCGCCCTTGCTGGTGCGCTGGAGCGGATTTTTAGGTGTCAAAAAAAATATTAAAACTGAAAATAGATAAACGATTTGCCCGATTCCTGGCTGAGGACAATCATCACCAGCATAAAGCCCCAAACCATCGCCACGCCCCACCAGGGCATTTTAGCTGCGGTTTTTAATACGCTGTTTTTGCGCATGGTCCATTGCACTACCAGCATCAGTGTGATTAATACTGCTACTTTAATGATGGCTATGCTAGTGAGCAGCGGTGTAAGGCCCGCTTTTGGCGCAAACATAGCATTGAGCAGTCCCCATGCACCGCCAAAGGTGGCAGAGCGGAAGAACACCCAGGTAATGCATATCAGGAAAAAGGTAAGCAGGGCCTTTAAAAAATTCTCTTTTATCTTAACGCCTGGAAGGATAGATGCCGTTACTACCACAGCCTCGGCAGACTGCTGATTTGTAGCCTTGCGTTTGTTGTCTTCAAAAGCTTTTTCTACCCAGAGGTACAGACCGTGCAATCCACCCCATACCACAAAAGTCCAGTTTGCGCCATGCCATAGGCCGCCTATAAGCATGGTTATCATGAGGTTGATATAGGTGCGGAATTTACCTTTTCGGTTGCCGCCCAGCGGGATGTACAGGTAATCGCGCAGCCAGCTCGACAGCGTGATGTGCCACCTGCGCCAAAAATCAGAAAAACCTATGGCAGCGTACGGGTACGAGAAATTCTGCGGCAATACAAAGCCCAGGCACATGGCCACGCCGATGGCAGCGGTAGAGTAGCCGGCAAAATCAAAAAATATCTGCCCAGAGAATGCCAGCACGCCGGCCCAGGCATCCAGCGAGGTAAGTGGTGCATGCGCGCCAAAAACGGCATCGGCAGTGGCGGCCAACATATTATCGGCCAGGGTAACTTTCATGAAAATCCCCAGGGTTAACAGCAGCAGGCCATCGATTAAGTTCTGCTTGATGGTTTTGCGTTCGCTCTCAAATTGTGGCACTAACTGCTCGGGGCGCACAATGGGCCCGGCAACCAAATGCGGGAAGAAGGTTACGAACAACGAAAAATCGAGCAGGGATTTTACCGGCTTGCTGTGACGTTTGTACATATCCACGGTATAGCACAGCGTGGTAAAGGTGTAGAACGATATACCTGCAGGCAATATAATGTTAGGCTGCGCCGGGTGATAATCAAAGCCGAGCGCGTTGCTGAGGGCCACAAAATTCTCTAAAAAGAAGTTGCCGTATTTAAAGAAGCACAGCATGCCCAGGTTGCCTATGAGGCTTATCACCAGCAGTGCCCTGCGTTTCATTATATTTTGCTGCGTGTAAAGTGCACGGCCCACAAAAAAATCCACCACGGTGCTAAGCCATAGCAACAGGATAAAAGGTGGATTCCAGGCAGCGTAAAATATATAGCTCGCCAAAAGCAGGTTTATTTTTTTTACCTTCCACGATAGCGGAAGGTTATGTAGTAGCAGCATTGCTGCAAAAAATACTACGAATGTATATGAATTGAATACCATGATGAGATAGGTGTAGATGTTGAAAAAACTTATTGAACGATTATAACTTCCAGTCGGTTTGCTGTTTAAGGGCGGCTATGAGGCCATTGGTGTATAAAACAGCATCCTGGGGTGTCAGGTGCGAAAACTCGGGACAAACCAGGTTAGCCATTGCCGGATAATCTTTAAAGTAAATGCCTTTGCAGCCGGTGGTGGTCAGTATGCGATCGTAATACTTTTCGCGGGGGTAGCCCATGCTTTCGCCCATAAAAAACGGGCCGCTTGATGGTGTGCGCGTAAAAACCACATCGCCGCCGCGTGCTTTTATTTTATCTACATCGGCTTTTAGCGCGGCCAAAAAAGCATCCAGTTCTTTACCGCTGATTGGCGGCGGGCCGGGCTTTTTCGCCAGCATGCCCCAAATGCCACGCACCTGGTTTATTCGGTTAGTATCGGCCAAAAAATCAGGCGTCATTTTGGTTTGCCTGTTATAGCAGGTAGAACCGAAACCAACCGGAAAATCGGGCCCCGCGTAAACACCCATCCGGTCGGGCACCCCGGCGTGGTTAAGCAAGCCATTCAACGAGAAAAAATCCTGGTTGAACATGGCCAGGTTAGCCTCAGCGTATTTGCTGATGGCAAAACTTGCCTTTTGGGCAGGCGTGCGTTTTTGGTAAAAACTGATGCCGGCCTCGGGGGATTCGAGCACATAAGGCGCATTATTGAAAAACAAGATTTCGGTCACGTCTACAACCAGGCGACCTTTAAAGTTAGAGTCGTTGGCAAGGTTGGCCAGTATGGTGCGCGGCGATGAGCCCACCATGGCCAATTGCACGGCATGGGTTTTGGTAGCGGTTTCCCAGGTTGGAATATCCAGATCGTATTTAATGCGCGATGAGCCGATGAAAACAGTGGCTTTATCAGATGGTTCGTAAACCATATCGCGGGCGTTTGACCATAGTTCGGGGCTGTCGTCAAAATCGGGCGCGATGCCATTGCTTCTTAGATATAGTTCCCAGCATACAGCTGCACTTGCTACAAATGCCAATGCCAGAATTAGTGATTTTACAGGTAGGTGTACTTTCATTTTACTTTTACTTAATTTTTATCAATAACTAAATACATAAAACATTGTAAAGTAGCTATTTATAAGGAAATTTTAAAACACAAACGCGTTTTTTAATTATTATTTAATATTATTCGAATGGCCGTTCAGTTGCTGTAGACTTGTTGTATCACAAATCCGTTACAAAGGATTTCAAAAAATAATAAGCGTTAAAACACCGATTTTGCTTCATAGAGGGACGACTCAGCCCGACAAGCCTCTCCCAGCTCAATTAATTATCGTTGTATCCTGTATAGAAAGCTAAATACAACTAAATTAGGCCGTTTAAAATATATTGCCTTTATGGATACTATTTGCCTGGTTGAGGATAACGAGAAGGTGTCGTCGTTTATAAAAAAGGGGCTCAACGAGCATAAATACCATGTAGACGTTACCGCCACCGGCGAGGCAGCCCTGGAAATGCTGCTGCAAAAGAACTACAACCTGCTTATATTGGATATTATGCTGCCCGGCATGAGCGGTATTGAACTATGCCGGCAGATACGCAAAACCCGGCCCCTAATACCCATACTGATGCTAAGCGCCCTCGGCACAATCGACGATAAGGTGAATGGCCTGAAATCGGGCGCGGACGATTACCTGCTCAAACCTTTCCATTTCAACGAGCTGCTTGCGCGCATAGAGGCCTTGCTGCGCCGCAAAAAAGTTGCCGACGAAGAAGAGCATATCCTTAGTTTCGGCGGCCTCAAACTAAACACCTGGACCAAAACCGCAGAGCGCGAGGGGCAACAGATTATCCTTACGGCCAAAGAATACAGCTTACTTGAACTTTTCATCCAGCACCCGGCCAAGCTGCTATCCCGCGAGTTTATTATGGAGAAAGTATGGGGCATCAGCTTTGATACGGGCACTAATATGGTTGATGTGTACGTAAATTATCTGCGCAATAAAATACAGAAGGGTTTCGATAAAAAACTTATCCATACCGTTATAGGCATGGGCTATATACTGAAAGATTAAGGCACACCATGAAGATAAAAACACGCCTTTCCTTATACTTCACGCTTATTAGCTCCGGTGCCTTGCTGCTGGTGCTGATTGCCGTGTACGTGGCGGTTTTCTCTTTCTTCAATGCCGATTTTTACAACAGGCTGCGCGAACGCGCCAAGCTGGCCTCGCAATTCTACCTAAAAGCCGATGAGCTGGCCACCGATTCGCTGGTGCGGGTGCAGCAAAAATACCTGGAAAAACTGCCCGACGAGGTCATCCGCATTTATGATGATTACAACCTATCGGCATTCAACACCAAAAACAATGTGTATTGGACCAAAGACATTATTGATCAGGTGCGCCGCGATGGAAGCATACAATACGAAGAGGGACGAAGAAAGGTAGTAGGCGAGTATTATAAAGACAATCAAGGTAATTTCGTTATCCTGGTATCGGCAGTTGATGCCAACCTGGAGCACCGCACTTGGGTGTTAGCAAAAATTACGGGCGTGCTGTTTCTTATTTTCGGTACATGCTTATTTTTTGCCGGCCGGGTATTTGCCCAACGGGCACTATCGCCGGTGGATAAAATAATAGCCCAGATAAACAATATACAAGCCAGCAACCTTCATTTACGTGTAGATAAGGTAAACAGCCGCGACGAGATTGCCGAACTGGTAAACAACTTTAATCGTCTGCTGGAGCATCTGCAGAACGCCTTCGAACTGCAGCAAACCTTTGTAGCCAATGCCTCGCACGAATTGCGTACCCCGCTTACCAGCATCATGGGCGAAGTGGATGTAGCTCTTACCAAAAAACGCAACATCGTTGAATATGAACGGGTGCTGCGCTCAATAGCCAACGATGGCGGCCGCCTGCAGGAAACCATTACCAGCCTGATGGAACTGGCACAGGTAGACCTCAACTACACCCGCGCCGCGCTCACCCCCGTGCGTGCCGACGAATTGATATGGGAATTGGAAGAATATTGGGCCACCAAAAAAGGCCCGGGCATGCTCAGGATAGAGTTAGGTACTTTGCCCGAGGATGAAGAACTGCTCACCCTTCCTGCCCATAAATCTATGCTGTACATCGCGCTGAACAACATTATCGATAACGCATTCAAATATTCGGACGGCAACCCGGTCACTTTAAGCTTCAGGGCAGACGTGGGGCGTATCAGGATTGCCATTGTCGATAAAGGGCAGGGAATCAGCGTAGAAGATGCCGAAAAAATCTTCCTGCCCTTTTATAGGGTAAACAAAGATAAAAGCATATCAGGCAGCGGTATAGGCTTGTACATCACCAGTAAGATTGTCGAACTATTCAAGGGTACGATAAGGATACAGTCGGAACTGGGTAGCGGCAGCACCTTTATCGTCGAGTTTTTAAAGTAGCAAGCGCTTGCTGCAATTCTAATGCTAATCTAATTTGGTTTTAATGCGCCTCTAATTTGAGTGAAATAGGTTTGTATCATCAAATTCTATTGAACTCATGATACGCAGCTATTTCCGAACCGCCCTCCTGTTGGCCCTGCTCATTGTGGCGGGCCAGGGCGTAAAAGCACAAACAGACACGCTCAAAATCACCTTTAAAGATGCCGAAAAGGCCTTTTTAGACAAAAACCTAAGCCTGCTTGCTCAAAAATACAATGTAGATGCCGCCCAGGCATTGGTTAAGCAGGCAAAACTTTGGGACAACCCCGTATTAAGCACCGACCAAAACATCACCGATGCGGGCCATAAATACTTTGCCCACAGCAACGGGCAGGGCCAGGTTTTGGTGCAGTTAAGCCAGTTGATAAAAACAGCAGGCAAGCGCGGCAAGCAGATACAGATAGCGCAGGATGGCGTGCAGATACAGCAAGCACAGTTTAACGATCTGCTACGCAACCTGCATTACAACCTGCTGTTAGATTTTTCGCAGGTGGCCGGCCTGATAGAGCAGCGCAAGGTGTACCAAACCGAGATAGCTTCTGCTACTGCGATGGTAAACGCCACCGAAAAATCGTACCAGGCAGGCAACAACTCGCTTAAGGATGTCATCCGTTTAAAGGCCTTGAATTTTGGCTTGCAAAACGACCTCGTAGAGATAGACCGCCAGATAAACGATTTGCAAAGCGAGCTAAAAACACTGCTCACGGCCAACGAAAACCAGTTTATTGCGCCGCAAATCACTTTCAACAATAGCGATACTACTTTGAACGCTGCTACCCTTGCCGAGCAAGCCAAAGCCAACCGCGGCGATTACCTGGCCAGCAAATACCTGCTTGACCAAAGCAACCACAACCTGGCCCTGCAAAAAGCAATGGCCGTACCCGATATCACCATCGGTAGTACATACGATCAACATAGTAGCTATGCCAGCAACTACGTGGGCCTGGAAATTAGCCTGCCCCTACCCTTCTTCAACCGCAACCAGGGCAATATCAAAAGTGCTAAGTTAAGCGCGCAAAGCCAGGGATTTACCGTGCAAAGCAACGAACTGCAGCTAAAGAACGAGGTGTATTCGGCAGTAAACCAGTACAAACTTAGCCAGCAACTGCTGGGCAATAACGAAACCGATTTTTACAGCAAGTACGACCAGCTTTACGCCAGCATGCTCAAAAGCTTCCGCGAAAAACAGGTGGGTTTGCAGGAGTTCATCGATTTCTTCGACTCGTACCGCGAAACCAAATTAAAGATATTACAACAGCAGCTTAACCTACAAAAGGCCATTGCCGACCTTAACTACGCCGTGGGCACCACCGTAGTTACGCCTTTATAACACACAGAACAAAAAACACAGCATATACAGCAATAACATGAAAAAGGGATTAATATATATAGCGGCAGCATCCATAGCACTTGCATCCTGCCAGGAAAAGAAAACCGGGACGATGGCAGTGGAACAGGTTTGCGTAAGCGATTCCATGGCCAAAATAATAAAAATAGATACCGCCAAAACCACGCCGATGGAAGACGAGCTGGCACTTACCGGCGAGGTATCGTTCGACGAGAACAAGGTAGTGAAGGTGTTCCCCTTTACCAGCGGGCAGGTAACCGAAGTAAAGGTTTCCCTGGGCGATAAGGTAAGCAAGGGCCAAACCCTGGCCGTACTGCGCAGCGCCGACGTGGCGGGCAACTATACTGACCTCAGCTCCACCAAAGCCGACCTCGCCATAAGCAAACGCCAGATGGAGCAGGCAGAATACCTGTACAAAAACGGCATTTCCAGCGAACGCGACTATGTTGAGGCAAAAGAAAACTACGCTAAGGCCCTGGCCGCTAACAGCAAGGTACAGCAGCAAATAGCCATCAATGGCGGCGGCAATACTAATGCCAGCGGTACGCTCATCATCAAAGCGCCTGCCGATGGCTTCATCGTGGAGAAAAACATCAGCGCAGGCAACTTCATCCGCCCCGATAACAGCAGCAGCCTGTTTACCATATCAAACATGAAAGATGTTTGGATATGGGCCAACGTATTCGAAACCGACATAGCTAAAGTAAAGAAAGGCTACGATGCGCACATCACTACCCTGGCCTACCCCAATAAGGTGTTCACCGGCAATGTAGACGAAGTAAGCACGGTGCTGGACCCAGATAATAAGGTAATGAAAGTGCGCATAGCCCTAAGTAACAACGATATGCTGCTTAAGCCCGAGATGTTTACCAACGTATTGATAACCAATAAGGAGGCTTCAAGTTCGGTAGCTATACCCGCATCGGCAGTGATATTCGATGACAGCAAAAACTTTGTGGTGGTGTACAACGGCAAATGCAATATGCGCGTGCAAGAGGTTAGCGTAATCAAAACGGTAGATAATATTACCTACATCTCTAACGGGCTTAAGCCCGGCGACAAGGTGATTTCACAAGGGCAGTTGTTGCTGTATAACGCACTTACCGAAGAATAAGCCGCTAAAGCCCAAAAAACAATGGTTGTCAACAGTGCCTCTACAGGCGCTATCATCACATAAAAATATATGAACAAGCTCATTAAAAATATAATATACTTCTCGCTGAGGCATCGGGGGATGGTATTCTTCCTTACCGCTGTGCTGGCCGTGCTCGGGGTATGGAGTTACGTTAATACCCCAATAGAAACCTTCCCGGATGTTACTAACACCCAAATCATCATTATTGCCCAATGGCCCGGCCGCAGCGCCGAAGAGGTGGAGAAAATGATCACCATCCCCATGGAAACAGTGCTGAACTCGGTGCAAAAAAAGGCAAACCTGCGCACTACATCTTCTTTCGGCCTATCATACGTCCGCATTATTTTTGATGATGATGTAGACGATGCATTTGCCCGCCAGCAGGTGCTTAGCCGCCTGGGCAATGCCGACCTGCCCGATGGCGTAAAACCCGAAGTGGAGCCACCATACGGCCCCACCGGCGAAATTTACCGCTACACGCTTAAAAGCAAAACAAAATCAATACATGATTTAACCGCCATACAGGATTGGATACTTGATAAACAGTTTAAATCGATAGAAGGCGTAGCCGATGTAAACAGCTTTGGTGGCGAGGAAAAAACTTACGAAGTGAGCGTTAACCCCTCGCTGCTGCAAAAATACGGTTTAACCTCGCTGGATGTTTTCACGGCCATAAACCGCAGCAACATCAACGTAGGCGGCGATGTGATAGAGAAGAACGACCAGGCCTTCGTGGTGCGGGGCATCGGCCTTATCAACAACATCAGCGAGATACAAAGCATCATCATCAAAAACGTAAACAATGTACCCATATTGGTAAGCAGTGTTGCCGACGTAAAAGAAGGCGGCCTACCCCGCTTAGGCCAGGTGAGCCGCGACAGGCAAAAAGACGTGATAGAAGGCATCATCGTAATGCGCAAGGGCGAAAACCCGGCCGCAGTGCTGGATAAGATACGCGCAAAAGTTACCGACCTGAACGATAACATACTCCCAAGGGGCGTTAAGATCGATACGTTCTACGACCGTACAAACCTGATGGATTTTTGTACCGAAACGGTGATACACAACCTTTGCGAGGGTATTATACTGGTAACCGTTATCGTGTTCCTGTTCATGGCAGATTGGCGCACCACACTTACAGTAGCTATCATTATCCCGCTGGCTCTGCTGTTTGCCTTTATATGCATGCGCATAAAAGGGATGACAGCTAACCTGCTATCGATGGGGGCGGTAGATTTCGGCATCATTATAGATGGCGCGGTGGTGATGGTAGAGGGTATCTTCGTGGCGCTGGACCATAAGGCAAAAGAAGTTGGGATGCAAAAGTTCAATGGCCTGGCTAAACTGGGCCTGTTTAAGAACGTGGGCGCCGAAATGGGGAAAGCTATCTTCTTCTCCAAACTGATCATTATTACTTGTTTGGTGCCAATCTTTGCATTTCAAAAGGTAGAGGGTAAAATGTTTTCTCCGCTGGCGTACACTTTAGGCTTTGCTTTGCTGGGTGCGTTGTTGTTTACCCTTACGCTTGTGCCTGCTTTATCCAGCATTCTGCTGCGGAAAAACGTCAAAGAAAAACACAACCCGGTGGTTATCTTTTTTGAGAAAAGTATCATGCGGATGTTTAATTTCACTTACAAAAATCAAAAGCTCAGCATCATCATTGCCCTTGTTTTTATGGCGTTGACTTTCTTCTCCGCCAAATTCTTAGGCACCGAGTTCCTACCCGACCTGAATGAAGGCGCACTATGGGTTGAGGCTGAATTGCCCATGAGCGTTTCCTTAAACCAGGCAGAAAGCATCAACCAAAAAATGATGCAGATACTGGAGAAGTTCCCCGAGGTGAAACAAACCCTGGCACAGGTGGGCCGTACTAACGACGGGACCGACCCCAAAGGATTCTTCGACGTACAGATACAGGTTGACCTTAAAAACAAAAAAACCTGGCCTAGCGGGCTTACTGAAGAAGAACTGATAGACCAAATGGACACGCAATTGCGTAAACTACCGGGCATTGTTTACAACTACTCGCAGCCCATACGCGATAACGTAGACGAAGCCGTAGCCGGGGTAAATGCCAGCATGGCCGTAAAAATATTCGGTACCGACTTTGACGTACTGGATAAAAAGGCTGATAAAGTGATGGACGTTTTAAAAACCGTGAAAGGTGTGGATGACCTTGGTGTACTGCGCAATCTGGGCCAACCCGAGTTTAGGATAGAGCTGGACCAGCGTAAGATGGCCCTGTACGGCGTTGCCACTGCCGATGCCAACTCGGTAATAGAAATGGCCATTGGCGGTAAAGCAGCAACCCAGTTATACGAAGGTGAACGCAAGTTCGATATCCGTATCCGGTACGAGAAGCAATACCGCGATACCCGCGATAAAATAGAAAACCTGATGGTGCCAACGCTCAACGGTTCTAAGATATCTATCAAAGAAATATCTACCATCAAAGAGCTTACCGGTCCGGCGTTCATCTTTAGGGATAATAACACCCGTTACATTGCGGTAAAATTCTCGGTACGCGGCCGCGATTTGGGCAGCACTATTGCCGAAGCACAGCAAAAGGTAAACGCAAAGGTAAAGCTTGACCGTGGCTACGCTTTCACCTGGAACGGCGAATTCGAAAACCAGATACGTGCATCAAACACCTTATCGCACGTGGTGCCTATCTGCTTGCTGGTTATCTTCCTGATATTGTATATCATGTTCGGCAACGCCAAAGATGCGACGTTGGTTATCTTCAACGTACCGTTCGCCTTAATTGGGGGTATATTGGCGCTGCATATTACGGGCATCAACTTCAGTATATCTGCAGGGATTGGTTTTATAGCCTTGTTTGGGGTATGTATCCAAAACGGGGTTATCCTTATCTCGGTCTTCCGTAAAAATCTCGAAGAAGGTAAACATTTGGACGAAGCCATCATGACGGGCGTACTATCCCGCATCCGCCCCGTGGTGATGACGGCCTTGATGGCTGCGATAGGCTTGATGCCTGCTGCCTTATCAACCGGTATCGGATCCGAAACGCAGAAGCCACTGGCAGTGGTAGTTATCGGCGGCTTAATAACCTCCACCATACTTACCCTGCTCATATTACCGCTTATTTATGCCATAGTTTACAGGTTTATCCATAAACGAGAAAACCGTAAAACACTAAAACGGATAGGTGCAATTAATTCATAAACATTTACTTTTGGCCGCAGAGCCCCCCTGCGGCCAAAAGTTTTTTATGATAAAAGCCTACAAACTATACACCGGCCCCGATGGGCACTCGCATATACAAACCGGCACGATTGCCCAGAGCGTGCTTAACCAGGCATCCAGCATCCGTTTCCAGGAATCTCCCCCGCATTCGTTTTACGATTGGCATAACGCGCCCACCTGCCAGTATGTGATTACCCTAACAGGCACACTAGAGTTTGAGACTTTCCCCGGCGAAACCTTTGTTTTACGCCCCGGCGAATTGCTTATAGCCATGGATACCACCGGCACAGCCCACAAATGGAAAATGCTGGGCGATGAACCCTGGCGGCGCATTTACATAGCGTTCGATGAGAGTCAGCCGGTTAATTTTGTGGAGGATGAGGCTTAAAACCGACTCATTTTTTGTATTTTTGATATTATCAAAATCTAAGAGATACGCATATGCAAAGGATTATATTGGAAGTTGAGGATACCGTTGGGAAAGCTTATCAAGGGTTTAGCAACGAGACTAAACAGCAGTTTAACAACACGGTTAGCTTGATGATAAAAAAAGCCTTGAACGATGCCACATTTGCCGATTATTCTAAATTATTAGATGATGCAGGTAACGAAGCGATCAAAAATGGCCTAACCCCCGAAATACTCGAAGCGCTGTTAGCCCAAAATGATTAACATATTTGTTTTCGACACCAACAGCCTGATAAGCGCCAATTTATTGCCAAACTCCATAACCAGGAAAGCATACGATATCGCACGCGAAATCGGCATTCCCGTTTACTCTAAAGAAACCTTGGCAGAATTTGCCGAAACATTTATCAGACCAAAATTCGACAAATATCTCACCATAGAAACACGTTTGAAAGAGATATCCGTGTTCGAAGAAAAAGGGCAGTTAATCAACATTTCTATTCAGATTGATGCGTGCAGAGACGTAAAGGATAATAAATTTTTAGAACTGGCTGTAGAATCCGGAGCAGCCTGCATAATAACCGGCGATTTGGATCTATTGATATTAAATCCATTCAAAAACATTCAAATATTATCCCCGGCGGATTTCGTCAAAACTTTTTCAAAGGACAATAACTAAAGCCTTCCCTCTTACCCGCCGCCAGCTTTTTATTACCATATTTCTTCATACCTTACCGCATGAATAAACATGCCGTACTCATCGTACTGTTCTTTGTTGGCCTTCTCGGCTCGGCCATCAACCCGCACGATTATTTTACCTGGATACTGGAAGTCTTCCCGGCCATTATTGGTTTCGTGGTGCTGGTGCTTACTTACAAACGCTTCCAATTCAGCTACCTTACCTACTTGGCTATTTTGTTTCACTGCTATGTATTATTCATCGGCGGGCATTATACTTATGCCGAAGTACCAGCATTCAACTGGCTGCGCGATGCCCTGCACCAAACCCGCAACAATTACGATAAAGTGGGCCACTTTACACAAGGGTTCGTGCCAGCCATGATTGCCCGCGAGCTTTTTATCCGCTGTGGAATCATCCTCAAAAAAGGCTGGGTGGCATTCCTAACCGTATGCGTTTGCATGAGCATTAGCGTAACATATGAATTTATCGAGTGGTTCGTATCGGTAACCTCCGGCTCCAGCGGCGATTCGTTTTTAGGCACACAAGGCGATATATGGGATACGCAAAGCGATATGCTATTCGCCACAATCGGGGCGATTTGTATGGTCGTGCTTTTTTCGAAACTTCAAGACAAGCAAATCAATACACTTGCTTAGTTATAATTAAACCGCGTCATTGCGAGGCACGAAGCAATCTCTATGCTTGCAAATCAGACTTGCAAGGCGGCTCTGCTCATTGGGAGATTGCTTCGTGCCTCGCAATGACGTTGGTGGTGAATGATTGCTTCGCAATCGTCGAATGGCGATGATAAGACTACCGGCACAACCTCCCAAACAACTCCTCATTACCAAGATAAGCTTTTATCAATTCCCCCTTCTCCGCCATCTCAAACTCGCTGAACTCGAAACCCGGCGCAACGGCGCAGCTAACCAGCGTATAACCTGCTTTGGAAGATATCTCGGCTGCAAACCATAAACCGGCGGGCACTATCAAGGACAAACTGCCATCGGGCTGGTCTGATAACACCCATGCTTCGGGCACGCCTTCTGCAGTTATCACATGGATGGTAAGCGGCAGGCCTTTATGAAAATACCATATCTCGTCCGAAGAAATCCTATGGAAGCCGGAGTAGTCGTCCCCTTCCAGCAGATAGTAGATAGATGTACAAGCCTGCAGCGTTTTTTCGTCGCCAACCCTCTTCACCTCTTGTTGCGACCGGAATACCTCTTTATAATAACCACCCTCGGGATGGGGCTGTAGCGATAATTGCTTTATCCAATATGCGGCATCGTTCGTTTCCATATGTACAGAATTTTTCCTGGCTAAATGTAAGTTTTTAGGCGACGCTTTAAAACAGTAAAACCCGGCTGTGGCCGGGTTTTGCTGTTTTAAATTACCAATTTATTTACGGCTTGGACGCGAGCACGCCGTTAAGCCCGTTCACGATGCCGTTGGCTCCCACCAAATCGAACAGTATAACCTGCGCCGAACTACCTGTGGCATTGGTGAGCTGCAATTTACTGCCTGCCAATGATAGCGTGAGGGTCTGCCCATCTAGGGTGGTTACCGTTGCTTTGCCTTTACCTGCGGTTAGTGCTGCTACAATTTCTTTTTTTCCATATTTGCCTGTAACCACATGCCCTTTAAGCAGGGTTGCCAGCTTTACAGGGTCTTTCAGCAGGCTATCCAGCTTGCCCGCAGGCAAACTGCCGAAAGCAGTATTATTGGGCGCAAAAATGGTATAGGGCCCGCCGACCTTTAAAACAGAATCGAGCTTGGCTGCCTTAACGGCTAATAATGCGGTGCTATAATCGGCATTGCTGGCCAGCGCACCTACTACATCGCTTGCGGCATCAGTAGTTGTTGTGGTAGTGGTGGTAGTTGTGGTCTTTTTAGTAGTATCTTGTGTTGTTTGTGCAAATACGCTGCTTGTAGTAAAACCAAATGCGATTACCGCTGCAGCCATAAAAATGGATCGTTTCATGTTTCTCCTTTGTTTTTAGATGTATAATAATTAAGTGTTGTGTAATTATTTATCGCATAGTAATTTTTTATTAACTATTGAATAAGCAAATAAATAGAAAGATTGTTTAAGGAAATTTGAATTTGTGGAGCGGCGACCGTTCTATCGCACATACAAGGCCCATTAATACTGCAAACAAGAACACGGGGAAGCAAGAATATCCTCCGGAGAAAGGAAAAATTTAAAACATGGCTGACGAGCCGGTGTTAACTATTTTTAAGTAAATTATTAAATCAGACACCACTATCCCTAATATCGCGTTATATCCAGATTTTCTACAGATTAATAACTTAAATAGCAACAATTTTAACTCAGCTTATATTCTTTGAAAAAGATAATCCTCATACTCCTTTGCATCGCGTCTTTAACCGCTAACGCCCAAATAAAGGTTAGTACTAAAGATTCCTTAAAAACGGATTCGGCGAACCTGCTGGCCCTGCCCGATACGGTTAAACATTTAAAGACGGCCTGGCAATCGTTTATCCCGCCTGCGGCATTTATTACTTATGGTGCACTGTCATTCAATGTAAAAGCTATCCGTAACTTCGATTTTTACATCGACAGGGAGGCGGAGAAAGACCACCCCGGCAACCTCTACCCGGTAGAAAACTACTTACAATATGCCCCTATTGTGCTGGTGTATGGTTTGAATTTTGCGGGCGTGCACGGCAAAAACACCTTTATCGATAGATCTATACTGCTCGGCTTATCAGAAGGTATATTCGGCCTGGCTACTTATGGTTTAAAACGCTCGTCAGACAGACTAAGGCCCAACGGTGCCGACCGTAATTCGTTCCCTTCGGGGCACTCGGGCAGTGCGTTCGTAGCAGCCGAGTTCATAGCGCAGGAGTATGGCGGAAAGTCGCCATGGTATGGCGTGCTTGGCTACACGTGTGCTACCGCTACGGCAGTTTTAAGAGTTTACAATCACAAGCATTGGTTCAGCGATATTGTGGCAGGTGCCGGTTTTGGTATATTAGGTACTAAAGCAGCCTATGCCATCTATCCGCTGTTCAGGAATAAGCTTTTCCACGGCGATAAATCAAATAAACAGAGCATGATCATGCCAACTTTCAGCGACGGTGTGGTGGGGTTTGTGTTTACCAAGCAGTTGTAAGCTAATCGGAGGCTAATTTGTTAACCCTGGCTTGCGAGCGTATTTAAAAAACGTTTACAGGCAAGCTAAAGGATTATTACAGGATCTGTCTCACCGTGTTTTACTACCAAGCAACTGGATATTATAATGCTTCCTGGGCCTACAAAACACATCCTCAATATTTTGAGCGGGGGTTAAATCTCCATCGACGACATCAACATCTGCCAAGAGGTGAAACGTTTTTAAATTCTTAAGGTGGTGCAGAAAGTTTATTGAATTGATTTTTCCACTATCAACGATTCGCAAATCCTCCAACTTTGTTAAGGTATTTAAAGCCTGATAATCCTCTATGCGACGACACATATCGATTTTGAGCGACGTGAGATCTTTTAAATAAGAAATATCTGTTATCGATGTCAATGACCGACATGCGCCCAAAAGCATTGTTCGAACATTTATTAATTTCTCGACACCTTTTAACGACTTGATAGAAGCTGTTTTAATCACTAATTCATTTAAACCCGCCAGATTTTTAATAGGATCTAGGTCCTGTTCCTTGTATTCAATTAGAAAAAGCGATTTTAGGTTTTGGCAATTTTCGATACCTTTAACACGTCCTTTTCGCCATTGGATACTTAATTTTTGAAGGTGAGTTAGAGAGGTTAAATCGATAATATTGTTTCCTTGTAGATAGAGGCTTAACCCCTTCAACTTGTCTAAGTTGTTCAAAAAACTAAAGTCGGCATCGTCGAGGCTCGCTATACTAAGGGATTCCAAAAAGGTGAATTCACTTAAAAAATCAAAACTATCAAGCCTGTCTTCCTTTAAATGTGCAAAAATGCGAAGCCCATTCAATTTCTCCTTTCTGATGGTCGATTCAATAAATTCTTTGCTATACTCTTTTTTATAAACCAGCAGGTTGCCCGTTGGGGAAATCTCAAAATTCTTAATATTACCAGAGGAGTTTTTCATCCTGTCACTTACGCTGTTTAATAGGCTCTTTAAATTACGAAAGATTTCGCCGCCGGCCATATTAATTTCAATTAGTTACTGTATAATGATACGTACCCGAGCCAAGTTCTACCTGTACATAAGTTTCTTTGCTGTTGGCTGGCTGATAAGGCTTGCCGTTTTGTAATGGCTTGCCGTTATCCATTACACTTGCCGCATCCTTTGCGGGGATATACACCGATGCCGTGGTGTTTACCGGGATTTGTACGTCCAGGCTTAGCTTGCCCTCGGCTATCTTCCATGCGGCGCTCACTGTACCGTAATACGTTTGCAAACTTGCCGATGCATTGCTGAAACCGCCACCCGGGTGCGGCATTATTTTGATATGCTTATAGCCCGGCGCATCGTTATAAGTATCCAACCCTACCATGGTGCGGTACATCCAATCGCCAATGGCACCGTACGAGTAGTGGTTGAAGGAGTTCATGGTAGGCGTTTCGAAAGTTTTATCGGGCTTAATACCGTCCCAACGTTCCCAGATGGTGGTTGCGCCCATTTTTACGGGGTATAGCCAGCTTGGGTAAGTATCCTGCAACAACAGCTTATAGGCCACATCGGTATAACCGAACCTGCTGAGCACCTGGCAAAGATAGGGCGTACCCAAAAAGCCGGTAGTGAGGTGATTGTTGTAGGCTTTTACGTTAGCTGCCAGCCTTGCCGCAGCCTGCGGGCGAAGGTTCTCGGGCATCATATCGAAGTTAAGCGCCAGCACATAAGCCGTTTGCGTGCCCGATACCATCCTGCCGTTGGCGGTTACATATTCGCGCATGAAGGCATCCTTGATGTTCTTAAGCTGCTTGCCGTAGGTTTCGTAATCATCGGTTTTGCCTAATACCTGTGCTGCATTGATGAGCAATTGCGTAGAGTAGGCGTAGAAGCACTGGGCAATGAGGTATTTATCGGTAACGGCTGATGTGCCGTCGGTATCGTCGTTCACGCTGTAGAACAGCCAATCGCCAAAGTGGAAACCGGTGTTCCAAAGGTCGTTTTTGGCGTTATTCTTCATATAATCTACCCAGGCTTTCATGCTGGGGTACTGGTTAACCAACACCTGCTTATCGCCGTACGCTACATACATGTTCCAAGGGATAACGGTTGCGGTTTCGCCCCAGCCTGCGCTGCCGGCGGCCCCTTGGCCCAGCACGTTGGGTACCACGAATGGCACCGAACCGTTACTTAATTGGTCGGCAGCCACATCTTTAAGCCATTTGGAGAAAAAGTTATCTACATTCATATTGAAGGATGCGGTGCGAGAGAACACCTGCGCGTCGCCCGTCCAGCCCAGGCGTTCATCGCGCTGCGGGCAATCGGTAGGTACATCTAAAAAGTTGCCTTTTTGCCCCCATTGGATATTATGTTGCAACTGATTTACCAGCGCATTGGATGAACTGAAGGTACCTGTTGGTGCCATGTCCGAATACAAAGTCACCGCCGTAAAATCATCCGGGTTAAGCTCGCCGTTATAGCCTTCCACTTTGATGAACTGGAAACCATGGAACGTAAAGTGCGGCTCGAACACCTCCACATCGTCGCCACCAAGTATAAAATTATCCTGCGCCTTGGCCGCCCTCAGGTTATCGGTGTAAAAGTTACCGTCTTTATCCAATACTTCGGCATGCGATATGGTTACTTTCTGGCCTTTTTTCCCCTTAAGCCTTATTTTTACCCAACCCACCAGGTTCTGCCCAAAATCAACAATATGTTCGTTCTTCTTGGTTTTGATTACGCGCAGGGCCTTAAAAGTCTCGTGTTTGCGTACAGGCTCGTTATAAGTGGCCAGCAGGTTCTTCACACCATAATCCATTACCTGCACACCGCTCCAACCACTATCGTTGTAGCCATTTACGGCCCAACCCTTTTTTATCTTACGGTTATCTATAGTTTCGCCGTTGTATATCTCCGAGTAGGTGATTTCAGCGGTGCTCGATTTCCAACTATTATCCGTTACAATTACTTCCGATGTGCCGTCGGAATAGGTTACATGCAATTGCAGTAAAAGGGCAATATCCTTACCAAAATAATTCACGTTGTTATTAAAGCCAATAGTGCCGCGGTACCAGCCGCTGCCCAATGTAACGCCAATGGTGTTGCTACCGGTAGCCAGCAGGTCGGTAACGTCATAAGCCTGGTATTGCAGGCGTTTGCTGTAGCTGGTCCAGCCCGGTGTAAGGTAAGCATCTCCTACCCTGTGGCCGTTTATCTGTGCTTCGTACAGGCCGTGCGCAGTAATGAATGCAATAGCCGAGCTTACTTTTTTTGTGGAGCTGAAGCTTTTGCGGAAAATTGGAGATGCCCGCAGGCTATCTTCTTTATAGCCGGGAGCAATCCATTTGGCCTGCCATTCGGTTGGTTTAAAAAGCGATGTAATCCAATACCCGGTTTCGCTCCAGGCCGAAGCTTTTTTGGCGTTATCCCAAATGCGCACCTGCCAATAATATTTGGTGTGCGAGGCCAGGGGCTTGCCCTTATATGCCACATGTACAGATGAATCTGAAACGATTTTAGCCGACACCCAGATAGGTTTCCTGAAATCGGGATAAGTGCTCACCCTTACCTGGTATGCCGTTTGGCTAACGTTGCGCCCGGCAGAAGCCAGTTCCCAGGTAAAGCGGGGCTGCGCCACATCAAGCCCTATGGGGTTGCTGCGGTTTTCGCATAAAATTTTGTTTACGGTAACCTGTGCCTGCGCAAAAGCGGTAATTAGGGTAAAGACGGTAACAAGGAGTAAAAATTTTCTCATTTTTTTTTCAATAATTGGCGGTAATAGGGCCTGCCGGGATTTATACAGTGGCGAACAAAAAGCAATATTAATTAATGTGCGTACAAACGCATTAAGTATGGTCTCGGTACATTTTCAACATGAATTACAGGTTAAAAGGTGGTTTTATGTATGGTGCGACTAATGTAAAAAAGATGAAAGCAACAACTGTCCTGAACTGTCATGATAACATGGGTCTTCAGTAATTTTTTGTACGGCTATAGATGTAATAATAGCGGATATAAAAAAGAGAAAGGATGAATGCATAATGCTTTCCCATTGAAAGGGTCAGAAAAAGGGTGATCATACCTATCTGACTATCGCGGCGCGAAAACATGCTTAAACTCCACAATTATCTTATCCCTCCCGGGTACAGCATCAAAGGTGACTATATTGCCATTTTGTTTAAACGGCAGTCTCTTATTTTTTTGAGTGACTTTCTTTAAAAATCGCCTTTCAATATTGAGGTTGATGGTAAGCGGCTGATCCCAGTTTTGGCGGTTGGTCAAAGTATCGGTAAGGCTCAGCTTCCAGCTCCAGGCCTTCTTTTCTATCAGCTTAAGCGTTGCCGAATTACGCTCCTTGTGATATTGAATAACATTCTTAAAAGGCGCAATCCAAACAGAATCCTTACGTTTTTCTAATTCAATTAAATGCTGCGCGAAAATTTTGCCGGGTGTAATGATCCAGCCATCTTCAATGCCATGATAGGTAGGGCAAAACCAGCCACCAACGGCAATAGTTTCGTCGATGCATTTCCCAAAATTCGCCATCGATGCCGAATCGGCTATCATCTGGCTGTTTACGTTGTAGTAATCGTCGTTGGTTTTGGCAAAATCGTAGGTATTATAAGCGTATGGCTTGTTTTGCGTGGCCCTTGCCCCTATAAAGTATGGCGCAACCGTTTTGCGGATGGCCCTGTCTTTATCGGTATTGCCGCCGCCCTCGCCAAAGGGATAAGCATGGGTAATCATCCGCTGCGAGGGTATCAGCGCGTCCATCTGTTTATTGGCTTCGGCACACTCTATGGCAATGGTATCTAAAGCAATTTTGATGAAATGCGGATGGGTTAGCGCGTGGTTGGCAATCTCGTGCCCTTCAAGCGCAGCATTCCTGATGAGCTGCCAACTGATGTGCTGCGCATTTACGATGGAAACCGACATGAAAAACGTGCCCTTGAAGCCGTATTTATCCAACAACGGTATCGCAACGGCATATTGCCCGGGGATACCGTCATCAAACGTTAAGCTTACCGCAGCCTTTTTATTGCCATACCATGGCGCTATGGTGTAGTTAAGTTTTTGCTGCGCCTGCGCAGCCGAAACCAGGGGCGCAAGGCTGCCGATAATGGCAACCAGCGCAATCATTATGTGTTTATAATTTCTCATATTGTTTAGCGGCATCATCAAGTATCAGCACCCAATCCTGCCCGTAACCGGTGGTGGGTGGTTGAAACCTGCAATTTTGTGTGTTAACTATTGGTGGCAACTGTTGCACCTTGCCATTGCGCGGGTTGAGCCAGCAGGCGTTCAGCTTATCGCCTTTTATCTTGCCTGCCACCACGGTAAAGGGCTTGCCTGCTGCAGTGTAAACAAATAGGTAGTCGTTCCCTCGAGTGGCCTGTATCCTATCGGCGGGTCCATAATTATTTTCAAGTATGGCAGATTGGTCGGGCACCCTATCCGTTAAAGGGCGGGCTTGCATCAGTTTGCTTAGTGTACCCATCTGCATGGCCCCCGGCAAATCGAGCGCATCGTACCAAAACATATGCGGGCCGTTCAGCGGTTCGTACCTGGGCGAGTACATCTGCCATACATCGTGGCAGCCATAGGTATGGCCAAACGCGCCAGAGAACAAATCGAGGTAGGCGTATTTACGCACATCGTAAGCGCTGGAGGTACCCAAATCTGCCACGTTGAAACATACAGGGTGGTCTTCATAAATGGGCTCGGCATCAAGAACCGGCTTTAACGGCAACGCATTGTAGCCGGCAAATATCTTATCGTAAACCGGGGTATCGCGGCAATGCCCGTTTTGGAACATATTGAACGAGAACCACGCCTCGCCCCTGAACCATTCGGCAGAGCCTAATTGGTTGGGTTGGCAATGATAACTGATAAGCGCTTTGCCATCGGTAGCTTTCATGATAGCCTGCCCCATGGCGCGCCAAATGGCCAAATCGGCCTGGCCGCGGGGCTGGCGGTCGCCTCCCAATACCCATATAATGTTGGTCTTATTTTTATACCGGTTGGCCAGCCAGCCTGCATAGGCAGCTGCGTTTTGTAGATTGAATATCTCGGGCCCGGCACCCCATCTATCCTTGAACACTTTATCTCCCCAGGTGGGCAGCAGAGCTATGTTTAGGTTGTATTGGTTGGCCTTATCTATTATATAATCTACATGCGCAAAATACTTTTCGTTGGGTTTTTCGGGGTCGTCGCCTATTAGCGGCTTTTCGCCATAAGCATTAGGGATATGCAAGCCGTCGAGCTCGGCCAAAGCAACAGCCTGTATAACCGTAAAGCCCTGCGCACTGCGATGTTTCAAATACCTGTCGGCTTCTTCCCTATTCAGCCGGTGGAACAGCTCCCAGGCCGTATCGCCGAGCCAAAAGAATGGCTCGCCTGCTTTCAGAATGTAATGCCTATTTGCAGACACCGCGAATTGCGCGAATGCGGGCGTTGCAAACGCGAAAACGAGCACCAGGAGCAGGAGTTTTTTCATTACAGCAGCATTTACAATCGGCGCTGTAAATTATGTATTTTTTGCCTATCGAAATACTCCTACATCCTTAAAAAAACAATTTAGCAACATTTATACTTTCAGGTCGGCAACGTTATCCAGCAAAAAGCTATGGGTGAACCTCGTCATGCCGGTTTTGGGGTAATAATCTACCGCCGCAGGCGCAGCCAATAGTATCAGTTTGGCCAGGGGACTATGTATCTTGGTTTCTTTTATCAGCCTGATGCCGATGCCCTGGCGCTGATATTGCTCGTCGACCGCCAGATCTGACAGGTAGGTGCAGAAAGCGAAATCGCTCAGGCTGCGGGCAATGCCTACAAGTTTACCGTTGTGGCGGGCGGTAACAAACAAGTTTCCATTTTGGCACATCAGCTTTATGCGTTCTATATCGTCAACGGGGCGGCGTTCGGCCAGCGTGCTGCGTTTCAGCACATCAATAAATTCTTCGGCATCCAGGGTGTCTTCACGCTGGTATTCAATTTGTGGGATGGCCATCTCTTGTCGTTTTAAATACTGAAGGTAAATATTATCAGCATCCAAATGTTAGCAATACGCACGCAAATTGAATAGGCCAAAAAATATAAATGGCGTAGGCCAGGGGAAGGAATTGAATCTGGTGCGCTGTTTTAATTATTTAAGTACTTTTTGTATTTTTGATATCGTATGACCACGCTAACTGTAAACATAAATAACAAGAAAGCCGAAAAGGCTGTAAAAGCTGTTTTGGATGCTTTAGGGCTGAGTTATGATATACAACCCACTGCCGCCGGCAACATCGACCAACCATTGAATAAAGCCGAGCTTGCGATGTATAAGCGACTGAAAAGGTCGCTTGAGGAAATTAAGCTTCATGAAGAAGGTAAAATAAAGCTAAAAACAATTGAAGAGGTTCTTGCCGATTTGTCGTAAGAGATGGCTATCGAAGTAATACCAACCTCAGATTTTGTTAAAGGCTTAAAGGCCATATCAAAAAAGCACAAAAGTGTACTGCATGATATAGCAGCGTTATCTATCGAATTAAAGAAAAACCCGACTACAGGTACAGATCTTGGCCAGGGTATTTACAAAATAAGGTTATCTATTTCGGGTACAAACAAAGGTAAATCGGGTGGCGCAAGGGTGATAACCTATGTTGTATTGGTCAAAGAAATCGTTTTCCTATCCGAAATATACCTCAAAAGCGAGCACGATACCGTAGATGCTGATAAAGTAATCCAACGCCTGAAAGATCAGGGATTAATTTAACCCTCAACACTAACGCAAAAAAAAACGCCCCGGCCTCACAACCGGAACGTTCCATTATAAACCACAGATCAGTATTTCTATTCATAAAACGCGGGAGATATCGCCATCTCCAGCAGTGTTTTTTGGTGTTTATCAAATAGCTTCTTCCACCAGAACTGGTAGTTGCGCGGGTACACCACCTGCTCGGAGCTTTGGCGTTTAGGCAAATTCTCCAGCGCGAGCAGCTTAAACATCACTTTGCGCGAATGATCTACTACCGCGTGCGATCGTTGCGTGTAACCGAAAAGGCTGTTGATTTCCTTGTTTGTCTTCCCCAGCAGTATCATCATAAAAATTTGAATGTGCAGGGTAGAGAAACCCTTGGTTTTAAGGTTGGGCCTGGTTGGTGCAATAGCGTGTACTTTCATAATGATTAAAATAAAAGGTTTATACGTTCGTACCTGGGTTTTTGCTTTGCTACGATAATTGGTTGCGTTAAATGATGCCGCGAATGGTTAATAATTGCGGCATCATTTAATTTTAACTTATATACGAGTGAGGGGTAAAAAAAAACGTGTTCATTTTGTTCATTGTAATAAAGCGACGCTTAAGCTTAATGTATTTGATAATTTGCCGGCAAAAAATGCCCCAGAGGGCTATATTTACCGCGTTATCCCCGTAAAAGGCCATATTATTAATCGGGGATAAATCCTTAACCTTTACATATAGAGAAATTAACCCAATCCCTTAATATTAACTTTTAAACAACCAATGAGCAACGAAACCGAAAATTCAGCAGACGGCACTATCCCCTTAGCAACCGGAAAAGCATGGGCAGCAAACTGGCGCAGCCACCTGTCAACATCAGAAGATGTTTTTCAGGTGAGATCTTTTTATGTCCCAATCGCGTCTATAAACACTTTGCTTACCAACAGCCCCGGTCTGGAAGGCATAAGGACTTATATGGCACTTGAAGATGCCGGCGACATGACGACGGCCAAAATGGTAATGGTAGCGATTGTTGACGGCGAAGAAGTACTTACCCTGCCCCACGAACACGGCAAAGTACATAGCGGCACCGTAGACATGTTTACCCCCTGCCCTCCCTATTGCCCAACCGGCGGCGGCCCCACTTTAGAAAGCTGATTGAAATTTCTTCCGCAGATGTTTATAAGCTTTAATATCTTTAAGGCTTATAAACATCAATGGAAAAGTTTTTCTTTATTTACACCACGTTCATCGCTCCTCCCACCGCATTAATCCCTATCGTTTATGCATTTATTAACTACCGGCATTTAAGCCGCGCGTTTAAAATACTACTGGCCTTTATTATTTTTTCGGTGGTTATGAACACTACAGCTACTGTTATGGCGCGTGTTTACCATTTGCCCACGCTCTGGCTGTTCCATATTTATACGCCTTTTGAGTTTGCCTTTATTATCGCCTTTTTCGCTGAATTTTTTAGCAAACGTATAAAGTATATCATGTACGGTGTTGCCGTAGCGTTTGCGTTTTTCTGCTTGTGCAATACGCTTTTCTTCCAAAGCTTTAAGCAATTAGATGGCTACTCCCGGTCGGTAGATGCGCTTATCCTTATTGCCTGCTGCATGTTGTTTTTCTCTAAAAACAATAACGATCTTGACCATAAATGGGGCGACTTTGCCAGCAACTGGATTGTCGCCGGCGTGTTGCTCTATTATAGCAGTTCGTTATTTATGTTTATTTTCTTTAACATGATGACGGTAGCCGGCACTATACAAATGATTATATTTATAGGATACGCCACTGTTTTAGCAATAGAATATATTTTATTTGCAATAGGATTCAACAAATGCAGGGCACAACAGACAATATCTACATCCAAATGATCCTGGGGATGAGCGGTGCCGCCATTTTGGTAGTATCGTTCATCTTATTTTCTATACGCAACCAAAACAGGCTGCTAAGGCAACGCCAGCAGTTTCAGCAGGCCGAAATCGCGCACCAGAAAGATTTGCTGCGGGCCGTGATAGAATCGCAGGAGGCGGAACGTAAACGCATAGGGCAAGACCTGCACGACGACGTGGGCACCAGCCTCTCGGGCCTGAGGCTGCTTATAGAAATGTTTAAGCCGGCCCAAAAAGATCAGCACTACGCAGATTTCTTACGATCGAGCAAGACCACGATCGATAAGATAGTGAAAGATGTAAGGCATATATCGCACAACCTCTCCCCTGCTACGCTGGGCTACTACGGGCTTGCAGCGGCTATAAACGAGCATTGCGACATCATCAACCAATCGGGCAAGTTACAGATAGATGTGGTGAACGATGCCGAAGCTGCATTGGAGCAACTGAATATAACCGTTGCCACCGCACTTTACCGCGTGCTGGAAGAATTACTTAACAACACCATCAAACACTCGGGTGCCAGCAGGGCGGTAATTGCGTTTGCAACCAGCAGCCAACAAATAACGATAGATTACGGCGACAATGGCAAAGGCCTGCCGGTATCTGCCGATACGGGCAGGAAGGGAATGGGCATGCAAAACATCGAGAGCCGCTTGCTCAACATAAATGCTACATTTGTATTGAGTACCCAGCCGGGACAGGGGTTTGGCATCAACATAAACTACCCCCTGGCCTAAACTATTAATGATGGAAAAGATAAGCGTAGCAATTGTTGACGATCAGAACCTTTTCAGGCAGAGCCTGGCTATGCTTATCAATTCGATAGATAACCTTAACCTGGTTACCGATAGCCCCGGCGGCCAGGAACTGCTGGATACACTTAAGGTATTAAATACCGGCGTAGATGTTGCCGTGATCGATATGGATATGCCCGGCATGAACGGCATACAACTCAATAAACTGCTGCACGAACTTTACCCTGAAACCAAGGTAATTATACTATCTGTACATGTAAATGAGGCACTTATATCCAAAATGATCAATGCTGGGGCAGCCTCATACCTGGCCAAAAACTGCGATAAAGACGAGTTGATAACAGCCATAAACACGGTGCATGAAAAAGGCTTTTATTTCAATAACGAGGCGCTGAACGCCATCAGGAATAGCAGCAACCACAGAGGCCAGGCCCATACCCTGCTTAATGCAATACCCGTAGCTTTAACCAAGCGCGAAAAACAATTGCTTTTGCTGATTTGTAAGGAGTACAACAATGCCGAGATAGCCGCAGAGCTTTTTTTAAGTGTACGCACTGTAGAAGGGCACCGCAACAACCTGCTGATAAAAACAAACTGCCGCAACACCGCCGGCCTGGTGCTTTTTGCTATTAAATACGGCGTTTTCGAGGTGCATTTTAACCAGGTAATTATACCCGATTTTAAAAACGAGTAGAAATACCAATTCCCCCGATTGGTATATTTTTAATTTATTTTATTAACTAATTAAACATATTGGTAAATTTTGAATGCCTTTATAATTAAAATTAACTAATAAGAAAAATAAAATTAACAACCCGCATTGGCTGCGAAATTCCTTACAACTTAATAATTATATTTACGTATTAGAAAGTATTCGATTAAGTTGTAAGATGGACATTGTATATATCAGTAACCAAATTAAGTTTGATATACTAACGATATGCGGGCAATCGGCAGCGCACCCGTACAATTTGCTGACGGATACCCCGCTGTATGCTATGGGCTATAACGATGACGGAGAACTGTGCCGCATGCTCGAAAACAGGCTGCAGCTTGTGGCCGAGGAATACAAAACCGGCAAGCATATAACAGCTGGTTCGGTATCTAAAAACCTTACGGTGTGGCAGTGTATCCAGCTGGTTATTGTTTAAATATAGCTTTCCGTTCCTTCCATATATATTAGCTATCCATGACCGCCTTCTTAAATTATTACCTAGAGATCCTTAAACAGGCCGTACTAGCCAATTCTGGCTTGAAGAGCGTGGCACCGGGCGACTGCAAGCTTATATCGTTCAAAATATTCGAAGCTACCAGGCAAAGCGTAAGTGAAACCACGCTGAAACGCGTTTACGGGTTTGCGTACAGCAAGTTCCGCCCATCGTTATTCACTATAGATGTAATGGCCAGGTATTGCGGCTATGAGGGCTGGGACGATTTCCGCCTGCAGCAGGATGGTATGGCCGGTAAGCAATCGACAAGCAACGCCAATTGGGAAACATTGAAGCAAAACGCTGCCAAAATAACCAACTTTACTTTGCATGCCTTAAAAAACAAATCGGGCATCCCTTATAACCAAACCATAAAAAGGCAATTCATCAACCAGCATCTCAATGACTTTTTGCCGGGCAATTATTCGGCAACCGTATTGGCTGCGCCCGCCGGATACGGTAAAACCATAGCGATCTGCCATTGGGTGGAAACCGCTCTGTCGCTCAATTCATCGGGCCAGAGCAATGATATCATCTTATTCTTCAGCAGCAATGCGCTCATGAACGTATTCCTGAGCGGACGCGACCTTAACGATTGGCTGCTAGGCCTGCTGGGCTATTCTACTGATAAAGACCTGCGGGCATTGGTTGACAACGGCGGCGGACAGGACGGCAATTTTTACCTGATTATAGATGGGCTGGACGAACATTCATACAAATCTGAGCAGTTTGAGCTGTTGATGGACCAGGTGATCGACATACTGGCGCTATACCAGGATACTTCATGGTTTAAGCTAATCGTCAGCATGCGCTCGGCTACCTGGATGAATAATAAGCACCTGCTACAAAACCACCCCGAAAGCTGGCACACCGGGCTTTGGAACGAGAACAGTAATGTGTGCATAAACGTGCCCCTGTTTACCGTGGCCGAAATAAAAGAGCTCTGCCTCAATATCAATCCCTTTATCAAAAACTTTTTGGCAATAGACCTGGCCGATAACTTTAACCATCCACTGTACTTTCAGTTTTACTATAAGGAGCATAAGGATAATTTCTCGCTGAACGATGTTAATCATATTTGCCTGTACGAGCTGATATCAAATTTCGTGCTGAACAAGATTTACCTTGGCCCGCATTCCGACGAGAAAATATTATTGCTTGATGAGTTGGTTAGCTTAATGAATTTTGAGAACAGCCGATTTGATATAGACAAACTAAAGGTGAGCGGCCTGATAAAACAATACCACCATGCCTACCACGATTTGATAAGTGTTGGTTTTTTGCGCGAGATAAATACCAGTACCGACCTGCATTACCAAACCGTGGTACAATTCAGCAACAATCATTTCCTGGATTTCACTATAGCCAGGGAATTGCTGCTTAAAAACCACAATGTTTTTGATGATAAGCTGATTACTTTCGTAAACCAAAACTTTGGGGATAGCGCGCGTAAGTTACAACTGATCAAATGGTGTCTGCTGCATGCTGCAAAAACAAGCGGACAGCCCGATGTAGCGGCCCTTAAGCTGATGCAATTAACCGACGACGAAAAGGCCGATCTGTTGGTTTTTTTGAGCGAACTGGAAGAAAAAGCCCGGGCCAAACCCCAATTATACAAGCATGCAAGCTATCAGCTCAACTGGAATTGAGGCAAAATAAAGTACACCACCACTTGCAGTACAACATTGCCATAAATCCCGGCCAGTACATCATCCATCATAACGCCGGTGCCGCCGGGCAGGGCCTCCAGCTTGCGGATGCCCAGCGGTTTTAAAATATCAAAAAAGCGGAACAGCACCAAACCTGCCAGCAGCAAGTACAGGTTTGCCGGGATGAATAGCATGGTTACCAGCATGCCCGCTACCTCATCAATTACCACGCGGTAGCTATCCTTACCCCATTCGGGCTCCACCTTGTTGCCAACATAAATACCCACGAAGGTGATGATTACCGTAACTATGAATAAAATATAGGCAGGGTAAACAGGTAATTGCCATATGGCCCAAATAAGCGGGCAGGTTACTATAGCGGCAAGTGTGCCGCCGCCTTTTATGTATCCTATTCCAAAAATGGATGCGATGAGTTTATTCATAGCCCGGTTTAGCTTTTATTCAGCACATCTTCCGCTGCTTCGGCAACTTCCGGTTCGATGGTATGCTTTTTAGGGAAATTGAACAGCAGCGAAGTAACTACCGGTATCAGGAATATGGCTACTGTAAATACCGATACGGCTATATCTGCCGTTTCGCCCTCCATAAATTTGGAGAATGGCGTTTCGGGCTGAAAATGGATGTATAAAGATGAAGTGAGCTTGATACCCAATACCCCTATCACAATAAACGCAACCGTTTCTAAAAAGGTGAACTTCTCCATCAGCTTTACAAAGGCCTGCGCCACAAAACGCATGGCCAATATGCCGATGAATACGCCGGTGTAAATCAAAAAAACATGGTCCGTAAAGGCAACGGCGGCAAATACGTTATCTATCGAGAAGGCAAGGTCCATCAGCTCTACCAGGGCAACTGTTGCCCAAAAGGTACCAATCAGCCCAACGGTTGATTTGTACAACCAGTTTTTCTCTTTATCTACAGATTCTTCCCCGCCGTCGGCATCTTTTTCCTTTAGCTTACCTTTAAAATAATCAAACGCCAAATACATCAGGTACAAGCCGCCCAGTGGCTTCAACCACCAAATTTTCACCAACCATGCTGCTAAAAACAAACATACACCGCGTAGCACATAAGCGCCAATAATACCATATTTAAGTGCCCTGCTGCGCTGTTTTGGTGGCAGGTCGATAACCATGGTGGCCAGCACTGCGGCATTATCTACAGAAAGCAAGCTTTCTATTACTATTAAGTTCAATACAATTAATAAACCTGCTTTTATATCTTCGCCAAGCAGTTGGTGTAAAATGTCCATATCGGTGTTAAATTAAGTCGGTATTAAGCATCGTTTTTAAAATGTTCGCTTGCACGTCAAAGCTATTCATATGTTCTAAGAAATCAACATCGGCAATTTTTTTATAATCCTCATCCAGCAGGCTTATCACTTCGGCCGGCAAATGGGTTTTCATTACTCCTGCCTTGCTTTGCAAGCGCACGTTCTTATCAAGCAGTTCCTGCATTACGCGCTCTTTTTTTGATAATTTGCTATCGGTTGCCGCGTTTCCAATTTTGGCTACATCGCAAAACAGGAAAATGTTGTTAGACGGTGAATATAGAAAATACTCGCCTATATCGATAATTTTATAAACCTCAATAGTTACATCGGCACATTTTACGCCGGCATAAAATTCAATTTTAAAGCCGTGCTTGTTTAGTTTGCCCATCAGCTTGCGCTGTATGGTGGCATATTTATCGGTGTAAAGGTCGGCCGGGTTGTAACGCAGCAATTCGTCCAGTACTTCTACCGGTATCTCGGCAAAGTAATCGGGTGCGTAGCGCGCGCTAAAAAGGTTTATGTTTTTGGCGAAGGGGTAATCCTCCAGGTCGTTTGATAACACATCAAACAGCTTGCGCAGGCTTTGCGCCATTTTTAGCGCCTGCCGCTGCTTATCATTACTAAAATCATGCTCACTGAACACGGTATCGTCCATTTGGTCGATGAGTTCGGTGTTCAACGCAACCTCGTCTAACAGCAGGTCGGCCCGGCTCTCGTTATTCTTCTTTATTTTTTTAAGCAGATCTATCAGGGTGACGGTAAACTGCAGGTGGAACAACTCCAGTTTACCGGCATCCAAATCGGGATTGGTTGCAAATAACTGGTGGATAACCTGGGTACGCAGGTAAATTTTATAAATGATGTCGTTGTTGAAGAACACCGTAAGCAATTGCAGCTTGCTGATGGTGCGGGTACTATCATTTAAAATATTTATCCTGTTTTCATCCATCAATCGTAAGCCCATTTAAAATGTAAAAATACAAAAATACTATGGTAGGTGCTTATCAGATTTTGATTAGCAAAAGGGCGGTGCATAATGCAGATTAATGTAACTCCTCGCTCCCTTGTCATATCGAACGAGCGATAGCGAGGAGATATCTTGTTATACTTGCAAGGCTCGCCACTATGCAAATCGGCTATGCATGCCCGCTTTGCATAGCTAACAAGATCCTTCGCTATCGCTCAGGATGCAAAAGGCAAAATAAAAACTTTACCGAAGATGGTCGAGGCATTGCGTTGCATGGCTGGCTAACGTTATTTCTTTAAGAACTCTTGGTATGAATCCTTGATTCGTTGAATTAGCTCATCAGTCAAATCAATTGAACCCAATCTCTTTTTCTGTTCCGTGTAAAGTTCAATTATTTCCTGCTTTTCTTTTAAGTGCGTTATCCAAAAATTCGGCTCATTATTGATTCTTAACAAAGAACAAAGTAAATCACCAGGATAATATTCCACCTCTACAAACAAATCTTCCTTTAGTCTATCAATGGCAATATTTACCAAATATTCTAATCCTGTGTTTTGAACTATTAAAAACCTTATATCTGCCAAGTCAAGTTCCGATACAGGTTGATTGTGCAGTTCATAAAATCTACATTCAATCCCACCGTGTGTTTTCCTTGACGGGATTTCACTTTTCCATTTCCATCCTTCTAATTGACTTATGCTTTTATCCATTTTATTACAAACTTGCTGCTGCCTTTTTTGCCCTCCCCGTTACTGGCGCACGCGTGCGCTTTAGCCGCTATAAAAAGTCGATATCTATTAGGCCCTTTCCATCAGAATAAAGCTACAGGATTTTAATGATATTTTGCTTTGCATGGTTGATTAGGAACGCGCGACACGTGCGCACCAGCGTGGCGCGCTGTCGCCGCTGTATACGCCTGCCGAGATTTGCTTAAATATCAATCTTTGGATGTTTAAGATGTCTAAGCAAAATAAAAACTAAAATTGACAAACTTAACGAAACGATATGAAAAGTTAATCCATATTCATTAAACACCAAATAACTAAGTATAAATCCTAAAATCGACGATATAAACCCAACAAGTGCACCAATTAAACCCGATCTTAATCTATGGTGCTTAGCATAGACAAGAAAAAGCAAAGAACTCAAAAAAATGACCGACGAAGCACGTGCCGAAAGGCCATCATCCTTTCCTTGATAAAATGACATATCATAGCTTTTTATTTTTTCATCTATGTAGAAGATCACTACGAATGCTATTGTCGCCATGATAATTGATTTCAAAATTGCATTCATAATTAATTTATTTGTTTTTCAACGGCATCATTTAACTCCCGCCCGTCCAGGCGCCCCTCGCCTGGATGCAAAAGTTTTAAGCGTCCACGCTTAAGTTACCCATTTTTTTAATATCCCCCTATTTAATTCCCTGGCATCGCGATGCCGCAACTGCTAAGTTTATACTCACAAGAAACCAATAACCACCGGGTCTGCAGGCCAGGCGCACAGGTTTGGCCAGGTAACGCTAACCGGGGGATGCTTGTCGAGGGTTATCTATTAACACCCGCCATCGTGGGCGCTGAAAAATATCGTCAGTCAGGCGAGGACGCCCGCCAGTGCGGGGAATATTCAAATAAACTTATTTTTAAAGACAGTACCTCGCGCCAGCTAGGAAGAAAAGACGAATCTAAAATAATCGAGGTTTCATTAACGTTATCATTTCAATCGATTCTCCGCGATTTCGATATTGAACATGAATGTCGCAATCATCAAAAAAATATTTCTGCCACTTTGGCGTGATGCCATAAATCATGCTGTAATCATCGCCCCCTTCCGCTTGAGGTTGCCCCAATAACTCTCTTACCTGGCTATCATTTAAAGAAAAATTTAAATTTAACGGCAATGGTTGCTTAAACTCAGAAAAGCCTTGGTGATTTTCTGAATAAAAATAAATAGTACGCAGTCCATGTATTTTATCAAATACGGCCTCGATACCAAGGCTTTCGTTAATTAAATAGCTTTTATCTTCGACTTGATCCAATTCTGCGAAGGCAAAAAAATTAATAAACTCTCCATCTTCTTGTAGATTCTCAATGGTTCTTCCAAGCCATTTTTGATAACCCATAATTATTGCTTTTTGTCAGTAGTGAAAGGTGCAGAAAGTTGTTGTATTGCATGATCAATTTGTCCATTTTGTATAGCCGTCTTTAAGAAGACCCGCCCGTCCAGGCGTCCCTCGCCTGGACGCAAAAATTTTAAGCGTCAACGCTTAAGTTACCCAATTTTTTAATATCCCCCTACTTAATTCCCTGGCATCGCGATGCCGCAACTGCTGACTTTATCCTCACAAGAAACCAATAACGACCGGGTCGCAGGCCAGGCGCACAGGTTTGGCCTGGTAACGTTAACTGCGGGATGTTTATCGAGGGTTATCTATTAACACCCGCCAGCGTGGACGCTGAAAAATATCCTCAGTCAGGCGAGGACGCCTGTCAGGGCGGGGGTATTCGCACCAGGCTAGGGCCCGATCGGGCGGGTTTGTTTTTGTAGTTCGTTAAAATGAATTTGCAACTTTTCTAAAAAATAACATGGAGAGTTTTTATCACAATTCAACACTTCATTGAGAAAAAAATTTCGCTCTTTATTTACCTTTAAATATCGTATAACATATTCGGTTTTTGTAATCCCTTTGCAATTGCACTTACTATAATCTTTAATCTTTGCAACTTCTCCCAAATCAATATTGTTCAGCAAATCCTTTAAACCATTATTCTGTATTTCCCTTGCATTTACCGGAAGTTTTTTATAAGTCATCAACAAACTATCGTTTGCTAAAAAATATACTTTTCCATTTACAAGTGCTATACCTGTTACACTTTCATACAATCGTTCATCATATTTTATTTGATAGACAAACATATCATAATCATTTTCAATTACTTTTTTATTCTGCGCAGATTGACAACTGCAAAAAAACATCATTAAACCAAATAAATACTGCCTCATTTTATGATTAATCTGTTCTTTTCCCTTGTTCTGTTCGTGTCCTACCTCGCCGGTTCAAGCGTCTCGCTTGAACCCAACCGCCTATCAGCGTCCCGCTGATGTAACGGCATGATTTTTAGCGACTGTTTTGTTGAGGCGTTGCGTTGCATGGTAATAAATATGCGGATGTTTCCTGACATTGCAAAAGTGCTGTTGTAAGCGGGACGCCTACTTTTGTTTTGATTCAAGCGGCACGCTTGAACCGGCGGGAGTGAATGTAGCACAAGTATGCTCACGCTCTTTCTCCGCTACATACTCGCGCCAGCGTCGGGCAAATTTTCTTTTATTGCGGGCATGTTGGGCAAGTACTTGAAGAAAAGTACAGCAAAATCCACACAATAATTTGTATCAACAGATAAACTAATTCGGTTTTAAAATACGACAATGGAATTTTCCTGAATAGATAATTATAAAACATTATAAAAATAAAAATTAGCAGGATTGGCGTTTGAACCAGGTTAACATAAAAATAAACAATGGCCATAATGGGTATACCTTTTATAAAAAGGTAGTTAATTACCCAATATACACCCAAAAAAATAGCTAATCCGAAGATACTTTTAAAAGTAATTTTGAATAGTTCCATGTCTTAAACATTTGTTTTGCTAACCCCGCCGGTTCAAGCGTCTCCCATTGCTGGCTCACGCGTGCCGCGTGTGCTTTAGCCACTATAAAAAGTCGATATCTAACAGGCCCTTTCCTTCCGAATAAAACTACAGGATTTTAATGATATTTTGCCTTGCATGGTTGATTAGGAACGCGCGACACGCGCGCACCAGCATGGGATGCCGGCTATGCCCCGATACGTAATTTATTATAATTTTTGAGCAATACGAATCCAATTAACAATACTAATAAGTTAATTTCTATAAAATATCCTATGATTTGATGATCCTTGTGAAAAAACATTAAAGTAATATTGAACCAATCGTACATTATTCCATAATCTGAACCAGTTGAGTTTTTGAAATAATAAATCGACAGCTTAATTCCGATCAAGTTGTTTATAAACCAACTACCCAGCCGGAGTTTAAAACTAAAAACTAAACAAAACAATGCATTATACAAGAACACCCTACGTGACTCAATAACGTTTAGTTTTTTTAGAAAGAAAGCTATATTAAACGATGCCATTGTTAACGCCAAAAGCAAGAAAAAAACAACAATGTAGTTTCCACTATATAGTATAACATTGATATTTTTAATCAAAAATGCAAATAATATTACGTAAGTCACTGTCAAATAAACAAGTGTCATTTTTGACACCAACAATAGCTTATTCATCTATATAATTTTGTGGTTTAATCATACAATGATCTAAAACCTTGCCGCCGCGTCAAGTGTCCTCACTTGGCGCAAAAACATTGGTAAGCGTCCACGCTTACACTGCTCAAATGCAAAGCTCGTTAACTTTCGCATAATTGACCCAAATACTACATCCGCAAGCGTGGACGCTTGCCATTTCCTTTCGTCAAGTGTGGACACTTGACGAGGCGGGAGGAAAGATAAAAACACAGAGGTCACAGCGCTTTTACTGCGTTTAACCCAGCAAAAACTCTGTGACCTCCGTGCAAACCTCTCTGCGGACTCTGTGTTTAAACAACCACCAATGGTGGCAGGTTGGTTAACTTACATTCGCCACGTTCTTCTTCAGTTCCGATTCCAAATTTTGCAATTCGGTGTTCAGTACCCTGCGGTTTTGCGTGCCTTCGTCATGTATGCGTTTCACTTCGGTAAGCGTTTCTATCAACGAGGCCGTAGTACGTTTTAAGGTATCTAAGGAAACTACCGTTTTTTCATTCTCCCTGGCAACCTCTATGCTGTTTTGCTTTAGCAATTCGGCATTTTTCTGCAAAATGGTGTTGGTAGTGTCTGATATCTTCTTCTGCATCTCCACGTTCGACTTTTGCCTGTTCAGGGCAACAGCAATGGTGAGCTGATTCTTCCAAACCGGGATGGTGGTAGATACGATGGACTGCGCTTTCTCGGCAATAGTGGTGTTATTGTTCTGCACCACCCGTATCTGCGCCAGCGATTGCATCATAATGAAGCGTACTACTTTCAAATCGGCAAGTCGTTTATCCAGGCGGTTCACAAAATCGCGCAGATCGGCAATTTCGTAATCTTCGTAAGCTGCCGGGTTGCCATCCATCACGGCAAGCTGTTCGTTCAGTTCGTTGTACTTTAACTGACCTGAGATGATCAGCTCTTCCATCTGGTGGATATAGGTAACATTGCTATCGAACATAGTTTGCAGCGATGCATTATCCTTAAGCGAGTTTACGCGACCAGCTTTCACCTTGTTCACTATCTTATCAATATTGTTCACCACGGTATCGTATTTGGCAAACAACTTCTTGGTATCCATCACGATATTTTTAAGAAACGGGATGGCAGAGATAAATTTGGTGAACGCGCTTTGGTTCAGTTCATCTACATCGATATAATTCAGCTCGGAAAGCAGATCGGTTATCAACACGCCCACCTCGCCCGAGTTGTAGGTACGTACCGAAGTGAGGAAGGTGTTGCTATAACGCTCCATCGAATTCTGCACCTCGGTACCGTAATTCAGTATGGAGTTTACGTCTTTAGGGTCGATGGTTTTAGCAATTTCTTTAAACTTGGTTTCTTCGGCCGGGGTGATAGTGGTCAAATCCACCGTACCATCTTTAGCCAGTTTGACCGGCACGGTGGTGCCAGGCGCTGCTTGCGGCGGCAGGTTCATGTCCGGTAAGTTTAAATTCTGCAGCTCGTTATTGCTTGGGTTGGTTTCCATTTTGCTTAATGTTGATGCTGATTACAGCTTATAAATAATTTTGTGTAACCGTTTTTACGGTTTCTTCCAGCTTGCGGTCTTTGGTTGGTTCGCCAATGGCGTTAAATTTCCATTCGCCATTCTTTTTATAAAATACGCCCATTACCATGCTTACATGGCCTTTAAATTCGGGGCCGTGGGCGATATCGTATTTGGCGAAGATCTCGGTAACACGCTTTGGTGTACCCTCATAAATGCGGATAGATGCAAAAGGGATGGCACCAAAATCCTGCCCGCGGAAACTGTTCAGCACAAAGGCCACGTAGGTTACAGCCGGGCTAAGGCGCGAAAAATCAACCGTAATTACCTCGTTATCCAGGCCGTCGTCGCCGCCCATATCGCCGGTAAGGTCGTCGCCACTGTGGCGAACAGACTGGTCTTTAGATTTTAGGTTACCGAAGTAAACCACCTCTAAAAGCCTTTTTTGATCGTCGTACAAAGCGCAGCTGGCGTCCAGGTCTACCGCTTCTTTGGTGCTGCCAAAGCCAAACAGGCCTTTCTTTTCTATAGCGCCCCAGTTAATGCCTACACATATATTTTGCAGCTTGGCGCCGTCGGTTTTTTCGAGGCTGATGCGCTGTCCTTTTTGAAGATTAATTGCCATTGTTTTAAGTTAAAAGTTGGAAGGTTAAAAGTTGAAAGGTTTTTTCAGTTGAAGGTTGAGGGTTCATTTATTTTAACTTTTCAACCTTCAACTTTTAACCTTCCAACTTAATTGTATTTATTCAAATAATCCTGCAGGCCGCCTTTCATGCCGGCACCTACGGCTTCAAATTTCCATTTGTTGTCGCGTTTGTAAATGCGGCCAAACTCTACGGCGGTTTCTATCGAGAAATCCTCCTCCAGCTCGTATTTCAAAATATCGGCGCCTGTACCTGCATCGGCAATGCGGATGAATGAGTTACGCACCTGGCCAAAATTCTGGCGGCGTGCTTCAGCTTCGTGTATGGTTACCACAACGCAAATTTCGGTAACGCGCGGGTCTGCTTTGCTGAGGTCTATTTTGATCTGCTCATCGTCGCCATCGCCGGCACCTGTTAAGTTATCGCCGGTGTGCTCAACAGCGCCATCCGGAGATTTTAAGTTGTTATAAAACACAAAGAATTCATCGGCCACTAACTTTTTATTATCGCCCATAACGAAGATAGAAGCATCTAAATCGAAAGCCGCTCCGGTTGATGAACTGTTGGTATCCCAACCTAAACCTATCGTAAATTTAGGAGCGTCGATAGCTTCGCGCTGCCCCTTTTGAAGACTAATTGCCATATTCTATTAATTTATAATTATCTAAAAGTAAATGTTTTTTTAGGTGGTTAAGGTTTTGGGCATAGGCATCAATGGTATGGTAAGCATTGCCTAAAGCCATGTTATATAAATGCAGGGTAAATGTATCATTTTGCCCTTGAATGAAAATACAAAAACTGTCGAAATCGTAATTTAGTATGTATTTTACTATCCGCGTGTTTATACAGAAATCTCCGCCTTTTATGATATCCTCTAAATGGAATATCGATTTTACATGATGATAGTTTAAATGGTTCTCCACATTCGGGTGGATGGACTTATTGGTCAGCTCGGCAAAGTAAAGCATATAAATATCGTTGCTTAGGCCGTACTCGCCCACCATCTTCATGATCATGCGCTCGTGGCTGCCGGTGATGCGGATATCATCCAAAAATATCAGCGTTTTGCCGGTTAGGAAGTCTTTATCGATATGGAACTGGTCGTTGCCTATCAGTTTCATACGTTGCTCGGCATCCAGTTCGCCATAATCTTCTTTATAGGTGATAGTACGATGCACTTTTGCCTCCTGCGCTACCGCGAAGTTATGCTGCGCCAGCCAATGGTTCAAGCGGTAAATAAACCAGTTCTTCATAGCGAAGGTAGCCGTCGGGATAAACGAGTACGGGCTTGATATCACCACAATTTGCTGGCGGATAGGGTTCACGGCCAGCCTTTGGGTTATGAAACCATCTGCCAGGGCTGTGCCGAATGCCTTGGACACCAGGCCGTCGCCAAACTTAAAGCGGCTGTAATCATCGGCATTAAAGCCAAAGTTTTGCGCGCTGTTGATATGGTGTAATGAATAAGTGCTGTTCATATCAGTTGATAAGGCTTAGGATGGTTTTTTTGTTTGAATTGATCAAAAGGCTATTGATACCAATTGCCGCAGCAGGCAGTATATCGTTCTTTGGGTTATCGCCCACGTGGATAATATTGGTTAACGGGATATGTTTGCCAGGGTTAACAATATCAACATTCTTCAGCATCAGGTTGAAGAACTCCGGGTTAGGTTTCGACATGCCCGCTTCATCCGAATACAGCTGAAAGTCAAAAAAATCATCCAGCTTATGCAACGCTAATACCTTTCTCAATGTTTTACCGGTGATGTATCCTGTATTACTCAGCAGGCTAAAAGTGCCCCCGCTGTTTTGTTTTAGATGCATAAGGGTAGAAAATGTTACATCGCTGTACAGTAGCGGCGGGTACCGAAACAGCAAATCCTTCATATTGGCGGCCAGGTGATCCGTATCCACATCATCCAGGTTGATGTTGCCATCGTGTATCGAATCGATTACCATCAGGTACATTTCGTCGGCATCGATGTTCTTGCCGGTCTTTTCGTTTATGGCGTTTACCATCAGATCTACCCGGCGGAATATCCCGGCTATCTCTTCTACGGATTTATGTTGAGCGTTGTGGTGCCGGTGAAAATATTTGGCCCGTTCGCTCTTAAACTCCGGATTTGATTTAATGAGCGTGAGCCAGAGGTCGAAAGAATAATGCTGGTAGTAAGGCATTAGCAGATGTATAGGTAAGCGTTGATGTAGCTTGTAAAGTACGAACAAAAACCAGAACTAATGTTTTGTTTGCTTTTTATTAGCGTAAAGAAATTGTTATGGAAAATGGCCATCGTGCTCTGCATTTTTTATGTTGCCGATTGAGGTTGCTTTTTTGAGAAAAACATCCCTTTTTTTAACGCATTATGGTAAAAACACGGAGATTTTCGACACAAGTTTTTGCGACTTTCAGGCTTTTTACCAAACCAAAAGGAAGTTCAAAGAACAGCCAGGAAAATCAAAGATTTTTAAAGATTTTCAAAGGAATTTTACGGTAAATGACCGCTTTTTTTTGCCTAAAAATGGCAATTAATGCCATTTTAATTGCAACATTATTGCATCTTACTACACTTAGGGCAAAGGCCGGAGGCGTAAACAGTAAAGCCGCTTGGCAGGAAACCAGCGGGCAGGTTGATGGCCGGCAAGCTTAGCTCGTTAAGGCAAAACACACCTTTGCAAGCGGTACAGTTAAAATGCAGGTGCTCATCGTGGTGGTGGTGCTCGTGGCAGCCTGATTGGCAAACGGCGTAGTTGGCCGTGCCATTCAAATCGAAAACCTTGTGGATAATGCCTTTTTCTTCGAATACGTTCAGCACCCGGTAGAGGGTAACACGGTCAATATCATGCATAACGCTTTCCAGGTCGGGTTGCGAAGTCGCGGTATTTTTGGCGTACATCATACTTAGCACGCGCAGGCGCGCAGCAGTTTTCTTCAACTGGTGCTTATCCAGCAGATCCTCAAACTGGTACGTATTTTGTGTGTGTGCCATTTATTGATGCTTGTGTGTTACATGCAAAAAACTATCGCCCGATGTACAGGTGCCTGCATACTTATAGTTTACGAAGTGCGCCGCTGCTATAGTAAGCCCCCCAACAGGTACAATAACAGCCTCCAGCCAGCCTTTGGTAAAGATATGGCCCAATATGATAGTAGCGAAACCGATAACCAATAGTATCAAAGGTAACGCTTTGTGATGCGAATTCAGGAACGAACCGGCAATAGACCACACGCCTACCACTAAGGCTACGATGATCATCCCCCACTCTACCCATGGGTTGGCCAAAAAACCCAGGCCTACCAGAGGTAAACTTGTCAAGAACACAGGCACTGCCGCGCAATGGATGGCGCAAAGCGTAGATGCCGTCATCCCTATATTATCAAGCCTCGTACTTACCTTAACCGATCTCATGCAGCAAATATAACCACTTAATGCAACATAATTGCGTTTACGAATTGTAAAATTTGTTCGTGACTCTTTTCGCTAAATTAAATATTATATCGCTTACAGATTTGCTGTTTTTACTGAACAAATTACCTGCGCCATTTCTAACAATAAACATGATAAGCCGTATGTTTAGCTTTTATTAACACGCAATCATTTGCCACATGAAATTCAAGCATCTGTCACTTTCCCTGTTGAGCCTTGTTATCTGCATCCTGCCTGCATCGGCACAAACCAAGTCCTTAACGGAGTTGCAGCAAAACTTCGTGAACCTGAAGTTCGGCATGTTCATCCATTTCAACATGCCGACCTTTAATGATGCTGACTGGCCCGACCCGGATGCCTCCCCCGCCCTTTTCAACCCCAAAAAGTTGAACCCTACGCAGTGGGCAAAGGCCGCAAAATCGGCTAATATGAGTTATGGTTGCCTAACAACCAAGCACCACAGCGGTTTCTGCATATGGGATACCAAAACCACCGATTACAACGTAATGAACAGCCCGCTGAAACGCGATGTAGTGCGCGAGTACGTGGATGCTTTCCGCGCCAATGGCTTAAAAGTGATGCTGTATTACAGCATCTTAGATACCCACCACCGCCTGCGGCCAAACAGCATTACCCCGAAGCATTTCGAGATGGTAAAAGCGCAGATAACCGAATTGCTGAGCAATTACGGCAAAATAGAAGCCCTTATCATAGATGGCTGGGACGCGCCATGGAGCCGAATCTCTTATGATGATATCAACTTCGAGGATATCTATCACCTGGTAAAATCGCTACAACCCGAATGCGTAATTATGGACCTTAACGGCGCTAAATACCCCGCCGAAGGTCTATACTACACCGATATCAAAACCTACGAAATGGGGGCCGGTCAACGCATATCCAAGGAAACCAACCGCATGCCCGCACTAGCTTGCCTCCCTATCAACAGCGCCTGGTTCTGGAAAACGAATTTCCCTACCACGCCGGTTAAAGACCCGGTTAAGCTGGTTAACGAGGATATTATTGCCCTTAACAAGGTAGACTGCAACTTCATCCTGAACGTGGCCCCCAACCGGGATGGGCTGATTGACGATAATGCCCTCGCCGCCCTAAAGCAAATAGGCGAGCTTTGGAAAAACGACGGTCCCGCTCCAACATTGGCGCCAACCGGCGAACCTATCATCTCAACCAACCTGGCCAAACATAAGCCATCCAATTCCAGTTGGAGCGAGGATATGAATATCATGGATTTTGCAAACGACGATGACTTCACCACCAATTGGACATCGAACGCGCGGGTAGAAAAACCCTGGTACGAGGTAGATTTCGGCCATGAGATACCGTTCAACACCGTTACCATTACCGAGCAGAAGCCTAACATCAGTAACTATCATCTGGAGTACCTACAGAACGGCGTTTGGAAACCTATCGCTACTACTGAAAACACTAACCGTGTAAAGGTTAATCGTTTTGCCACCGTGTATGGTAACAAGGTACGTGTTTGGATAGATAAAGCCGACCATCAGATCTCCATAGCAGAATTTGGGGTGTATAACGAACGAGGGAGATAGCGGCCCCTCCCAACCCTCCCCGGAAGGGAGGGCTTTAAAGTCTCCCCTACCGGGGGAGATTTAGAGGGGGCTGCATCCTTACCATCTAAAACTTTATTCTCGCTCCCTTGTTGGTTCTTCATAAATCTAAAATTCAAACCGAATTGAAGAACCTTACATACCGTTGCCCACTTCGTAAAGCACTCGTTATCGTAGTGATGATGCTATTCTTTGCATTGCCCTCACGGGCATATTCCATCCTGGCGCATGAGGCCATTATTGATGCCTCGTGGAAGTCGGACTTGCTGCCGCTGATCAGGCAAAAATACCCAAATCTCACCGAGCCGGAGGTAAAGATGGCACATTCGTACGCTTATGGCGGTGCTATGGTGGCGGATATGGGTTATATGCCCTTTGGCAATGGCTTTTTTACCGATTTGCTGCATTATGTGCGCAGCGGCGATTTTGTTCAGGCCCTTATCCGGGATGCCCAAAACGTCAACGAATACGCATTTGCACTTGGGGCGCTGTCGCATTACATGGCCGACCAGTACGGCCACTCGCTGGCTACCAACCGCAACATCCCTCTAATATACCCCAAGCTGCAAAAGAAATTCGGCGATTTCATCACCTATGCCGACGACCATAAATCGCACAGCCGCATGGAGTTTTCCTACGATGTGCTGCAAACCGGCCGTGGCAGTTACACCACCGAAGGTTACCACGATTTTATCGGCTTCAACATCTCCGTACCCGTGCTGGAGAAAGCCTTTTACGAAACCTACGGCCAAAAACTCGACGGCATCTTCTCCAATATCAACGGCAGTATCAATACGCTGCGCTGGGGCATTCGCAACTTATTCCCGGTGCTTACCAAATCGGCATTCAAGGCCAATAAAGACACCATACTGAAGATGACCCCAGGGATGACCGCGAAAAAATTCCAGTATAAAATGAGCAAAAAATCGTTCAGGCTGGAGTACGGCAAAGAGCATGTGAAACCAAAATTCTTTGCCCGGGTTGCCGTATTCTTCATTCAGATATTACCCAAAATAGGCCCCCTGAAAACGCTCAAATACGTATCGCCAGGTAAAGAGGGCGAACGGCTTTTCGCCCGTAGCTTCGATACCATAGTAGCCAAATACGCTGTGGCTCTGAAACAAGTGGGAGAGAACCGCCTCAGCCTGCCTGATATTGACTTTGATACCGGCCGCAACGCCGTCCTTGGTGAGTATTCCCTGGCTGATAAAACTTACGACCAACTACTGATAAAACTGCAGGAGCAGCAATACAAAAACATTACACCGCAACTGCAGCGGAACATCCTAGCCTATTACCAAAATGCCGACACCTCCCAAACAGCCACCAAACAGCGCAAGGAGTGGAAAAAGGCCGTAGTGTCTCTACAACAGATAAAAACGCTAAAGCCCACGGCACAAGAACCACTTACGCCGATAGCCGACCCATTGGGTTCAACGCAGTAGTTTTTTGTCCAGTTTTTAGTTTTAGAAATTTGGGGAAATACGGAGAAATTTGAACCCAGCAGAGATAATGCTTCCATTCCATTTGTTGCCACCGAAGCCGCGGAATCCTCTCGAAAAGCCCGCAAAAAACCTTCGTTTTTCTGTGTTTTTCGGTGTTTTTCTGTGTTTTTCTTAATAATTCTCGTTTTTGTATAACTTTTTCGTTGCAGGCACTAAAAGGGCGAAATTTGCATGAAATGGCTGTTTTTGGCTGAATACGGAGTGTTGGGGAGAGAAAAAAATTCCAGCTTTTTCCAATAAATCGTGCGGGTTTTACCTATAAATTTCCAGGAAATTCCAGCTCAAAAACTTATGTCGAAAAAGTGTAACTGATGTATTTCGCTCCCGGCGGCGATACTTGCTTTGTAATCATCAATCAGGTTAAAACTGTTTATCTGCCAATCTTTTTCTGCGCTTAGCAAAATGTAGGGCAGCTCATGCGCCCCGTCAAGCGACGGCGTTGATTTGAGGTGTTCGCCCAGGCCCTGGCCGGTGGCTTTAAGCAGGGCTTCCTTACGTGTCCAGAGGGTGAAGAAACGGTCATGCTGGTCTTTGCTGTTTATGAACTCGACTTCTTCCTGGCTGAAATGTTCGGGTAAAATATCCGCAAAGGGAAATGCTGTATCTATGTGCTCCACATCGGCACCCACTGGCGTACGCGAAACGGCAAGCAGTATCCATTCGGCGGCGTGCGTAATATTGTATTGCAGGCCGGCACTGCCTTCTGCAGGCAGATACGGTTTTTTGTTATCGCCCAATACAAATTGAAGCGCATGTGCTGGTTGGTTAAGGTAACGGCCCAGGATATTACGTTGCGCTCCCCTGCTGATAACGAAACGCTGCCTGTCTTTCAACTGGTGGTATTTGTTGCCCCGTTCAGTTTCGGATGGTGTTAGCGTTGCCGCGAATGCCGGCAGCCAATGCAGGTTGCTGCCGATGTGGATTCGGTAGACATGCACCTCGCCATCATCCATAATAAAGTCTCCCGGCGTGGCGTGCTGCCAGTCCACTTCGTTTAAAAACCGAATATTAACTCTCCCCAAATCTCGCGCAGTTTATGTTGTAAGCTTATTTCTTTGCGGCGGCATCCAGGCATTTCTGCAATATCCGCGCAAATTCCTTATCGTTCGGTGCCTTAAATATGGTATTATGCTCGCCGGGGATAATGTGGATGTTCACCCCTTTTAGTGCAAATGGCTTCCAGCCCATAAATTCGTAATCGTCCAGGTAAAAGGACCTCTTCTCGGCCCTGAACAGTTCTATAGCAATATCATATGGCTGTATGCGGTAATATTTCTGGGCTATATCGTTCATGTCGTCGATACGGTTGCTATAGCCAAAGAAGCCGACCTTTTGCTCCTTACCATACCTCAACCGCCATATCAGGCGCGTGGCCATCCTCGATACAGCCTTGGTGCGGTGCTGTATAGTTTCCTTGAATCCATCCTGAAACGTGACAGAATACCACAGGCGACGGCCAACATACATACCACGTTTTACCTTGTTTACCAGCCAGCTGTCGTAATACGGCGTGCGGTAGGCGTAGGTATCAAACATGCCCAGCATCTTCACCTCCAGGTTTAGCGCCTCCAATTGCCTGGCCATCTCGAAGGCGATGATGCCGCCGAACGAAAAGCCTGCCAACGCGAACGGCCCATCGGGGTTTTGCGCACGGATAGAAGAGATATAATGAGCAGCTATGTCTTCTATACGGTTAAGCGGCTCATCTACCCCGTTGAGTCCCTTGGCTTGCAGCCCGTACACCGGCTGATCGTCGTCCATATTGATACTCAGCGCGTTGAACAGCAACACGTTGAGGCCCGCGCCATGTACGATATAAATAGGCATTTTGCTGCCTTTGGGCTTTATAGGCACCAGCGAATCCCACATAATGGCCTTGCCGTCCATATGCAGAACCTGGGCCAGCTTCTCTATGGTAGAGTTCTCAAACAAGATGGCGAGCGGCAGGCGTTTGCCTGTTTCCTTTTCTATTTTAGCCATCACTTGCACCGCTATTAGCGAGTGCCCGCCTAATTGAAAAAAGTTATCGTAAATACCCACTTTGTCGATACCCAAAAACTCTTTCCATATGTCTGCAACCATTTGCTCCACATCGGTGCGCGGCGCAATGTACAGGGTGTCATCATCTGCCGGGATCGGGCCAATTAGTGCCAATGCTTTTTTATCCACCTTACCGTTCGGGGTAAGCGGCATGGCGTCAACCCGAATGAAATTATCAGGTATCATATAATCGGGCACCGAGCCCCTCAGTTCGTTGCGCCAGTAATTGGTGCATTCGTTAAAATCTTTACACACGAAGCCATCGTTAAAGGCCACGTAGGCAACCAGTTTATCCACCCCGTTAATATCGGGCCGGGCAATTACTACGGCCTGTATAAGGTCGGGGTCCTTAGCCATGTGAAACTCAATCTCGCCGGTTTCTATTCGGTAGCCGCGTATCTTCACCTGCGCATCAATGCGCGAAAGGTACATCAGGTTGCCATCGGGCAGGTATTTGCCCAAATCGCCGGTGCGGTACATCATGGCACCGGGGGTATCTGCAAAGGGGTCCTCTATAAACTTCTCGTAGTTAAGAATTGGCTGGTCAAGGTAACCTTTGGCGACGCCCTCGCCGCCAATATAGATTTCGCCTGCCGCACCGGGTGCCAGCGGATTTTGGAATTTATCGAGTATGTAGATAAAGGTATTATCTATCGGCTTGCCTATGCTGACTTGCTTATCCTCTGGCGTAATTTCTTTAATGGTAGACCAAACGGTAGTTTCGGTAGGGCCATAAACGTTCCAAAGCGATGATGCCCGGGCCAGTATCCGCGTAGCCAAATCCATTGGCAGGGCTTCGCCCCCGCATATAGCCTTTATCGCCTCGGTTTCCCAACCGGCTTCCAGCATAATACGCCAGGTATATGGCGTAGCCTGCATTGCGGTGATTTTTTCCTTTTTGATGATATCCAGCAGCGCATAGCCATCCTTTGCGGTGGCGGCATCAACCAATACGATCTGCGCCCCGGTAACCAATGGCAGGAAGAGTTCCAACCCCGCTATATCAAAGCTGATGGTGGTTACGGCAAGCAGTTTATCCTGCGCCACCATGCCCGGCTCCTTCTGCATGCTGTACAAAAAGTTTACCATGTTATGATGCGCAATCTGCACCCCTTTTGGCTGCCCGGTAGAACCGGAGGTATAAAGGATATACAGCAAGTCTTTCCCATTGATGGCCACGTTTGGCTCCGTTACAGGTTGATTGCCCATGTTAGCGATCATATCGGCGAGCAACAACTCTTTGGCCTTAGATTCGTATTTGCCGGCGTAATCGGCAGAGGTGAGCAATATTGCCGCATCCGAATCGGCCAGCATGTAATTGATGCGATTGATAGGGAAAATGGGATCCAGCGGTACGTACACGCCGCCCGCTTTGATAATAGCGAGCAAGCCTACCACTAAATCGTCCGACCTATCTACCGAGATGGCTATCTTATCGCCCTTTTTAACCCCCTCGGTCACCAGGGCCCAGGCCAGCTGGTTCGCCTTTTCGTTCAGTTGCTTGTAGGAAAATTGCTCGGTGCCGAACTTTAGAGCTATGCTGCCCGGATTTTTTGCCGCGGTTTCGCTGATGATCTGGTGCAGCGATTTTTCTTTTGGATACTCTACCCGGGTTTCATTCCAGGCTTTCAGCTGGGTAGTAAACTCATCGGCGCGCATTAGCGGCAATTTGCCTATCAGCTTATCCGGTGATTGCACTATCTGCCTAAGCAAATGCTGGTATTCGTCCATCATCAGGCTGATGGTAGCCAATTCAAAAATCTGTGTATTGTACGACCACTCCAGCACCAGGGCATCCTTATGGTCGGTTATATTGAGGAAAATCTCGAAGTTTTCGTACTCGCGCCCGGTGGTAATGTATCTGTGGCGCAGGTTGTAGAAATCTACCCCCTCATCCATCCCGATATCGATGTTGAAAACTACAGGCACCAGCGGCGCACGCGACGGATCGCGCGGGATATTCAATTTTTTGAGCAGGCTACCGAAGGTGAACATCTGGTGATCGTAAGCGTCCAGCACCTGGGTTTTGCGTTCTTTAAGGTAATCTATAAACGATTGCTCTCCTTTTGGGTGGCTGCGCAGGGCTAGTAGGTTTACGCAGTGACCAACCAGGCCGTAGTTACCTGTGGCGGACTGGCCCGCAGCGGGCAGGCCCAGTATAATCTCTTCGTGCCCGGTTATTTGCTGCAAATAAACCTCAAAGGCGGCCATCAGCGTGGTTACGAAACTGGCTCCTGCTTTGCGCGCCATCTGCCTTACATCGGCTACCAATTTAGCATCAAGCGTAAAATCGGCACGTTTGCTTTTATAGGTGCGCTGGGCCGGGCGCGGGTTATCGGTGGGCACATTCAGCAAATGCGTGCTGCCCTTAAACTGATTTACCCAATAATCTTCAATTTCGTGGCGCTCGGGGGTATCTATAAGGGCGTTCTGCTCTACAGCGTAATTACTGTATTTTGGCGCAGGCGGCAGGTTTGGCCACTCACCTTCGGCAAAGGCCGAGTACAGCTTGCTTAACTCCTGCATCATTACCCCTATCGACCAGCCATCGCAAATAATGTGGTGCGCTATAAACGTGATATAATGTTCCTGGCTGCTTAGCTTCAGGATAGTGGGCTTAAACAGCGGGCCGTTCACCAGATCGAGCGCGGTAATAGCGTTTTGGCGGGTGTAGTTCTCTATAAAAAGGTCGTTCTGCGTTTCGCTCTGCAAAGAAAGGTCGTGGTAATCGATATGCAGAGGTGGGTTATTGTACACCAGGAAACTCTGGCCGTCGGCACTAAAAACCGTGCGCAGGGCCTCGTGCCGGTCGCTAAGCGCCTGCAGGGCCTTAAACATGGCATCTTTATCAAAAGGACCCGTTAACAGCAACGATGCAGCATCGTTGTAAGCGCAGCTGGCATCAGCTCCGCCAATCAGGCAGGATGTCCATATCTCAATTTGCGGCTCGGTAGCCGGGGCCACTAAAGCAATCTCGGGTCCTGCAAACGGATCAAACTCAACAGGACTTACCTCGTAATTCATAACGCCGTTCAATTAAAAAACTATTTAACCTGCAAATACTTGCCGGGTTTTTTTTCATCACTGATGAACCACCCCGGGTTACCGTCTTTATCGCGCCCTAATTTTGCACCGGGCACAGGCGGTGCGCCCATTACGGTTGGCGCTGCTACAGCAATCGGCGCAAGTACTGCCGCCGGTTTAGCGATAGCAGTGTAAGTGGGGATGAATTCGGCAGCAACCATTTCTGATATGCTTTCTTCAAATTTCGAGGTGATAAAATCAACATCTGCATCGGTATGCGCATCGGTCATAAAGCAAGGGAAACCATCCATAATATGCAGACCCTTAAGGCGCAGGTTAGTAAATATCAGCTCACTGTATGGGAACTCCTCGTGATATTTAACCTTCCATAACGAGCCGAAGTAGGCCACGTACATAGGTGTTTTATATTTTACCAGTACCTCGTTCAACGTAGCGGCCAGGCGGGTTGTTTTGTCGTTTAAGCCTTGCTGTAAAGCCGGGCCGCGTTCTTTCATGTATGTTAACGAAGCTTTAACCGCCGCCAAAGCTAAAGGGTGGCGTACAAACGTACCCGCAAAGTAGGTAACACCTGCATCCGGGCTCGAGTCGTCACCAAATTGCCAGGTGCCGCCGTCAAGCGCATCCATATACTCTTTTTTACCGATGATAGCGCCCACCGGCAAGCCGCCACCTATAACTTTACCATAAGTACCCAGGTCGGCACGAATACCGGTGATAGCCTGCATACCACCCGGGTGCATACGGAAACCGGTAATTACCTCGTCGAATATTAATGCTGTGTTAGCTTCTGCGGTGATCTTTCTTAATTTTTTCAAAAACTCCAGTGGCAAAAATTCAGGGCGGCGGCTTTGTACTACCTCAACCAATACCGCAGCTATCTCGTCTTTGCGTTCTTCAATGATCCTAAGGGATTCATCGGTGCCGTAATCCAGTATCAACATATTCTGCACGTTCTCGGGCATAATACCGGGGGCGGCAGGCACGGTACGTAACTTTTTGGTTCCGCGCACAATCACCTCATCAATAATACCGTGGTATGATCCACTGAATGCCACAATAATGGAGCGCCCGGTTACGGTGCGGGCAATACGCATGGCACCTAAAATAGCTTCAGAACCTGTGCTGCAAAGCGCGGCACGGTCAAACCCGGTAAAATCGCAAAGCATTTTACAAACCTCACCTGCAAGCTTATGCTGCGGACCAATTTCGTAACCTTTTTCTAACTGTTCGGCAATGGCGTTCTTTAAAACATCGGGCTGGTAGCCTAACATGTTCGATCCGAAGCCATTCAATGCATCTACGTATTCGTTATCGTCAACATCCCACAAACGGCTGCCTTTTGAGCGTTTTACCACAATAGGGTAAACAATTTCTTTGGTTAATGGCTTAAACCCGCTCACTACCCGTGGATCGGCCATGTACGGACGATGCTGTTGTGTTTGGGCTTTACTGGTTTTTGTCTTCTCGCTAAAATCAATGATCAGTTGATCTAAAAAGGCCTGCTGTTTTTCGTTTAAGCCGGTAATGTGCTTATCAATTTTGGCAGTCGCACCAAAAGGTTTTTTAATTTCTATCTGTTCCTCAGGCGTAAGATCTGGCTGTAAAGAGGCGGGGGCCACAGGTGCGGTGACTTTTTCATTAGTAACCACGGGCTTTTGTATTGGCGGCGGCTGCAAAGTTACCTGCGTTTGGCTGACTGGCATGCCCCCACCCTGCAGAGTGGCTAACTGACTGGCCAGCAACTGTAATTGCTGCGCTATCATGGTCATGGCAGCGTTGCCAGCGGCGGCATACACAGGTTGCTGTCCGTTCTGATAAACCGGTTGCTGATATGTGGGTTGCTGGTAAACCGGTTGCGCCTGCCCGTTCTGGTAGGCTTGCGGGGCTGCCGCAGGTGCAGCGGCTTGCTGGTATTTATCTGCCGGTAATACTTCGTCGAGGTAATTGGCTAACAAATCGAGCGTGTCATGCTCTTCAAACAGTTTCCTGAAAGTAATAGGAACGTTGAACTCTTTTTTAAGATTGGTTGCTATCTGCGTAAGCAATAAAGAGTCGAATCCAATTTCAACAAAACCAGTATCAGTACTGTCGATATCAATACCTGATGCAACTTCAAAAACCTCTTTCAGCTTTTCTATCAGTGTTGCTTTTCTATTCGCCATAATGATTGGTGTTTCTTGTGGGAAATCTATTGGTGTTTCTGTAGGTACTTCAAATGGTGGGGTTAGTACGTTTATAGGCGTTACCGGGTCAACCCAATAACGTTTACGGTCAAAGGCGTATGTGGGGATATTAACCCGCAGGCGGGTTTGCCCGGCGTAAAATGCTTTCCAGGCCGGCTCAATTCCGTTTAGCCAAAGCGTACCCAAAGCTTTTAAAACCGAACCATAGGCGGTTACATCTTTTGATTCTTCTATGCCCGCAATAGCGGTAAATGTTTTACCACCTGCCTGCTGCTTAACCAGGCCTGATAATACTTTACCCGGACCAACTTCCAGGGCAATACAGCCTTCCCCTTCGGCCAGTACATTGGCAACACCGGCAAACCTAACGGTGTTACGCAGGTGGTGTGCCCAATATGCTGGGTCGATAGCTTCGGCATCGGTCATCCAGTTGCCGGTTATGGTGGATATGATAGGTTTAACGGGCCTGTTTAGCTGAATTGTTTTCACTACCGACTCAAACGGTGCCACAATTGGGTCCATCATAGCCGAATGGAACGCATGGCTGGTTTGTAGCACCCGGGCGGCAATGCCCTTTTCGGTGAGGGTTTCTACAAATTTATTTATCTCTTCGTCGGTACCGGCCGCTACTGCGGCCAGGTTGCTGTTTACTACGGCAATGGAAAGGGTATCCGGCAAAATGGCTTTCAATTCTTCTTCTGATAAGCGTACCGAAACCATGCTGCCGGTTGGCGTTTCGGTTACCATTTTAGCACGGGTTGCTATCAGTTTAACCGCATCGGGCAAGGTAAAAATTCCCGCAAAATAACCCGCAACAAACTCGCCTATGCTGTGGCCGGTTAACACGGTTGGCTCAATGCCCCAGCTTATCCAAAGCTTAGCCATTGCGTAACTAATGATGAACAAGGCAGGCTGGGTGTACAGCGTATTTTTTAAAGCTTCTCCGGCAGCGTCATCGTTGCTGTCGCTAAATATAATATCAAGGATATTTTCCTGTTCCGTGCCTTTTAATAACACAACGCATTCATCAACGGCGGCTTTAAATACCGGTTGATGATCATATAGATCGCGCCCCATATTCAAATACTGCGCGCCCTGGCCGGGGAACATGAAGGCTACTTCAGTTGCTTTCGATCCTATTTTTTTTGATGATGAAGCGTCGGGGGCTGCATTTAATTTAGCCAATAATTCTTCCTTGCTGCCTGCCACAACAAAGCTGCGATGGTTAAAATCGGTTCGGGTTGTTTGCAGGGTGTAGGCGATGTCTGCCGGGTCGGCGCTATCATAATTGGTTATATACGATGCCAGTTTATCGCGGTAGCCGTTTATGCTGTTCCCGGTTTTGGCCGACCATGTAAACAGTTGCAGATCATGACCTGCCGAGCCTTGTTTAATTTCCCGCGGATATTCCTCAAGCACCACGTGTACGTTTGTGCCGCCCACGCCAAAAGAGCTTACCCCGGCGATGCGTTTCGCCGCATTCCAATCGGTAAGGGTGGCGTTCACATAAAACGGACTGCCCTCGAAATCGATATTGGGGTTTGGCCGTTCGTAAAATAAAGAAGCCGGGATCTGTTTGTTGTAAAGCGCCAGTGTAGTTTTTATGAATCCGGCTACACCGGCAGCGGCTGTTAAGTGGCCCATGTTGCTTTTTATGGAGCCAATGGCGCAATATTGGTTTTTAACTTGCGGCCCGAAAGCTATGGTAAGGCCTTCGATCTCTATCGGGTCGCCTAATTTGGTGGCGGTGCCGTGTGTTTCCACATAGCTGATATCAGCAGGAGATACGCCGGCGTTTTGTATAGCCATAGCGATAGCACCAGCCTGCCCGCTTGCATTTGGCGCAGTGAAGCTACCCTTATCGCCGCCATCATTATTTACGCCAACGCCTTTTATCACCGAGTAAACGGTATCGCCATCGTGAATAGCTTCTTCCAGGCGTTTAAGCAGTACTACCCCTGCCCCATCGCTGAATACGGTACCGTCCGCATCGGCATCGAAGGAACGGCAGTGCCCGTCGGCGCTTAGCATGGTACCTTCCTGGTATAAATGCCCGCTGTTTATAGGCGAGGTAATTGATGCACCGCCCGCTAATGCCACATTGCACTGGCCGTTGCGCAAACTTGCCACGGCTTCGGCAATGGCTAATAGTGAGGTAGAACAGGCGGAATGCACACTCACGGCAGGGCCGGTTAAGTTTAACTCGTATGCGGTGCGTGATGATACGTAATCCTTTTCGTTAAGCGTAGTTACAATCAGCACCCCTACATTACTTATGAGGTCCTGATTGGGTATTACGTTGTTGATAAAATAGGTATTGACCCCTGTACCCGCAAACACCCCAACCGAACCGTTGTACTGTGATGGCAGGTGACCGGTACTTTCCAGCGCTTCCCAGGCAATCTCTAAAAATATGCGCTGCTGCGGGTCCATCAACTCGGCCGCCTTGGGGTTTAAGCCAAAAAACATCGGGTCAAATTCATCCGCTTTATCAATAACTCCACGCGCTTTAACGTAGTTTGGCGCGTATTTTACATTTGGTGGGATAAACGGGTCTATCTCGGCATCAGTAAAGAATTTTGTGGTTTCGCGGCCCTCCGTCAAAACCTGCCAAAGTTCATCAATGGTATTAGCACCGGGGAACCTGCCCGCCATACCTATCACCGCAATATCCCCGCTATCTGCTTTAACAGTTGATTTTGGCAGTGTGGCTTTGGCCGTTTTAAGGTTGCCATCCAAATAAGCGGCAATACCCGCTATAGTTGGATATTGGTAAAGTTTGGTAACAGGCAACGTAAAATTCTGCGCCTTTAATTCGGTTACCGTTTTCAGGGCCAGCAAAGAGTTGCCGCCCATTTTGAAGAAATTATCGTTTACGCCAACCTTATCAACAGCCAACAGTTGCTGCCAAATTGCGGCAAGTATTTGCTCTGTTTTATTACGATGCGCTATATACGCGCTGTCAGTCATATCATTATGATCCGGATCAGGCAGTGCATGGCGGTCGGTTTTGCCGTTGCTCGTTAATGGCATTTGATCAAGCGCTACCCATACGGCCGGCACCATGTAATCAGGAAGTTTTTCCTGCATGTAAGCCTGCACCTGTTGCTTGCTGGCGGAATCGTTTAGCACCACGTAACCAATAAGGCGTTTCATTTTCTGGCTATCATCGCGGGCTAAAACCACGCCTTGTTTTACCAGGCCGCTTTGTTGCAGTACACTTTCAATCTCGCCCAGTTCGATGCGGTAACCACGAACTTTCACCTGGTCGTCTGTGCGGCCAATGTATTCAATGTTACCATCGGGCAGCCATTTACCCAGGTCGCCTGTACGGTAAAGTTTGTCTCCTGGCTTATCACTAAAGGGATTAGCCACAAATTTTTCGGCGGTCAGTTCGGGCTTGTTCAGATATCCGCGTGCGATGCCGTCACCACCAAGATAAATTTCGCCTGTCGTGGCAACCGGGCATAGCAAGTAACCGCTGTTTAAAACATATGCTCCGCGGTTAGCCAATGGCTTGCCGATGGGAATAGGGTTGCGTAATACAGCATCGTTTATCTCATAGTTTAACGAGAAAGTGGTATTCTCTGTAGGGCCGTAACCATTTATGAGCTTAAGATCGGGATATTTATTGCGGATCTTTCCAATATGCGTTTCTGATAACTTCTCGCCTCCTACAAGGGCTGTAGTAAGGCCTGCAAAAACTTCGGGACTGCTATCTGTTAGTTGGTTAAACCAACTGGATGTAAACCACATGGTACTTATCTTGTGGGTGGTTATCAATTGCTGAACTTTAGCGCTTTCCAGCAGATCCTTCTCCGGGCAAAACACGAGTGTTCCGCCGTTGAGCAGCATACACCAATATTCAAAGGTAGTAGCATCAAATGACACCGACCCGGTTACCAACAACGCGTCTTTTTCGGCAAGCGATAAATAACCCATAGCATACACCAGGCTTACCACATTACGATGATCAACCATTACCCCCTTTGGCCTGCCGGTTGAGCCTGATGTGTAAATAATATAAGCCAGGTCGGTAGCAGCAGGTTTTAGGTCAAGATTTGCTGTAGATTGTTTATCAATCAGCGACCGGTCGTCATCAAAATTAATAATACTTGCTTTGGAGTTAGCGAACCTGCCCATATTAGCGGCGCTGCTAACAACAACGTTAGCTGTAGTATCTTCAAGCATGTAGGTGATGCGATCTTCCGGGTATAGCGGGTCTATCGGTACATAAGCGCCTCCTGATTTTAAGATGCCCAAAATAGCCACCATTAACTCCAATGACCGGCCAATGCATATGGGCACTAAAGTATCGGTCTTTACGCCCTTTTTAACGAGGAAATGCGCCAGCTGATTAGCTTGTTCGTTAAGTTGTTTGTAAGTGAGTTTTTGTTTTTCGAATACCATGGCAATGACATCCGGCGTGGCTGCAGCCTGTTCCTCAAAAAGTTCGGTTATGCTTTTGTTAGCGGGGTAAGCCTGCTGTGTATCGTTAAATGCATGCAGAAGTTTTTGCCCTTCATCGGCGTTCATCGTACCTAAATGCTGAATATCGCCATTTGGTAAAGCGCGGCACAATTGCCCTGTACGGAATAAGCCCTGTTGGTCGGCTGCCGCAGCACTTCCAAAGCACAGCTCGCCTGAAATGCCCCCTGCTACCTGATTAAGCTGACTATCGAGAATCAATACTGGCAGACTAGAGGCAGACTTACCAATGGCAGGAAACAGCGGACTTAAAAAAGCATCGGCCGCTGCTTCGGGTATGTAAATATTCTCGGTAAGTATATCCATTAAGTGGTATAAGGCGGCCAAATATCACTTTGCCTCAAGAAAAGCTTGTAATTGGTTTAAAATCGCGTTTAAGTTATACATTTTTTGTGTTAAGCGCGAAACACCTTACCCTATTTCTCATTTATTTTTAGGGTGAAAAAGCAAGATAAACTCAAAAATTAGCTATTGGTTATAGCCCTTGAGTTATCAGCAACAACGCCCATACAACCATAGGCTATATAACTTTTAGTTAACAGCGCGTAAGTTTTTTACCCGGAAAAAAAATTAGGGGTAGGTAATTTGAGGTGGCTCGGTAGCCACAATTTCGGGGCGGTTTTTATGCATTTCAAAAACGCCGGTAACACACAAGCGCTTGCCTTTAAGATTAGCCCAATCCACCACTATCTTGTTGCCTTTTACCGCTATGGTATATTTTTGATTGGGGTAGTTGCCGCCCATATTGATGAGGGCAAGTGTGTCGCTGAATATTTTTACAGAGTAAACCGTGTCGCACAGGGTTTTGGATTTGCCGAGGTTGTTCTTGAAATCGTCGGCATTAAAGGTTTGTGCTGATGCTTTAACGGCAAAAGCAGCCAGAAATATAAGGAGGGAAAGGATTTTTTTCATGATGCTAATTTGTGTTGCGTTGTTATAACAGCATGCGGAAGATCAGGTTGGCAAAGAAGAATTGCTGATCAATTCTCCTCTGCGTACTTCTTGAAGTTGTTCAAGATAGCCTGCCAGCCGCCGCGCTGCATTTCTATAGGGTGCGTGCCCTCGGCCTCGAAGGTTTCTATAATCCTGGTAACCTCGTCCTCGTCGATAAAAGTAACGCTTACCTTGCGGCCGTCGGCAATTTCGTAGGCAATAAACTTATACTCGTCAACGGCAGAATAAACGCCCTCGAAATCAAAGCTCATGCTGCCATCTTTAGCGGCCATGGTAGAGGTGAACTTACCACCTACCTGCAGGTCGTTAGATGCTTTTGGGGTGTGCCAGTCGTCGCTTGCTGCATTCCAGTTTACGATATGCTCTGGGTCGGTCCACAAGCTCCAAACTATCTCTACGGGTGCGTTTACGGTTGCTTCTACGGTTATCTGCGTTGGGGTTGCCATTTCTGTTTTTATAATTTAAGGGTAAAGGTAAATTATATTGGATAAAGAAGCCGCAGGTATTTTGCCTTATTAGTGATGGGCAAGCAATTCGCGGGCGGCTCTGGCGCTGTGCAGCGGCTCAAGCTTTTGGTATAGTAGCGCAGGCTGGAAAGGTTTCGACAAATAATCGTGCATGCCGGCGGCTTTTATTTTGCTGTGGATATTATGCGATACGGATGCCGTTAATGCAATGATAGGCACGCCCGATTTAGCGGGATCTGCCAACTGCCTGATGTGTGTAGTTGCTTCGTAACCATCCATAATGGGCATGTGCAAATCCATCAGTACTACATCGAAATCTTCTGCTATGAGCTTTTCTACCGCCTCGCTCCCGTTGCGTGCCAGTACCGAGCGGGCGTTCCACTTGGTGAGCAACTTAACCAATAACAAAGCATTGATAGGGTTATCCTCGGCTATGAGTATGTTGAGCCCCTCCAGACTGCTGTTCATGGCAGTATGGATAGAAGCCGGCACCACCTTTCCTTTGTGCAGGTTGAAATCTATAGCAAACGAAAACTCTGAGCCCTCGCCGGCACTGCTTTTCAGCAAGATATTGCTGTTGAAAAGCTTTAGCAGCCGTTTTACGATTGCCAGACCCAGCCCTGTACCGCCATAATGCCGCGTGGTATCTGCCGACGCCTGGGTAAAGGGGTCGAAGATGGCTTCCTGGCGGTTGTCGGCTATGCCAATACCGGTATCCGTAACCGAAAAATACGTGGCTACGCTATGTTCATCGGCCCGCGTAACACGCAGCATAACACTTACGCCACCGCGTTCTGTAAATTTAAGCGCATTGCCCACCAGGTTATATATAATTTGGGTAAGGCGGGTGGGGTCGGTAACCACCCATTTATCTTTCAATTGCTCGTCTACATCCATAGCTAGCATAAGGCCCTTTTCGGCGGCCTTTTGCTGCAGGCCAAGGCATACACGGTGCATCAACAACGGCAGGTTAACAGGTATGGCTTCCAGCTCTATGCGGTCGTTTTCGCTTTTATTGTAATCCAGTATATCGTTAACCATCGTAAGCAGGCTCTGCGCCGAGAACTCCAGGATATCGAGGTTTTCGGTTTGCTCGGCAGTGGCGGTATCGCGCACCAAACTGGCCATGCCTAATACGGCGTTGAGTGGGGTACGCAACTCGTGCGACATGGTAGACAGGAATACCGAGCGCGAATCGGCCAGGGCCCTGGTTTCGGCTACAGTGGCCAGCAGTTGCCTGTTCAGTTCCTCTTTTTCGTTCACGTTATCCCTAAAGGCGCAGTAAAACAGGTAATGTATCAGCAGCATGGTTACAAAGTTCATGAAGACGATGGCTTCGAAACCCGGCGAAGGGAGTTCCTGAGGGATAACATCCATGTGCCAGTTGTTGCGGCCGGTAGCTGTGAGGTAATACATTATCGGGAAAATAGCCAGCATGCTGTAAATTACCGCGTAACGGCTATCGATAAGGTAATAGCCCACAAACGTTACCATAAAGGTAAACTGTATGGTAATGAGGTTGATGCTCTGCTGGAAGAAGAAAACATTAGTCCATACCGCTCCTACGCCCGTCAACACGATAAAATGGGAGATGATATTAATGTATTGCGGTTTATAAAGCAGGCATTTGGCAAGCAAAAGGTAAAAGAAGAACACGAAAACCACCCGGTAAAGCTGATGATCATGTATGCGGGTAATTACCATCGGCAGCATCACCAGTAATTTGAGTACAGACAGCAGCAAGATGGTATAAACGATTTTTATCCTCGCCTTTTTTAAGGTATCGGGCTCTTGTGCTAATACCTTTTTCAGGGAGAAATTCAAAAAAGGTATTTGAGCGTCCATGAGAATCAGTTAAGGTTGAGAGTGGCGGCGTTAACTTAAACGCTAAGTTATAAAAACATCCAACAAATTCCTTATTATCAGCGTTAAAGCGTTTTAACCGAGAAATTTTTTTTCGTATGACGTATTTATACCGCTAATAACGATAAATAGTTACAACTAATTACGTGTTGCACTTTATATAGCCACCTTGTTACAAAGCGTGGGCTAGGCGGCGCCGGGCTGATAGGATAAGCACGTTGCGGCACAAAGCCACCAGGTGTTCCACTTGGAATGTGGAACACTATTTTTCAAATAGTCATTGATTATCAATTAATTACATTTTTCGCGGAACACTTTGGAACACCCTACGCTTTCAAATAACCAATGTAAATATTTGAAAATGAATTAATTAATCACAAAGGGCATTTTAACTAAAATTCCCCGGAACACCTTCAATCAAATATCAAAACTCAAACCTGCCGGGCAAAAAACAAAAAGGTTAATATTATAGTTTTGCTATCTTCATACCCATAAACCATAACCACCATGCTTACCGCTATCAACCCGAAACTACCCATGCGCAATAAAGCCATTACGCGTCAATTCTATATAGAAAAGCTCGGTTTTAAGCAGTTCGGGGGCGATTACCCGGAATACCTGATGGTGGAAAAGGATAATATCCAGATTCATTTTTTCCTATTCGAAGATCTCGACCCCAAAGAGAACTACGGGCAGGTGTATATCCGTACGGATGATATCGAAGCATTTTATGAACTGGCCAAAAAGCAGGGCGCAAGCGTTACCGCTCTGGAATACAAACCCTGGATGCAGCGTGAATTTGCCATACACGACCCGGACAATAATTTGTTGACGGTGGGGCAAAGTATGATGTAATAACGGCCCGAAAGCCACAATTTGCCGTAAAATATCTGCGTTATCCTTAAAAAAATCCGCGAATTTGATCCATATTCGGACTACCTTCAGCGTGTTTAATCAATGCTTTTTTCTAATGGAAATTGTAAAACCAATACATATACCCGTTCAGGCAGATACGGTGCTACCCCCGGATGTTCACTATAACGATAATTTAACCGGGGTATATTTTCAAACAGAGGACGACCTCTTTGGCAGGATAACTTTTTACAATCTTGATGCCTTAAAAATATGCAGGGGTGAAATGATGCCCTATGAACATGAATCTTCCGTTTATGAGAGGGGGGCGTGGGTGTTTAAAATCGATAATTCAAAGTGGCTGGCAGAACGTTTTAAATATGAAAATGAACATTACGGGAATTCATACCAATTCAACGGTGATGTAAACGAGATGCTGACCGATTTTAATCACTATCTGTTTTCGTTTCACGACCAGTTTGTAGAAGTAATCGCAAAGGGTTTTTGGTTCGAGAAGAATATGGAAAGTTTATTCGGCCGGGAACTTACCCCCGGGCACCCTTTTTTACCTCTGCCGCAAGAAGGCGCAGAAATATTGATGGCTCATAATTTAACTTGCCAGGTGAGAAGCAATAAACAACCTATGAACGAAATTGCTGCAAATGCAAAATTCTGCCCGCAAAAACTGTTTGAGTTTGCATTAGAGCTGGATAGCCGGGCATCTGTTAACCATACCGTTACCTTAGTATCAAGGCAGGGCAAACTGATAAGCCAATTAAACGGATATTTTGGGAACAGCGAAATAGAATTTGAAGGGATTGCCACTTTAGCGCAGGTAAGGCCTTATATTGAAAATTACCTATTGGAGGTTGCCGGGAGGCGAAAGAAGATGGGAAAATAGGCTGCAATTTAGGCTGGTAAGCGTGGACGCCCGACCGGGCGGAAGCCGACGCAAGTTGTCCCGCGTTGCAGTACAAACCCTGGGTGCAAAGGGAATTTACCATACACGACCCGGATAATAATTTGCTGACTGTGGGGCAGCGTATGGTTTAAAACCTGGGGTGTTCGAAACAAACGGCCGTGTCCGCGTCGCTATTCGACTCACCCCCCGCCCCCTCTCTCGTTCCGAAAGAGGGGGAGAAATTGCACGAATGGTCGGAAGATTAATCTTCCGACTTTTTTGTTTAGAGATGTGTTGTTTTTTTTATTTAACTATCTGATTGTCAATTATTTATTTGTTTTTATCGTTGATTTTAAGTATATTAATGCTGTAAATCAAAGAGATATGGCCATTTTCAAAGATCATAGTATCACCGTAAAACAGCTCTTAGGCTTCATTCCCGAGGCCTTAATAGCAAATTTGTCGCTTACAACTAAGA
>NZ_JBFUEA010000017.1:0-120917 GCF_056404435.1 Mucilaginibacter sp. P2_D11
GTCCCTTTAAAAGTGGACCTCAACCAAGGCATAGTCAGTGTGTGCACCAGGCCTGGGCAACTCTTTTACAGTTACTATCAAGGAATGATCAATAATAATATTGAACACCTTTCTATATTGAACCGGATAAAAAACGTTTTGCTAAAGATTGTATTCAAACTTATTCATTCGGACACCCTGTTTAACCAGGAAATCTTCATGAAAAACAAAGTCTCATGGCAAAAACATTTGCATATGTCATAGTAATCAACATGACGTGTTTTCTTTTTTGATTTTCCCTCGCCGTCATGCCGAATTTATTTCGGCACCCCACACGGCAGGTATCCGGCATGCAAAGCGGATAAGCATTGTGGCAACTTTTATGATGGGGTGTTGAAACAAGTCCAACATGACGCTTATATAGTTTGATCATTTTCGTGGCATCACGAAAATGATCAAACTACCTATGGCTTTTTACGAAATCCTCCAACTCGTTTTTGCTGGCCTCGTCGCCAAAAAGGTCTTGTATTTTGTCGTACTTTTTATAGTTTACCGTGTAGGCGAAGGCAAACTTAGCGCAGATGAGTTTGCTTTCATCTGTCCCGAACTGGTTAAGCAGCGTAGTTAGTTGCTCCACCGTGATGCCCTTATCCTTTACCCCCGCCTTTAGCGCTTCCACCTTTTCGGCGTCGCTGCCTTTTTGCTGCATGCTGGCGAGGATGGCTTTTGCCTGCGCATCCGTCATGGCTTGTTTGGGGTGCTGTATTTTTTGCGAAAAGGCAATGGTGCTTATGGTTATTAGTAAGGTGATGATGCAAAGTATCTTTTTCATGATGAGCCGGGATTGATTGATGCTAAAATAAGGAATTACCAGGTAAATGGTTTCACCTTTTCAATAGCTGCTATAAATTCCGCCAAAGTTAATGCTGTATTCGGCGCTTCGGAGGTGTGTTCGATGGATTCGAACTCGTGCCAGGTGTGGTCTAGCTGGTTATTCCATGTGGGGAAGTGGAGGTCGGGTAGCAGCCATTCGTCAACGTAGAAATAAGTCTCGTCGATGAGTTTGGATTGGATGAGGGTTTCCAAATCCCGTGATTCCACGTTGTCCGGATTGCTGAAGATAACCCAGCCGTGGTTTTTATAGTTGCCGGCATCGCGGTAGCGGTAGTTGAATTTGATATTGGGCATGCGGCTAATTTAGCCGGATGAGGTGGGGTAGGCAATCGGATATGAGTGAACTTCTAAACTTTAAAAGTGCTGTTATGTACTTTCAAGAACTCCACATCAATCGAGAACTTTTTAGGAGACAGCAAAGGCATGCCATCGTAAGCGATGAAGTTTTCCTGTATGCTTGGGATGTTGCTGCTTTTATGAAAGACGGATGATACTTTGATTTTGAAATCTTCGGTGATGGTTAGCAGGCCCCTGTCGAAAGCCTTATCGTGCAAGCAATTTAAAGCCAAACCATTCTTGGGGTTGAGGCGGTTACCTTCGTCTTTGCTCCACGGCAAAATATGGCTGGCTACCAAAAGCGATGTTTGGTCGATGCCGGTAATGCAGCACTGGTTATCGAAATTGCTCAATACCATCTTGCGGAAAGCCGTTTGATTGAGCCTTACCAACACCGAACGGACAACCTCCCTGCCTTCCCTTTGCTCGAATTCTTCCTCCTCGATAGGATTTAAGGCCTCGATGGTGGTGTTCTTCTTCTGGGCAAGCAGGGCTTCGCTTTCTATAAATTGCTGGTCCCAATTATGCATGTATTCTTGCCAAACCTGTCTGTCCAGTTTGCTGGCATTCTCCAAACCTCTGATACCCCGCGCCTGTAGCTTAGGATCGAAACTGGCGAAATTGCCCAGCTTGCGGGCAATCGCCGATGGACTCCTATCGATAATCGCGGCCAAATCCTTAACCTCGGCGTTATTAGCATGCATCTGCCCGAACCGTATTTTACTGTACAGGTTAATGGCGAGGATAAGCTGCTCTTTTGTCCAGAGGGTTTGGCCGGGTTTCATGGGTGAAAAATTTCTGAAATATAGGAAGTTAGTTCATTAATTACTTAGGCAACATAAGATTCTTAAATCATAATTTGCGATACCATTTGTATAATAAAAACTTATACATTTAAACATTTCAGTTACATATGAATGCAGAAGTTTTAGGTACTCGCCAAGATGGGAATTCTACATGCTATTTGGCTAGAATGTCGTTGTTCGAATACGTAGAAAATATCCCTGATGACTACAAGGATTACGATGTTCAGAGGGAAATAGTTTCAAACGTTTATCTTGATAATTTAGTTGAGACTGTCTTGTTAAAAAAACATATTCCTCCAATTGTACTAATAGCAAATGGCACTAATATAATAGATAACATTCTTGAAATACCTAATTTCAAAATACTTGACGGGCTGCAAAGAACCTACAGGTTAAATGTAATTTGGAAAACAATTTCATTTTTCATCCAAGAGTTTCATGATACGCCCGGACTTTTAGGCTTTACAAAATTCGCGCTTTCCAGAAAGTATTCAAAAGCCCTTTCATTTATTGAGTCATCTACAAGAGTTCTGTCGGTTATCATTGAATTGTATCAAGAGCGATTTAGTCATTTGGATGATCCTAACCAAGCATTGATCGATTGCTACAAAAAGAACTATCAGTGGTTTGAAATATGGATTAATTTAACCCCCAAAGAAGAGGTGGACAAGATGCTCATTTTAAACGCCGGCCACAAACCTGTGAAAATAAAGCATCAGCTTGAAATTATCTTTAGTAACATATTGCCTCTGCTGAAGGAAGTTGACAGAGGCTCTTTCCGAATAATACGTGAAAAACAAATAGCATCAACTCAGTTTAGTAAAAATAGAAAGAAAGGAGAATTTCATTTTTCACACTTGATTTCTGCTTTAATTTCTTTTAAAGAAGGAATTCCCGTAACTACAAATTCAGCTCTAATTCAAAAACTCCAGGATTCAGATTTCAAATCGGAAGAGGATAGCCAATACTTCAGTTTCGAATTTCTTGAAAATTATGTTGGTTCTTTAATCGAAATTGAAACGGCAATAATTGACAGCAATACAAATAGTAACGATGCCGCCGTAAAATGGATTGGCCGAGAAATCGCTTTAACTGGCATTTATGGCGCATTCGGCGCAAAATTAAAATCAGACCTGGAGAAGGATCTTTTAATAGGTTTTTTGAGAGTAAAGGCGACTTTTATACGAAATATTGGATTGTTAAACTTGTCTGGTTTCGAAACGGCTCGAAACAACTTGGATCTTGGTAAAATAAACATTGGGACAGTAAATAAAAACGCAGTTTTTAATGCGACAAAGCATTTACTATCCTCTCCCAACCCTACATTAATTAATTGGAATTTTTATTTTAACAATTGATATGCTCCAATTAAACATAGCTTATGATGCGCTTTTGGAGTTTCTATCGGAAATTTCCACTGATACCCAGGCAGAAACGTTCTCAGTGTCTATAGGTGATTCAATTAAAGAAACCGAATTTGCAGGTCTGTTTGACCTATTGGACTCTTTAATCGAGGAGATAACAACTGCAAAGGATACTCAGGAACTATACGCCAATTACGATGCCTTAGCAAATTTGTTAGATGATTTTGAGGAAAATTTCAGCACATATATTGTAAAGTTTAAAGATGAAATACGGTTGTATATAGCGGTGTCTAAAGCAATATCTAACCAAATCGTTGATCTGACTAGCCCTACCCCCATAATCACAACAGAGTTCGAATTAATCCCTGTTAATGACTTATTAGATTACGACATCGATTTTTATCATTATACTAACTTAACTGATTATAGTCAATCGCTTTTTGTATTGAACGTACGAGTAATTAAAGACTTAGACGCATACCTCTCTCATCATGTCTCAATAGATGTAAAATTACTATTCATCCTTTTATCGAAAATAAATAGGGCGACAGCACTTACAATGACAAAGTATGCTTTAATTAAAGCCGGCAATAGCGTTTATCCGAAAAGAATTACAGCAGCAATTTTACTCCATTATGTTTCCGATGGGCATCCTTTTCATAAAGCGCTACATTTTTTAGACAAACCTATTAATAACTGGCGAAGTGAAATTAAAGTTGAAAATAAGTATCAACAATTTTCCGAAACAATCTATATCATAAGTGAATATAATTCGACTAAAGATATTTTAGATAAGTACCTGCGGTTATACCATGTAATAGAAGACTTTATGTATAAATCTTCTTTAGTAAAATTAGAGTTGGAAAAATCTGGCGCTATATTTTCTATAAGAGACTTTAAACGAATGAATAAGGAAATTTCAAATTTTGAAATTGAAGCATTGGAGAAATTCATATTAAAATTTCTGGCCCTTGAACATGCTACTGGTGTTACTTTCAAAACTCGTTTTTTTTCACAATGGCAATCTCTCTTAAGTTTTTATCCGGGGGGAGAATTGGAAATTGAAAATGTTTTAAAAAAATTCATCATAACTATTAAATTCGTTGACATTAAAGAAGGTGGTTTGAAAGCTTTTTTATCACAGCTTATATACAATGTTAGAAATTCAATAGTTCACAACAAGAGCACTGAATTCCACCTAACCTATAATAATATGGATAATGACACTTTTAAACTAATGTCTATCTATTTATTAAAAGTTATGGAGGAAATTGTATTTTATCTTGTATCCAAGCACAATAATGATTTAGTTTGGTTTAGGAACACAAGTATGATGCTTTGGGAAGACAATTAATTTTTGTCTTAAGCTTTATAATGTCCATTCCCAAAATTGATCTTCCACCTCAAAAAAGATGTGCTTACAATTGTAATTTAAACACTCATTAATTGTTAGTTGTAGAAGAGTATGCAAGAAGCTGGATAGCTCTTCAACCCTCGCTCCGCAAATTGGGCAGGTAGTGGGTTGGTCAGTTGTTAGGTAGTAGGTTGCCATAAAACAAATATATCAATCAAAAACCTCCTCACCACCATCTCCGGCTTGGTATCCTTCCCGCGTATGCGCGACATATTGTAGCTTCGGGTTTCTTTGGAGTGTACATCGGCCATGGTAGATAAACTTACAGTTTCCGGCTTTGTTTAGCAAGGGCGCCAATTACCGACGCATGCGGGCTTGCACATCGTATTCAGCAGCCTTTCCCTCCCAAAAAACAGGCTGGAAATTCCTGGAAATCCATAGCTAAAATTGGCGCAAAACCTGGAAAAACCTGGAAATTTTTTTGGAGCAGCGTATGGCCCGTTTTGCTTAAAAACGCCCTTTCCGTGCAAATTAGGCACTTTTTGCAAAATAGCCTCAAAAGGTCCATAAGTCCCCAAAAGCAAAGAAAAACACCGAAAAACACCCATTTTTATCGGTGTTTTGATAAATTTTAGCAAAAAAACGAAGGGAAAATGAGGATGCAAGGGCAGCCTGGTCGGGCATGATTTTTCGGTGTTTCCCCAAATTTCTATAAAACAAAACCTGGAAAAACTACAGCTCAATATTGCCCAATACTCAGCAGCACCAGCGTGCAGGCGTAGTCGGTTTCTATGCCTTGTTCTTCGGCCATGCGGCGGAGGTCGGCGTTCTCGGTGCCGGGGTTAAAGATGATGCGCTTGGGTTTGGTGCGGAGGATATAATCGTACAGTGGCGGCTGGTTCTGCGGGCCAACGTATAGGGTAATGGTATCTATATCGGTATGGATGGTCTCGGGCTTTTCGATAGGTACGCCGGCAACCTCGCCGGTTTTGATGCCCACGTTCACAATGCTATGCCCGCGGCTCACCAGTCGGTTAGCCGCAAGGTAAGCGTAGCGGCTGGCATCGGGCGTTGCGCCAAGTATCAATGTTTTTTTATCGGCCATAGTTTTAGAACGCGCAAGGTAGTTCAAAAGTTTGCTTTGGCGTTGGGCAGTTTGCTTTTTACGGGCGGATGACGGGCTGTAATAAGGGTGATTGAACCACAGAGTGCACAGAGAAGTCGCAGAGTTTCACAGAGCCTTGCAAGTTTAAAAGCGAAGGTATCAATCTCTCCGTGCCTCTCTGTGCCTCCTCCGCGTCCTCTGTGGTTAAAAAATCTTTTATTTTATTTAAAATGTTTTAAAAGGCTGGTCGTCTTTATCTTTAAACACTCATACAATTGCAAAGCGTAGTAATGCCCCAGGATAAAGAAAGCCATATCATACACACCATCAAGGCGTATGGTAAAAGCCTGTTGGGGTTTATCCGCAAGCGGGTGAAGAGCGATGCCGATGCCGAAGACATCCTGCAGGATGTTTGGTACCAGTTCAGCAACGTACTGAATTCGGAACCCATTGAGCAAACCAGTGCCTGGCTGTACCGTGTTGCGCGCAACAAGATACTCGACAAGCATAAAAAACACACCGAAACCCTGCTTGATGACATGACAGGCAACGATGCCGGTGAAGATGACGATGCGCCCAACTTCAGCGAAATACTCCTCGCCGAGGCCCGCACGCCCGAAACCGAATACATACGCAACCTGTTTTGGGAGCAGCTCTTCATAGCGCTTGACGAACTGCCCGAACAGCAGCGACGGGTGTTCACCTGGCACGAATTGGAGGACATCCCCTTCGAGGAGATTGCCAAACGCACCGGCGAAAACACCAACACCCTGGTATCGCGTAAGCGCTACGCGGTACTGCACCTGCGCAAACGCCTGAAGCAGTTGTATGATGAAATGAATGATTATTGATTTAAAAAAAATAAAGAAATGTACACAAAACATAAAGCAAAGCTATTCCTGATACCTTTTGGGATAGCAGCCATATTAGCCCTGATAAGTTACGTAGTAATGCAGCTTTGGAACCACCTGCTGCCCGATATATTGCATGTTGGCACCATTACTTATTGGCAAGCCATGGGGATATTCGTGCTGAGCAAGATACTCTTCGGCTTTGGCGGCAAAGGTGGAGGCGGTGCGCCATGGATGCGCCGCAAACAAATGATGGAAGAACGCTTCCGTAACATGAGCCCCGAAGACCGCGAGAAATTCAAGTCGCAATGGAAAGACCGTTGCGGCTGGGGCCGTAGGGGCGAACACCGCCGCGGCGGCTGGGACGCCTTCAGGGAAGAAAAACCCGAAGCGGACTTTAAGGAAGAAGAGAAATAATTAATTGCCCTGCCGAACTTGTTTCGGCACCCCATAGCGTGCCGGCGACAGGCACGCACATTGCTTACCACGTGGGGTGCAGGAACAGGTTCGGTAGGGCTTTTGCAACATCACCCACAAAAACACCAACCTATGGATGTGCTGATATTTAAAACAAGCGTAGCAACGCCAAGGCAGGCAAACCGATTACAACCATTGCTAAGCGCGCTCTCAGATATCAAACGCTACACCTTTGATCTGGAAGATTGCGACCGTGTGCTCCGCATCGTAAGCACCCGTATCGAACCACAAACCATCAAGCATATCCTTAGGGTAGCGGGTTTTAGTTGCGAGGAGTTGGTGTAAGAAATGGCGGTATAAAGTAGCAGTTGCAGACTCCTGCTACCGTCACTGCCACTGCCACTTTCCCCCTGCCGCCACTTCCTGCTGCCACTGCTACTTTCCTTCCGGCTACTGCTACTTTCTGCCGCTCCGAAACCCCTAAACCAGCCTCTTCGCCACGCCATCTACCTCATTTAAAATCAAGGCGCTGCAAAAAGTAAATACCATTTGTAAATTTAACAAATACGCGTATCTTTGCAGTCCCGTAATTACGGGGTATAGAATACGTTTAATAAATTTAATTTAAAGCAAGTGAATACGTTAAGTTACAAAACTGTCTCAGCCAACAAGAAAACCGTTAGCAAAGAATGGGTTGTTGTTGATGCAAACAATGAGATTTTGGGGCGCTTGTGTACTAAGATCGCTATGATGATCAGAGGTAAGCACAAGCCAGGTTTCACCCCACACGTAGACTGCGGAGATAACGTTATCGTTATTAATGCAGACAAGATTAAACTGACCGGAAACAAGTTTAGCGATAAAACTTATGTTTCTTACACTGGTTATCCAGGTGGTCAGCGTTTCATTTCTCCAAAAGAGTTAATGGCAAAACATCCTGAGCGTGTGATTGAAAAAGCCGTACGCGGTATGTTGCCTAAAAATCGTTTAGGCCGTGCTATTTACGGTAACCTGCACGTTTATGCAGGCGCAGAGCATCCTCATGCAGCTCAAAATCCAAAAACCATTTAATTAACAGGAGAAAAGAAAAATGCCAACAACTAACACTTCAGGCAGAAGAAAAACAGCAGTTGCCCGCATCTATTTAACTGATGGTGCAGGCGCAATTACCGTAAACGGTAAAGATTACAAAGAGTACTTCCCTACCTTACCTTTACAATACATCGTTATGCAAAGCACAGAAGTTTCTGGCTCGGCTGGTAAATTCGATGTAAAAGTAAACGTAGCAGGTGGTGGTGTAAAAGGACAGGCAGAAGCCGTTCGTTTAGCTATTGCGAAAGCTATTGTTGAACTGGATCCGGAGAAAAAACCGGCACTGCGCGCTAAAGGTTTAATGACACGTGATGACCGTATGGTTGAGCGTAAGAAACCAGGTCGCAGGAAAGCACGTAAGAGATTCCAATTCAGTAAACGCTAAAATTTTAGGAGGACAACAACAATGGCAAGAACAACATATCAGGATTTACTGGATGCAGGTGTACACTTTGGCCACCTTACCCGCAAATGGGACCCGAAAATGTCACAGTACATTTTTATGGAGCGCAACGGTATCCACATTATCGATCTAAACAAAACCTTATCTAAGGTTGAAGAAGCTGCTGCAGCTATAAAACAAATCGTAAAATCGGGCCGCAAGGTATTATTCGTAGCTACCAAGAAACAAGCTAAGGATATCGTAGCCGAGCAAGCGAAACTGGTAAACATGCCCTACATCACCGAGCGTTGGTTGGGTGGTATGTTAACCAACTTTGCTACCGTACGCAAGTCGATCAAAAAGATGTCTAACATCGATAAATTGACTAAAGACGGTACTTACAGCAACCTTTCTAAAAAAGAAAGATTGATGATACAGCGCGAGCGTATCAAGTTAGAAACTTTGCTTGGTGGTATATCGGATCTTAACCGTTTACCTGCTGCTTTGTTCCTTATCGACGTGAAGAAAGAGCACATCGCTGTTTCGGAAGCTTTGAAATTAAACATCCCGACTTTCGCGATGGTTGATACAAACTCAGATCCTTCTAACATCGATTTCCCTATCCCGGCTAACGACGATGCTACTAAATCAATCTCTTTGATTACCGGTATCATCATCAAAGCTATCGAAGAAGGTTTGGAAGAACGCAAACGCGATAAAGAAGACGAGACTGAAAAAGAAGCTGCTGCTGCTAAAGCAAAGGCTGACGCACCGGAAGTTACAGATCGTTCTGCAGCTACCGAAGGCGGTAAAAGGAGAAGGACCGCAGAAGTTACAGCAGAAGCTGCTGAAACCGAAGCACCTGCTGCTGAGTCAACAGAAGAATAATATAAAATTGTTGAAAGGTTGTAATGTTGGAACGTTTTAATGTTCAACTTTGCAACCTTTCAACATTACAACATTAAAACAACTACAATGTCTACAGTACAAATCTCTGCATCTGATGTAAACAAACTGCGCCAGCAAACCGGTGCAGGCATGATGGATTGCAAAAAAGCTTTAACTGAAACCAACGGCGATTTTGAAGCTGCTATTGATTTTTTAAGAAAAAAAGGAGCTAAAGTGGCTGCAAGTCGTCAGGACCGCGAAAGCAACGAAGGCGTTGTTATATCACGCACTTCAGCAGATGCTAAACGTGGTGTTATCATCGAACTTAACTGCGAAACAGATTTCGTAGCTAAGAATGCCGAATTCGTAGCATTTGCCAACGAAATTGCTAACATTGCTGTTGAGGCTAACCCAAAAAACATCGAAGAGCTTTACGCTTTAAGCATCGACGTTGAAAATGCTTCTGTTAAAATTGGTGATGCTATCATCGATAAAACAGGCAAAATCGGCGAGAAAATCGGCGTATCTAAATACGAAGTAATCGAAGGCGAAAAAGTTATCGCTTACATCCACGGTAACTTCCGTTTAGGCGTATTGGTTGGTTTAAGCAAAAACGTTGAAGGCGCTGATGAAGCAGGTAAAGATGTTGCCATGCAAATTGCTGCCATGAACCCGGTTGCTATAGATAAAGATGGTGTTGATGCATCAGTTATCGAGCGTGAGCTTGAGATTGCAAAAGACGTTATCCGCGCAGAAGGCAAGCCAGAAGCAATGGTTGAAAAAATCGCTGCAGGCAAGCTGAACAAATTCTACAAAGATTCTACTTTGCTTAACCAGGAGTTCGTGAAGGATTCTTCGAAGAACGTAAGCCAGTTCCTGGATAGCGTTGATAAGGGCCTCACCGTTACCGCATTTAAGCGGGTAGCTTTAGGAGCTTAAATATATTATCCCCCTCGTTTTTAACGAGGGGGATTTTTTTTGCCCAGGGATTTCTGATACCCGCGTCATTGCGAGGTACGAAGCAATCTCTATGTAGGACAAGCAAATCTGCATAGCTTAGAGAGTGCTTCGTGCCTCGCAATGACGTAAACTGTTAAATTATTCGAATATGATAACAGCGCTTCATAATCTTAAACTCATCTCTAACGGCGCCATCAGCCATGGTAAGGCAATCATCATTTCAGGCGATAGCATTATCGACGTGGTTGGCCTCTCGGCCATTCCGCAGGAAGCTGCAAGAAAGGATTTGCAAGGCGCGTACCTCGCGCCCGGCTTAATAGATCTGCAGATTTACGGCAGCGGCGGGAAACTGTTCGCCGGCACGCCGGAAGTGGCTGCTTTAAAGCGAATGGAAGATGACCTGCTTAACCAGGGCACCATCGGCTTTTTTGCCACCATTGGTACCAATACCAATGAAATTGTAGAGCAAGGCATAGCGGCCGCAAAAGTCTACCGTGCGGAGGCACGCGGATGCTTTTGGGGCTTACACCTCGAAGGCCCATACCTCAACCCCGCCAAAAAAGGCGCACACCCCGAAAAGTATATCAAAAAAGCTACCCTTGCCGAAGTAAAAGGCTGGGTAGAAAGTGCGAAAGGCACCATTAAGATGATTACCATTGCGCCCGAACTGCAAGACCAGGAAGTGATAGATTACCTGCATGCGCAAGGTATCATCATATCATCGGGCCATAGCAATGCCACTTATGAGCAGGGCAAGGCGTTCTTAAACAAACCCATCCCGGCGGTTACGCACCTGTTTAACGCTATGCCGCAGATGCATCACCGCGAGCCTGGCTACATCCCCGCTATTTTTGAAGAGAAACCTTATACCAGCATAGTAGCTGATGGCAACCACGTAGATTGGCCCATGATACGCCTGGCCAAACGCGAATTGGGCGATAAGCTTTTCCTGATAACCGATGCCGTTACTGCAGCCACCGAAGGCGCTTACCAGCATCGTTTAGAAGGCGATAAATACGTAATGCCCGATGGTACACTTTCCGGCTCGAGCTTAACCATGCTGAAAGCCGTGCAAAATTGCGTGGAGAAGGTAGGCATTGATTTAGCTGAGGCCGTAAATATGGCATCGAAATATCCTGCGGAATTGGCCAAAATGGACAGGAACGGACAAGTTGCCCCCGGCTTTTTTGCCGATTTGATCGTCTTTAGCGATGACTTTAAAGTACAGGCAACCGTGCTGAAAGGGAATTTTTTAACAGTGACTACATAAACTTTTAACAATACCATTAATTAACTATTTTTGACAAATCATCCGTCTACATGAAATACAAAAGAGTTCTCCTAAAGCTTAGCGGCGAATCCCTGATGGGGCAAAGACAATACGGTATTGATAACAACCAGGTTTTGCAATACGCGCAAGACATCAAAGCTGTAAAAGAACAAGGTATAGAAATTGCAGTAGTAGTAGGAGGTGGCAACATCTTCCGCGGGCTGAGTGCCGAAAAAAGCGGCATGGAACGCGCCCAGGCCGATTATATGGGCATGCTGGCCACCGTAATAAACTGCATGGCGCTACAGAATGCATTGGAAAGCGTGGGAGTTGATACCCGCCTGCAATCTGCCATTAAAATGGAGCAGATTTGCGAGCCTTACATCCGCCGCCGTGCCATGCACCATTTGGAGTGCGGCAAAATCGTCATCTTTGGCGCAGGCACAGGTAACCCGTATTTTACTACAGATACCGCCGCATCGCTTCGTGCCATCGAGATAAAAGCCGATGTGGTTTTAAAAGGTACCCGCGTAGATGGTATATACACCGCCGACCCGGAAAAAGACCCTAGTGCAACCCGTTATGATGAAATATCTTTCCAGGAGGTGTACGACAAAGGCCTTAGCGTAATGGATATGACCGCCATTACCCTTTGCCAGGAAAATAAATTGCCTATCATCGTATTCGATATGAACAAACCGGGCAACTTTATGAAGATTGCTCAGGGCGAACCCATTGGTACGCTGGTAAAATAGAGAATCGTTTACAAAGAATAAAAAACGCCATGCCGGTTTTACCGTGCATGGCGTTTTTTATTCTTGCGGTTAATTATCTTACTTTCTTTTTATCGTACAGAGCCTTTTTGAGCTTTAAAATCATAGGTTTTGCCGTTTTTTTTGTATTTTCTGCCTACCCAATCATTTTTCAAAAAAAAAAATTAACCAAAAACTAATCCAAACAAAATCCGCGTGTAATTTATTCTCGTTTGTATATGAATTATAGCATCCCCCTCTATTGAAACAGACAATGAAGAATTTGTTAAATTTTAAAGTAAAAGCAGTAGCGGCCAACATCCGCAACAAACGAGAAGAATTGAATTATACCCAGGAATATTTAGCTGCAAAGCTCAGTATTTCGCAAAACGCTTATAGCAAAATAGAGCTTGGCTACACAAAAATCACCCTCGAACGTTTGTTCCAGATTTCTGATGTATTAGAGACGGATTTGCTCGAGCTTATCAAAACGGCGGATGCCGAGGCTGCATAATTTCATAAATTAAACGGAAACCAAATCTGATAAATATATTTGCGGCAAATTGTGATGATATGAGCCATGCAGATATAATATCCCAAACCATCCGTTTTGTGCAGGAGACCCTTAAGGGTGCCGAGGGTGGCCATGATTGGTGGCACATCAATCGCGTGCACACCAATGCCAAACGCATTGCCCAAACCGAAACATGCGATGCCCTGGTTGTTGAGCTTGCAGCACTGCTGCATGATATTGCCGACAGCAAATTCCACAACGGCGATGAAGAGATAGGGCCCAAAACCGCTGGTGATTTCCTCCATAACATCGCAGTCGATGCCGCCATTGTGGAACACGTACAGCAAATCATCAGGCACATGTCCTTCAAATCCAGTTTCGATAAGGTAACCTTTTACTCTCTGGAGCTTGGTGTAGTGCAGGATGCCGACCGGTTGGATGCCATTGGTGCCATTGGCATTGCCCGCGCATTTACCTACGGCGGTTTTAAGGGCCGCGAAATTTACAACCCCGAGATTGCGCCCAGCCTTAACATGAGCAAGGAAGAATACAAAAATACAACGGCGCCTACCATCAACCACTTTTACGAAAAACTACTATTACTTAAAGATAAAATGAACACCGATACCGGCAAGCAAATGGCCGCCCAAAGGCATCAGTTTATGCTGGATTATCTGCAGCAGTTTTACAGCGAAGTGCAGTAACTAATACCCTCATCCCCTTGTTATATATTATGAATAAGCCCCTACTTTTTATCGCCCTGTTATTTATTTCAACAACCGGGCTGGCGCAGGATACCCTAAAGCAGCAACGGTTTAACCTGCATTTTCAGCAAACTATCATTACGCAGTTTAAGCCTGCATTCAGTGCGCCTTACACTGGCGACAACAGCTTGTTGACAAGCAAAGAAACCCAAACATCCTTAACCACCACATTATTCGGCGGTGCCCGTTTATGGAAAGGCGCGTCGGCTTATTTCAACCCCGAGATGTCGGGTGGGGCGGGCTTAAGCAAAACGCTCGGCATAGCCGGTTTCCCTAATGGCGAAACCTTTAGGGTGGGCGGAGCCGAACCCAAGATATATATCGCCAGGTTGTACTTCTCGCAAAATTTCGAATGGGGCAACGATAAAGATACCCTTGCCGACGACGTGAACCAATTGGCCGGCCTACGCAGCAAGCGTTACCTTAATTTTACTGTGGGTAAATTCGGCATGGCCGATTTTTTCGATGGCAATGAGTTTAGCCACGATGCGCGCTCCCAGTTCATGAACTGGTCGCTGATGGATAACGCCGCATGGGATTATCCCGCCAATACCCGCGGTTATGTAATGGGCGCCATGGCCGAGTTAGGCCAACCCACCTGGGCTTTGCGCTTTGCTTTTACCATGACTACCACATCCGCCAACGGCGCCATTTGGGACGAGCGCATCTCCCGTGCAAATACGCAAACTTTAGAATACGAGAAACGCTATCAGCTAAACGGACAAAAGGGTACTATTAGGGTGTTAGGTTTCCGCAACAACGGCAAAATGGGCAATTACCGGCTAGCACTTGCGCAGCAGCCCCTTGCCCCAGTGGTAGATACCAACCTAATTTATGGCAAGCATAAGATGGGTTTTGGCATAAGTGCCGACCAGTACCTGAGCAAGAATTTTGGCGTATTTGCCAAACTGAGCTACAACGATGGTAAAACCGAAACATGGGCATTTACAGAAATCGACCGCTCGATAAGCCTTGGCGCTGTACTAAAGGGTGGCAGTTGGAACCGCAAGGACGACGAGCTAGGCCTGGCCTTGGTGGGCAACGGCATCTCCAAACCCCACCGCGATTATCTGGCCGCAGGCGGTTACGGCTTTATCATCGGTGATGGTAAACTCAATTACGCTTCTGAGTTGGTAGCCGAGGTTTATTACAAACTGAACGCTTACCAGGGCAAACTATGGCTTACGCCCGATTACCAGTTTATTGCCAACCCGGCATACAATAGTGATAGAGGACCGGTACACGTATTCTCGTTAAGGGCGCACGTAGAGTTTTAGCAGATAAAATCAACAGCATCAAATATTATGCTTGTTGCAACGTTTATTTTGCGGCATTAAACTAAAGGCCCTAAAACAAGTCTGTACTGATAGAAAGAACCCAGAGATGAGAAAAGCATTTTTAGCAATTATACTTTTAATAACCAGCATTACCGCGTTTGCGCAAGTAAAAAACAACGTTACCAAGTCCTCCATCACGTTCAAAATAAAAAATTTGGGTATTTACACCGGCGGCAAACTAGGCACTCTGCAGGCCAGCGTAGCCTTCGACCCGGCAAAATTGGCCGATAGCAAGATAGAGGCCATTGCCGATGCAACTACCCTCAATACCGAAAACGAGATGCGCGATGACCACATTAAAAACGAGGACTTTTTCGATGTGGCCAAATACCCTAAGATAACCATGTCTTCGTTATCCTTCAGCCGCAAAAACGCAAGCAATTATGTAGGCAGGTTCAATCTCACCATAAAAGATAAAACCAAGCAAGTAGATGTGCCCTTTAGCTACCTGCCAACCGCAGCCGGTGCCAATTTAAAAGGCAGCTTCAAGATAAACCGCAGCGAATTTGGCATCGGTGGCAGCACCCTTACCCTGGCCGATGAGGCCATAATTACCATTGAGGTAGAAACCGCCAAATAGCCGGGCTTAATACTTAACAATAATTTAATTGCAGCCGGTGCCGGCGCGGGCAAATCATTCATATACAAAGCGTAACTTTGTTGTATGAATTTGCGCGTACTGGTCCTAATTAACTCGGCGGCGGTGGCCATTAGCCTTTCGGCGGTAAACTATTACTTCCAGCATAAATGGTACGATATGATGATAACCTTTTTGGTTACGCTGATAAGCAGCTACATCGTATTCTACTACCTTATAGAGAAATACATCTACTCTAAAATAAAACTCATCTATAAACTTATCCATAACCTTAAGCTTGGCCGCGACTTGCGCGATGCCCTGGGCGAGCACGTAAGCGCTAACCCGATAAAAGATGTGGAGGAAGAGGTAAAAGAATGGGCCCGCCTTAAAAAAATAGAGGTGGACGACCTGAAGAAACAGGAGCGTTTCCGCCGCGATTTCCTCTCGAATATATCGCACGAATTCAAAACTCCGTTGTTTGCCATACAAGGCTATATTGAAGCTCTGCAGGATGATGACTTTGAGGACAAGGAAATGGCCACCAAGTTTTTGGAGAAAGCCTCTAAAAATGTAGACCGGTTGAGCTACCTGATAAAAGATCTGGACGAGATATCGAAGCTGGAATCGGGCGAGATACCTATAAATTACACTAAATTCAAGATAAACGACTTGGTTAAAGAGGTGTTCGAATCGCTGGAACTGAAAGCGAGGCAGCATCTTATCAAACTTACTTTTAAACAAAAATACGACGACGGCATCTACGTAAACGCCGACCGCGAGAAGATAAGACAGGTATTGGTAAATCTGATAGACAACTCCTTTAAGTACGGCAAAGAGGGCGGCGAAACCGCAGTAAGCATCTTTACCCTGCACGAGCAGGTGTTGGTAGAAGTTACCGATGACGGCATGGGGATAGAAGAAAAGTTCCTGCCGCGCCTATTCGAGCGTTTTTTTCGTACAGATACCAGCCGGTCGCGGCAGATAGGCGGCTCGGGGCTTGGCCTGGCTATCGTGAAGCACATTATGGAGGCACACCAGCAAACTATCAACGTGCGCAGCACCGAGGGCCTGGGGTCTACATTTGGTTTTACGCTGCAAAAAACCAAGCAAATACTGCCTTTTCCCAATATACCAGTGTTAAAAAGTTAACATTAACTTAACATTGCAACCGTACCTTTACACCAAATACATAAAATAATGTCACTCAACAGTATCTTCCAGTACTTCGTCCCAAAAGATAAAAAAGTTTTCTTCCCGTTATTTGAGCAGGCCGCAAGCAATGTAGTAGCAATGGCAACTATTTTGGTAGAAGCGGTGAACAGCACCAACACCGGCACGCAGGAAGAACTGTTCAGGCAGATAGACAAACTGGAGAACAAAGGCGACGAACTTACCCACCAGATATACCTGGAGCTTGGCAAAAACTTTATCACCCCGTTTGATAGGGAAGATATACACGCGCTTGCTACCGCAATAGACGATGTTGCCGATTATATACATGGCGCTGCCAACCGCATGGCCCTTTACAAGATTGATGACTTTAACGAACATATACGCAAGTTATCTGATTTGATACTACAGGCTGCCGGCGACCTGGAGAAAGCAGTACGCGAGCTGAAAGACCTGCGCAACGTACGTGCCATAGCCGACTCTTGCATACGCATAAACAGCGTAGAGAACCAGGCTGATTACGTTTTCGACCGTGCTGTTGCCGATTTGTTCCTGTACGAAACAGATGCTATACGCCTGATAAAATATAAAGAGATACTGGCCGCTTTAGAAACCGCTACTGATATGTGCGAGGATGCGGCAAACGTAATGGAATCCATTTTAGTTAAAAACGCCTAACAAAAACCCATTAAATGGTTACCACCTTATTAGTTGTCGTAGTTTGCCTTGCGATTATCTTCGATTTCATCAACGGCTTTCACGATGCAGCCAACTCCATAGCCACCATCGTTTCTACAAAGGTGCTTACGCCTTTCCAGGCGGTGCTTTGGGCTGCTTTCTTTAATTTCCTGGCGTATATAGCGGTAAGGTATTGGGGTTTCCACGGCGGCAACTTCGAAGTAGCCAACACCGTTGCCAAAACAGTGCTTACCAAATACATAACCATGCAGGTGGTTTTTTCGGGCCTTTGCGCAGCCATCACCTGGAACCTCATCACCTGGTGGTTTGGTATCCCGTCCAGTTCATCGCATACACTTATCGGGGGCTTTGCCGGCGCCGGCATGACCAACGCCATGTTTATGGGGGCTAACGCATTTTTGGCGGTAAACACCAAAGTAGTTTTAACCACTGTAGCTTATATATTCCTGGCACCGTTCATCGGTCTAATTATTGCCTACATCATTACTATTTTCATACTCAATATTTGCCGCAACGCAAAACCCTCAAAAGCCGAGAACTGGTTTAAAACCGGTCAGTTGATTTCATCCGCTGCCCTAAGTTTTGCCCACGGTGGTAACGATGCGCAAAAGGTAATGGGTATTATTTATGTGGCGCTGCTATCGTCGCAGGTAATTAGCCATGGCGCGCCCATGCCAAACTGGATACCTATTTGCTGCTATAGCGCCATAGCGCTGGGCACTATGAGTGGCGGTTGGAAGATTGTTAAAACCATGGGTACCAAAATTACTAAAGTTACCCCGCTGGAGGGCGTTGCTGCAGAAAGTGCCGGCGCGGTTACCCTGTTCATTACCGAAAGCTTCGGCATACCGGTTTCTACCACGCACACCATCACAGGCTCTATCATTGGCGTGGGCCTTACCAAAAGGGTATCGGCAGTACGCTGGGGCGTTACCATAAACCTGGTATGGGCCTGGATCATTACTATCCCAATCTCCGCTTTATTGGCCGGGCTGGTATTTGCTTTGGTGAGGGCAATATCGTAATATTGTTTTATTGGCAGCACTTTTGCATGCAAGTAAGTACTATGAAAAAAATCCTGTTGTTTACCCCGTTCCTTTTTATACTATTCTCTGGCTGCGATACGCTTAACCAGGTAGCACAAAGCACCGTGCAGCAATTAGGCAACCCAAGCACCCTGGAGATTGCCAGCGGGCTTAAGCAAGCTTTGGAGATAGGTACGGGCAAAAGCTCGGATCAGTTATCGGTTACCGATGGTTTTTTTGCCAATGCTGCTATCAAAATACTCTTCCCGCCCGAGGCTTTAAAGGCCGAGAAAACCCTGCGCAGCATAGGCCTTGGTAAGCTGGCGGATAACGTAATACTATCGCTTAACCGCGCAGCCGAGGATGCAGCTAAAGAGGCTAAGCCCATTTTTGTGAACGCCATAAAGCAAATGACCATTCAGGATGTTACCAATATATTGTTGGGCAACCAGGATGCAGCCACCCAATACTTTAAACGCACCACCACGCAGCAGCTGGCAGCAAGCTTTAGGCCGGTAATACAAAATAGTCTGAACAAGGTTGGCGCTACCAAATACTATGGCGATGCCGCTACGGCCTATAATAAAGTGCCCTTTGTAAGTAAAATAAACCCCGATATTACCGATTACGTTACCCAGCGGGCTATAGATGGTTTATTTATGGAGATTGCTAAGGAAGAAATCAACATCCGCCAAAACCTATCGGCACGTACCACTCCATTGCTTCAGAAAGTGTTTGGTTTTTACGACAAGAATAAAAAGTAAGTAGCTTAGGCCGCTTGCGCAGTCCTCCTCTTTCCATAATTTTAGCTTGCTCGCCGCTTTAAATGAGGCTTGCTCGCTGCTGCCTACCTAAATGGCACAACGGCTAAAAGCCCAATAAGCAATAATAATATCGAGAGCAGTAACAGGGTAAAAGTGTAGCCTTTAAAGATATGTTGTTTTGCGTGCGGCATCATTAAATTGGTTTTGAAAACTATTACGCAGCCGTAAAGGCAAACGCGACAAAATCAATAATATATTTTTAAGCAGATTGTTTTACTTGCCGACAAAATTGCCCGTTTTATCATTTCCAGGTAAAATGGGGCGTGGTTTGCACAACATTTTGGGCAAGTATTCCGTTTAACAACTCGTAGGTGCCCCGCACCTACATTGTGATAAGGTTTAGGTTGAAAGTCCCGGGCAGCGAGTGCTCCGGGGCTTTTATTTTTTAGGGGCTCTGTATATGCGATACATTTACCATCTTCGTTTTTTTGAGGATAATTAAATGAGCGATATTAAAGAGCAGCTGTATGCACTGTGCATAGCCTACGTACGCACACGAATGCACGCCGCAGAGCAGGCCATAGCCGAAGCGCAGCAAAGCGCTAATAACGACACCAAGAGCAGCGCAGGCGACAAATACGAAACCGGGCGTGAGATGGCCCAGCAAGAAACAAACCGTAACCTTAGCCAGCTAAACGAGGCAAACAAGCTAATGGTGGCCCTGCAACAAATAAGTGCGGCCGGCAAAGCGGCAACAGCAGAAGCGGGGAGTTTGGTAACTACCAATAATGGAGCGTTTTACATTGCCATAAGTGCAGGTAGTTTGCAGTTGGACGGTATGAATTATTTTGCCGTGTCGCCCGCATCGCCTATCGGGCTGCAGTTGAAAGGTAAAAGTGTCGGCGATGAATTCGCCCTGAACGGGAAAAATTACGTGATTGAGGCCGTTTCCTGAAAAAAATGCATCAAAATGTGTCTATTTTTAAAATAAAGGGGGCAGATTGATAAATTATTGTACAAGTGATTAATATCTATTCTATATTTGGTGTAAACAAATACAATGACAGGACAAAAACTGCTCATACTAAACTAATTTTTTGATGAACATATTCGTAGGAAGCCTTCCGTACTCATTAGAGGAAGCAGATTTAAAAGAGCTTTTTGAAGCTTATGGTGAAGTAACCACCGTTAAAATTATTATTGACAGAGAATCCGGCCGTAGCAAAGGATTCGGGTTTGTTGAAATGTCTGACGATGAGGCTGCTCAAAAAGCAATATCTGGCCTTAATGGGTCTCAGGTTGCCGGCCGCAATATTGCGGTTAGCCAGGCTGAGGACAAAAAACCGGGCGATCGCAGAAGCGGTGGCGGCGGTGGTGGTTACGGCGGCGGCGGTGGTAACCGTGGCGGCGGTGGCGGCGGCTACTCAAGAGACAGCAGAGGTGGCAGCGGCGGTGGCGGCGGCTACTCAAAAGATAGCAGAGGCGGCGGCGGCGGTAGCCGTTGGTAACTCTTTAAGGCTTTGGCAAAGCACCGTTTCAACCGGTGCTTTGCTATTGTTTTTCAATTGCACGCTTTCATATACTTTGGTGGCGTGATTTCTTGTGTGCTTGCTTTTAGGATTTGCGATCCTGCACCGGCCATGAATGGTATTCTCCTCTATTCCTGTTGCGGTAAGCTTTTGCCTTTAAAAAACCGTAAATACGCGCGCTTCGTTCATCGTGGTATGAGAACGATTTTAACCATCGAGCTTTTATACTCACTGCGTTCAAGGCGTACCCCACAAGCCTGTTGAACTTGTAGACCTTAAGCGGTTTGCCTGTAGGAAAGGTCAATTTTTGTGGCCCTTTAAGGTTGATTACTGAATAATTGCCCTAGGCGATGATTACGCTTACATGGTTGTGGGCCATCCCGACCATAATTTCCTCTTCATTATGAGCCGCAAGCCCGGCATCGACAAAGAACCTATGATGCGCTGCTTGCTAAGTGTAAAGACATGGGCTACCCGGTAGAAAAACTGGTGTCGCAAAAACAGAACGGCAGTTAAATTGCCGCGCGCAGGAACGCTTGCGCAATTTACCGCTACAAAATGCGTTGTTGGGTGAAAGCTGATTAGGGGCTTTGATAGTTTTTATTATTTTTGTCGAAAATATAAACCGATGAGCGAACTCATTAAAAAACAAGTAGCTGATGCAAAAGCTTTGATGGAAAAAGCAATTGCGCACACAGATAGCGAATTATTGAAAATCCGCGCAGGCAAAGCCAACCCAAGCATGTTGGATGATATCCACGTTGATTACTACGGAACGCCCACACCTCTTAGCCAGGTAGGCAGCGTAAACACGCCGGATGCCCGTACCATAATTGTGCAGCCATGGGAGAAAAACCTGTTGCCGCTGATAGAGAAAGCCATTAAAGAAGCCAACCTGGGCGTTAACCCGCAGAATGATGGCATCATCATCCGCATAAACGTACCACCGCTTACCGAAGAACGCCGTCGCGATTTGGTTAAAAAAGCAAAGGGCGAAGCCGAAACCGGTAAAGTAGCCGTGCGCAACATACGCAAGGATGCTAACGAGAAGATAAAGAAACTGAAAACTGAAGGTGTATCTGAAGACGAGATAAAAGTTGGAGAAGCCGAAGTGCAGAAACTTACCGATACCTACATCATAAAAGTAGATCAGCTTTCAGAAGCTAAAGAAAAAGATATCATGACGGTTTAAAAATCACTTAAACTGTTTTAAGGGAAAGGGAATGGCCGGAGAGGTTATTCCCTTTTTTATTGACACGAATTTGTCGGATTGAACCGAATTTTACGAATTCTTAGGATTAACAGGCCGATGGTTAAAATGTAAATGCGGGCGGACTTGGTCTCTAACTTAATTCGTTTGCATAGCTCTGTGTCTCTCTGTGTTGTTCTCCGTGCTCTCCGTGATTGCAAAAAATCGCTAACCTTAACCATAGTGTCAAATTAAAGGAGATGAGCTTCTTAGCCATTCGCTTTTTTTAGTTTTGTAGCACAACATGAAAATATTAATCTCTTACTTATCAAAACACCGCTGGACGGTTGTGCTCGCACTAGTCCTTGCAGGTTTAAATATTGGCTTTTCGCTACTTGATCCCATGATTACCGGTACTATTATGGACAAGTACATCATACCTAAAGATAATATAGCCCGTAGCTTTGAGTACCGGCTTTATGGCTCGCTGAGCCTTGTTGGGCTGGCTATTGGCGCTGCTATGGTATCGCGGATCGCGAAAAACTTTCAGGACTACTTTACCAACATCATCGTTCAAAAAACCGGGGCGGAGATGTACGCCGATGGGTTAAGACACTCTCTGGAACTACCCTACCAGGTATTTGAGGACCAGCGCAGCGGCGAAACGTTAGGCATTTTGCAAAAGGTACGTACCGATAGTGAAAAGTTCATTACCTCGTTTATTAGCGTACTGTTTGTGAGTTTAGTGGGGATGATCTTCGTTATCGTTTATTCGCTAAAAGTAAATTACCAGGTAACCCTGGTTTATTTTTGTGCCATCCCTATCATCACTTTTGTGAGCATGACGCTGAGTAAGCGTATCAAATCTATCCAGAGGAAGATAGTTGCGGAAACTACTGCACTGGCCGGTTCAACTACCGAGTCGCTCAGGAATATCGAACTGGTGAAAAGTTTAGGCTTAGCCAAACAGGAGATAGAAAGGCTTAATAAAACCACCTATAAAATCCTGGATCTGGAACTACGTAAGGTGAAATTTGTGCGGAGCATGAGTTTTATACAGGGCACCGTAGTAAATTTGGTGCGTAGCGCTATGGTATTAGTGTTATTGGTGTTGATATTTAAAAACGAACTTACGCCCGGCGAATATCTAAAATTCCTTTTTTACTCGTTCTTCCTGTTTAATCCTTTACAGGAGTTAGGCAACGTTATTCAATCGTGGCGCGAATCGCAGATATCGCTGGGGAATTTCGAAAACATCCTGAACACGCCAATTGATAAGAAACCAGAAAAACCGGTGCTGTTAGAAAAAGTTGACACCCTCACTTTTAGCAAAGTTACCTTTAAGCATTTAACCGCCAACCGCAATGCTTTAAATAATATTAGCTTTGAAACCAGCAGTGGGCAAACCATTGCCTTCGTGGGGCCATCAGGATCGGGCAAAACTACTTTAGTGAAACTCCTGGTGGGCCTATACCAGCCATTGGAAGGCGATATCCTTTACAACAGTATCCTGAGTAAGGATATTGACCTGGACCAACTGCGCGAGAAGATAGGCTTCGTAACGCAGGATACGCAGCTGTTTTCGGGCACCATCCGCGAGAACCTTCTGTTTGTGCGCCCCGGTGCTACCGATGAGGAATGTATGAACGTATTGCAGCGTGCGGCTTGCCAAACCCTGCTGGCCCGTGCTGATAAAGGACTGGATACGGTGATTGGCGAGGGTGGCGTAAAGGTATCGGGCGGCGAAAAGCAGCGGCTTTCGATAGCGCGTGCCTTATTACGCAGGCCGGATATTTTAGTGTTCGACGAAGCTACCTCCTCACTCGATTCTATTACCGAAGAAGAGATAACCGATACCATCCGCGATGTATCGGTGCTTAACGATCATATCACCATCCTGATAGCGCATCGCCTATCTACCATTATGCATGCCGACAGGATATTCGTGCTGGAGAAAGGTTACATCATCGAATCGGGCAAGCACCACGATTTGATAGACCAAAAAGGCCTGTACTACGCCATGTGGAGGCAGCAGATTGGCGAAAAGTTTACGGTAGAGGCGTAAGCTTCCTGCAAATTAGCTATAAACAATAAACGCCACGCTTGTATAACAGGCATGGCGTTTATTGTTTATTCGGGTTCGGTCCCTTACAAATCGTATTTCACCACCACGGTTGGCAATAGCGTAGCGGCGTTAAGCGGTATCTGGTCATGTGCTACGATAGGCTTGCGCTGCTTATAAAATTCATAAGCTGCACGTTGCACCTCGGCCTGGCCCGAGGATGGGTTGTTGTAGCCGATAGAGAATGGGATAATAAAATCATGGAATTTCTCTTTGTTAGGAATAATCCACTTCCTGTTAGATTTTTTAAGCGCATCTATCATAGGCAGTGTAAGCAGGTAATCATCGGCGTAGTAGATAACTATTTTCTGGATATTGCCGTTGATATCCGCCGTGAACTTGAACACCGCCATGCCGGTTGCTTTTTTATCAACGATGTCTTTACTCACGTGCAGGCTATCTTTAAAAAAACGGTTCATGATTTGGCCACCCCCCTGAAAAGGAAACGCCAGGTCTTCCTGCGCCTTGCAATAAAAGGCCGACGATACTAACAGGGCAATAATTAATAACTTCTTCATTTAATCTGTTTTAGGTTCGCGTTTGCTGCCTTCGTACAGCTCGTATTCAAATAAGCGGCAATCAAGTTTGCCGTTGTAAAACTCAATTTTGCGGGCTGCGCGCAGGCCAATTTTTTTGGCCAGATCGGGGTTGCCGGTAAAAACGTAGCCACGGTAGCCTCCGCATTGTTTTTTAAGGTAATCGCCAATGCGGGCGTAAGTTATTTCCAGCTTGGTATGCACACCAAGGCGCTCGCCATACTCTGGGTTAAACATCACTATACCCGGCTCGGCAGGTACTTCCGTATCCGCAAAGTCACAAACGTTAAACTCGATCAAATGTTCTACGCCCGCTGTGTTTGCGTTTTTGCGCGCAATATCTACTGCATCGTCAGATATATCGGTAGCTATAATTTTAAAGCCTAAGGCTTTTTTCGCTTTATCCTTTAGCTTGCGGCGCTCCACAAAAAACACCTGCTCGTCGTAACCCATAATATGCATAAAGCCATAATTCATGCGGAAGAGGCCAGGGTGTTTATCAGTAGCCAGCAAAGCGGCCTCTATGGCCAACGTGCCGGATCCGCACATGGGGTTGATAAAAGTGCTTTTCATATCCCATTTGGTAGCCATGATGGTTGATGTGGCCAGAGCTTCCAGCATTGGCGCTTTGCCCGGGATTTTACGGTAACTGTGCTTGGCCAGTGTTTCGCCCGATGTATCCAGATAGATATCGGCTTTATCCTCCTGCCAATACAGGCTTACAACGGTTTTATTGGCATCGGCACCACTATTGGGGCGGATGCCTTTCTGCGCCTTTATGCGGTCTACAATGGCATCCTTCACTTTTACGTTGGCGAAGAGCGGGGTAAGGATATGCTCGTTATTTACGTTGGATGTAACCGAAAAGTAACCGGAAAAATCAATCAGCTTTTCCCACTCTATCTGCACCAGCTCTTCGTAAAGCTGGGTAGGGTTTTCGGCGGTGAAGCTTTTTAAAAGATATAGCACCTGGCTTGCGCAGCGCAGGTTAAGGTTGAGGGCAATGGTATCGGTTACGGTACCAAGCAACTCAACGCCTGTTTGGAAAACACGGGTGGGCGTAAAGCCCAGTGCTTCAACCTCCTGTTGCAGGTAAGGCGAAAGCCTTTTGTTGCAGGTGATTATGATTTTACTCTCGGTGTGGAAAACTTGCATGATATATTTGGCGAATTTATGAATAAATAACCCCGCTTTTAATTTCTTACTGCTAACTTTACATTTTAAATATTTTCGGAACTATGGAAATTAAAGGCAAAGTATATGAAGTATCTCCAACCACGCAGGTTACGGAGTCGTTAAAAAAGAGGGAATTGATACTTGAATACATCGAGAACCCACAATACCCCGAGTATTTGAAGTTTGAGGCTATACAAGATCGTACTGCTTTAATGGATAACGTTAAAGTTGGCGACGATGTGGAGGTTTTCTTTAACCTTAAAGGCCGTAAATGGACCGACAAAATGGGCAAGGTGGTTTATTTCAACACCCTGCAATTATGGAAGATAAACGCATTAGGCGCAGCCGGTACTGCCGCCGCCGCACCGCAATATGCCGCCCCAGCAGATATCAGCTCAAGCGCTGATGACGACGATTTGCCGTTTTAAGGGAGTAGTGAATGAAGAACTGTAAATAGTTGTAGAATAGCTATTTTTATAAAATACAAAAGGCTTTTCGGGTAATCCGGAAGGCCTTTTGTATTTCAACCTGACCTAAACGGCAGGGTGAAGCAACCACTCACTATTCTCCACTCACCGTTCACCAAACTACTCCTTCACTATCCTCTTCACCGCCGCCTTTGCGCCTTGCTTTACAATAAGGAAGTAGATGCCATTACGGGGCAGGTTTATTTTTTTGCTGAAAGTGCCGCCAGTGGCCTTATCGCTCCAAAGGGCTTTGCCTTCGCTGTCTGTCAGTTTCACGTCCGCACTGGTTTTGGCCTCTAAATTAAAACTCAGGCTGGTTTTGCCTGTGGAGAACTCGGGCGAGAGGTTCAGATCGTTGATAGCTAACGCTGCTTTATCAACCCCGGCAATCCGTTTAAGAGCCTCTTTAGAAGCATCGTTCACACGGAAGCTTACATCGGTACTGATGCCATCATTATCGGTGCTGGAGTAATTGAAAATTTGGCTGTTCTTCCGGTCGAACGCCCTCATGCGGCCACGCCCCGGTCCATCAAATGCGAAAGGCCTGCGCGGCATCGGGGGCATATCATTAAAGCTGAACGCATCCCCATCATCTAACCGGAAATCGGGGCCTTCATCGTCGAACTTAAAGGCAAACGTACTATCGCCGGGCACCTTCTTGAGGCGGAAGGCGAATTTCTTGCGGATGGTGTCGCCGTTGCCATTAACAAATGGCCTGTCCATACCGGCCATATTGCCGTCTATGCGCCGCTCTATAATTACATCCTCATTGTTGTTACGGCCGCGCATGGCCGGCCCTCTGCGTATAACGATATCGCTATTGCCATCTTTGTCGGTATGCCTAAAGGTGAGGTTGCCCATCTTATCCAGCTCGCCCAGGGCATCTTTGCGCTCATCGGGTGATAGTTTCTTGATGTCTTTGCCGTTTACGGTGGTATCGCCGTTGGTTATTTTTATTTCGATGCTTTTTGGTGCGTTTTGGGCCAGCACCAATGGAGGCAGCCCAAAAATGGCTACCAGGCTAAGCGCCAGGATTGCTTCCAGCCGGGGGTGTATGATAAGCTTTTTCATTTTTTGCGGATTTAAGTTTATTAGGCCAAAGGTATAAAACGGTTATTAATCAATATGTTAAATGCCTCAGCCGCATTTGTTAAAAATTGTTAAATGAGGTTGTTATCAACGTAATTAAGATAATTTTGCTGTAGCGATGAAGAAAAGGAGTATCAGTTTGATTATCGGTTTAATGGGTTTTGCGCTGTTGGGCGTGGTGGGCATGCAATATTATTTCTTGCGCCAATCGTACCAAATGCAGTCGGACCTGTTTAACCGCACGGTAGACGATGCCTTGAACAGCGTGGTAAGCAAGGTTGCCAAGCAGGATGCCATTACTTTTTTAACGGCAAAAACCAAAATACGCTCTTTCAACCTGAAGGGGAGCGTTAACGATAAGCTTACCGAGATAAGCATCAACGGCAATACATCGGGAATGGACGACTCGGTCAGCCTAAAAAAAAGCCGTAGCAAACGCATGCGCAAACTGGCCATGCTTCGCGATAGTTTGAAGCGCATGATCATGCACAAAAAGACGGACGACGAGATCGCCAACCTTACCCAGCAAGGAACCGTTAACCTTCGCATCCGTATAGAAGAGTTTACAGATGAGTTTGGCAACGTGCAAGGCCGCTTTATCCCCGAGATAGAAAAAACACCGCCCCGCCCCCTTAAAGCAAAGGTATATAAATACGATACGCTACGCGGTACATATAACGACCCGCAGTTTGGCCGCCAGGTGGTAACCGCCGTTAGTCTTAACCCGCTTTGGGTGGCACAGCAAAAACGCCAACAAAAGGACAAAGAATTCAAACAGGTAAAAAAGATGCTGGAGGCCGACTCACTGGCCAACCTGCCGCGCTACCAAACTAAATCGAACATCATAACCAACCTGGCCGAAGAGTATCAAAAATCTAACGAACCATTGGCCAAGCGCCTCAACGGTTTCTGGATAGATTCGCTGCTAAGGTTCGAGCTGCAAAACCGCGGTATCATGTTGGATTATAGCTACGAGGTGGCTACCGCCAACAGCGATTCGCTCATCTTCTCCAGCGCAATGGATACAGAGGGCAAAAAGCCCGAGTTCATAGAAGCCAACACTTACCAGAAGGCCATCTTTAGCAACCAGGTGCTTGGCGACCCCGGGAAGATAAAGATATCTTTCCCCAAGAGGAACTCCTTTATATTGGGGAACATGACGGCTACCATGGGTACCACAGGCGGCTTGCTCTTTGTGCTGATATTTTGCTTCGGCTACACTATCTTTTCTATCCTCAGGCAAAAGAAGATATCAGAGATGAAGATAGATTTCATCAACAACATGACCCACGAATTCAAAACCCCGGTATCAACCATTATGATAGCCAGCGAGGCTTTGAAAGATGAAGAGATTGCCGAAGATAAAACCCGCGTGGCCCGCCTGGCCAACGTTATTTACGAAGAGAACGTGCGCCTGGGCAGCCATATAGAGCGCGTACTGAACATTGCCCGCATAGAAAAGGACGACTTTAAGCTGGATAAGAAACCGGTAGACGTAAACGAGACGATAAGCCTGGTGTTGGATAGTATGGCCCTTAAGCTGCAAAAATATAACGCCACAACCAGCCTTAACTTAACCGATGAAGCGCCCGTAATTATTGGCGATGAGCTGCATTTTAGCAACGTGATATACAACCTGATAGATAATGCCATAAAATACAGCAACGATGCACCTGATATCACCATCACCACAATAAAAAAGAATGGCTACGTTTCTATAAAGGTGGCGGATAAAGGCATAGGCATGAACCGCGACCAGCAGAGCAAAATTTTCGAACAGTTTTACCGCATACCCACCGGCAATCTGCACGATGTAAAAGGCTTTGGGCTGGGCCTTAGCTATGTAAACACCATCATAAAAAGGTTGGATGGTACCATTGGCGTAAAAAGCGAAAAAGATAGGGGCTCGGAGTTTGAATTGAAGTTCCCCATCGCGTAGCGGCTGGGAGTCGGAAAGTCCGCAGTTCGGCAGTCCGAAAGAAGAAGCGACGCATAAGTAAAACCTAAAATCTTGCCGACTTCCGGACTTATCGGACTTTCGGACCAAAAATTATGAAAAAAATACTACTGGTTGAGGATGACCCAAACCTGGGCCTGCTATTGCAGGATTACCTGCAGCTGAAAGGCAAGTTTGATGTGGTTTTATGTAAAGACGGCGAAGAGGGCCTGCGTGCTTTTACCAAACAAGCATACGATTTGCTGATACTTGACGTGATGATGCCTAAAAAGGACGGCTTTACCCTGGGCAAGGAAATAAGGAAAATAAACGCTAATGTGCCTATCATCTTCGCTACAGCTAAAGCCATGATAGAGGATAAAACACAGGCTTTTAATCTGGGCGGCGACGATTATATCACGAAACCGTTCCGTATAGAGGAACTGTTGCTGCGCATAAATGCCCTGCTTAGACGCACAGACAAGGCCGAAAAGAAAGTGGCCGACGAAAACCCTTCTCAATTTAAACTGGGCAGCTATAGCTTCGATTATTCAATGCAAATGATTGCCCGGGGCGATGCGCAGCAAAAGCTATCTACTAAAGAAGCTGAACTATTGCGCCTGCTCTGCCTACGCAAAAACGAGGTGCTTACCCGCGAGGAGGCCCTGCTGAACATCTGGCACGACGATAATTACTTCAATGGCCGTAGCATGGATGTGTTTTTAAGCAAGATACGCAAGTACCTGCGCGAGGACCCCTCGGTAGAAATTATCAACGTACATGGCAGGGGTTATAAGCTGTTGATTAATTAATCTTCGTCATCTCCCTGTATATCCTCCCCAAAATGGATTATGTTACCGGCATTATCCAATATGCTGAACTGCCGCATGCCCCATGGCATATCTGTAAGCGCACCGTTGGGGTGTACCACGCCTTTCGGTTCTAATTCTTCGTATAGCTTATCCACCTCGGTTACGTTGATGTAGCAGCCGGTAGCTTTGGGTATCTCCGGGTCGGTACAAGGCCACAGATGGATAAATATACCATCACGGCTGAATATCAAATAACCATCCCAGGCAGAGTGGAAAGTGAAACCCAGTTTTTCGGTGTAGAACTTTACGGTTTCTTCCTGGTTGAGGGAAGCTAATATGGGGACGGCGTTGGTGAGCATGGTAAAAAATCGGCGTTACTCAAATATACCTCAATTAATTATTTCAGTGTAACAACTTTGTTAAATCGGCAATAAACTTATACCGCTTTATTTAAATAAGTTTGCCTATTGCTTAATTAACTGATTACGATGAAATTAAAACTACTTTATGCCTGTATCGCATTTACAGGCTTAACGGCTAGTGCTTTAGCACAGGATGCCGTTGATGCGGCAGCCACTGCCAAAATCCGCGAAGAGGGGCTTAACCACTCTAAGGTGATGGATATTGCCTTCAACCTAACCGACGTTTCTGGGCCGCGTTTGGCCGGTTCACCGGGCTTAAAGCGTGCGCAGGACTGGGCCGTTGCCCAACTGAAAGAATGGGGTATGGCCAACGCCAAATTAGAACCATGGGGCAAATTTGGTAAAGGCTGGGAAGTGCAGAAGAACTACGCTGCCATCACCGTGCCTTATTACCACGCCATTATTGCCGTTCCCAAAGCGTGGACACCCGGCACCAACGGCCCTATAAAAGGCGAAGTGGTACTGGTAAAGGCTGATAGCGTGGCCGAGCTTGATAAATACAAAGGCACCCTCGCCGGCAAAATAGTAATATTTGATACCAAGCCACTTATCGAGCGCACCTTTAAATCAGATGCCGCCCGCTATACCGACGACGAATTGGATAAGATGGCACAGGCAACTATGGCGCCACGCGGTCAGCGCAACAATGCGTTCGACCCTAATTCGCCTGCCATGGTGGCCAGGCGTAAAGCTATTGCTATGCGCGCGGCCATTACCAGCTTTTTACTGAATGAAAAAGCCGGACTGATATTGAGCCAGGCCCGCGGTACCGACGGTACATTATTTACCACCAACGGTGCCTCTTACGCTGATACCGCTAAAGCGGTGGCTCCTGAACTGGAAACCAGCAGCGAAGATTTCCAACGCATATTGCGCCTGGTAAAAGCCGGCAAAAAAGTAGTACTTGAAGCGGAAATCAAAACGGAATTCTTTACCAACGATATGCAAGGCTATAACGTAGTAGCCGAAATACCGGGTACCGATAAAAAGCTGAAAGAGCAGGTGATTATGATAGGCGGTCACTTAGATTCGTGGCATGCTGCTACCGGCGCTACCGATAACGCTGCAGGCAGTGCCGTAATGCTGGAGGCTATGCGCATCCTCAAAACCATCGGCTTTAAACCAAAACGCACCATTCGTATTGCTTTATGGAGCAGCGAGGAGCAGGGTCTGTTCGGCTCGCGCGGTTACGTGCTTAACCACTTTGGCGACGCTAAGACTATGGAGTTGAAACCCGAAGCCGCTAAGCTTGATGCTTATTACAACCTGGATAACGGTACCGGCAAAATCCGTGGTATTTATTTACAGGGCGATTCGGCCGCCGGCCCTTTGTTTAAAACCTGGCTGGAGCCTTTTAAAGACCTTGGCGCAACAACGGTTACCATCAGCAATACCGGCGGTACCGATCACCAGAGTTTCGATGCGGTAGGCATCCCCGGCTTCCAGTTTATACAGGATGCTATAGACTATGGCTCGCGCACGCACCACAGTAACCAGGATACCTACGACCGACTGATAGAAGACGACCTGAAACAGGCAGCAACCATCATTGCATCGTTTGTGTACAACACCAGCGAGCGTAAAGATATGGTACCACGCAAGCCATTGCCAACGCCGCCCGCACCACCGGCAGGGGCTCCGGCAAGGAATTAACCATTGCATCAGATTTGACAACTCTCTAAGAGTTGTCAAATCTTGAGTATATGAAAAAGCGATTGGTGTATGCCAATCGCTTTTTTTATATCGTAAAAAAACATAACACCGGGCTAAAGGGAATGCAAATACCCGCTATTTCTTGTTGACGAAGCCAATAGGCTGAGTTACCTCCTGGGGCTTGCCATTGGCGTTTCCTTTCCATTTCGGCCCATGGGTGATGAGGTCGATAGCCTTTTTATCGGCGATAGCGCTTAGGCTTTTGGTAATTTTTATATTGCTTAGTTTGCCATCAGCAGCAACCGTAAACTTAACTTCTACTATGCCTGGTTTCTCGCCTGCGGACAGGTAACTGTTTTTGGCGATATACACCCGGAATACCATCCAACCTGTTGCGGGATGGGCGGCCGTTGGGTCTGTGTCTTCATCGTCTATGGTGTTGCGCGTAATTGCTGCATTATTAGCAGCCGCATTATTTATAGCAGGCAATTTAGTATTTAGTCCGGCTATGTTAACGCTGTCGGCATTTGCATTAGTCTTTAGGTTAGCAAAACCCGAGTACCCCACATCTGCAGTTTGGTTTTGAGAGGAGGCAGGCGACGCATATATTCCGTTTGCATTGTTAGTTAAAGCAGTTGTGGCTTTATTATCGGCCTTTACAGTAATGCCTTGTATAGGCAAAGGGCTGTTATTAGTAGCAACGGTGTTTGGTGAATAGCCGGGCGGCAGGTTTAGTTTATTAAGATCGTAAGCGCTTGTGGGCTTCTTGGGTTCGCTGGTAACACCATCTACTTTGCCGGGCAACGATTGAGATATGGGCCTTTTTTTGATAGCCACGGTAAGCGGCATATCTACCGTATCTGTTTTGGGGGCAGAAATGGCCCCTATTACCATCTCATCCAAAGGCATCCTGTTGCTATCCGCTTTTACCCCCGGCGCGGGCGACATCACTACTTCCTTTAGCGAAGTACCTCCACTGCTGGCGGCGGATCTATCGGCTATAAACTCTTTATTAGCGGGCCGGCTGCGCAATGCAGATGAAAGCGTTTTCTTATCGGCTTGCAGCTCGGCCAAATCGTTTGCTTTTAGTCGGCCTATGGCAGTAGTAGTATCAGTGGTGTCTGCTTGTGATTTCGGTGCTACAGTTACCTGTGCAAGTTTTGGTTGTGTTGGGTCATCATTGCCTTTATAAAGCAGACCCACCACAATCATAAAACCTACTATACCGGCGGCGATGGAGATGCTTGTCCAGGGGATAATGCGGCGTGGTTGTTTTTCTGTGCGCTGAGCAAGCCGTTTGGAGAGGATATCCATATTTCCCTGCTGATTGCCGCCGGCCATTTGGTAGCCCTCCAGCGCATCCATCAAAAATGGGTCGTGCTGGGCTTCGCGTTCCAGTTGGTGCATAGCTTTGGCATCAAGCTCCCCCTTAAGGTACTTCTGTATCTGCAATATGTTGGGCCGCTGCTTATCCACCGTTTTTCTCCAGGCAAAGCTTTAAGTTGCGTTTGCCGTTTTGTATATAGCTTTTTACTTCGTTTAAGGTAAAGCCGGTTTGCGTGGCAATATCCTTATAGCACATCTCTTCTAAATAAAATAAGCGTACGCTTTGTTTTTGTGCGGGCATCAATTTATCCATGCATCGCTCCAAAGCCTGTAGCGCGGCCTCTTTATCGGTACTATTATCTTCAGGATGCAAAACCGGATTAAATTCCATAAACTCATCCAGCCCAACGGTAGGTAATTTTTTATCGTTGCGTAATTGCATCAAACAATGGTTACGGCTAAGCACATACAGCCAGCTGCGAAACTGTTTTACCTCGTGCTGCTTTACCTTTACCACCAGTTCTTCAAATATCGCCATCACGGCATCGCGGGCAAGTTCTTCGTCCTTAAGGTATTTAAGGCAAAGGCCAAAAACCAGTGGCATGTGCCTTTCATATAACTTCCCCAGTACGCTTATATCGGCGTTTACGCGATAGCTGGCAACCAGCTCTTCATCTGCGGTATCATCGGGCCTAACTGGTTTTTTGAAGAAGCTCATTAAAAGCCACAAAATAAATTTTTTTTATGGCTTATGGAAATTTGCTTTCGGCGGCATCCTACCTGCAAAACCAACAGATGATGAAAAAGATTGTAATACTCATTTTAGTAATGGCCGTTGGGCTCATAGGCTTCAGGCGGATAGAAACGCGCACGATTACCGGTACCATAGTGGCCACAGAGGATGGGCTGCCCATCCCCGGAGCAACAGTGAAAGTAAAAGGTACAAGTATAGGCACGCAAACTACTATTACGGGCAAATACACGCTGAAAATTCCAGAATCGGCCAAGACACTGGTAGTAAGCTTTTTGGGTTATAATACAAAGGAAGTGAGTATAGGGCAAAGCGATACCATCAATGTGGCACTGGAGACCAATTATACCAGCATAAGCGAAGTAGTTGTTTCCGGCTCCTTAGGCGTAAAGAGGGCTTCAAAGCAATTGGGGTATGCTACAACAAGGGTAACCGGAAAACAAATTAATAATTCGTCAATTGCCTATGGTTTAAGCGCAAAAGTTGCAGGGCTGGCTGTGCAGAGCACCGACAAAAGCATCGACCCAAACCTGAAAATACAGTTAAGGGGAAACCGTGCCCTTGCCGATACGCTGAATAACGAAAGTTATAAAGGTATCGTAGAAAACACCTTCCTTAAGGCTAAAACCACGCCGCTTTCTACTTTTTCGGTAGATGTGGATGCGGCATCGTACAGCAATTTCCGCAGGTTTATCAATAGCGGCCAGCTGCCACCGCCGGATGCCGTACGTATAGAAGAAATGATCAATTACTTTAAGTACGACCTTGCCGGGCCAACAGACGGCGGGCCGGTAGCCATCCATACCGAGCTTTCATCCGCACCCTGGAACCCTAAACACCGCTTGCTGCGTATCGCCCTTAAAGCGAAAACTATCCCTACGGATAACCTGCCCGCATCAAACCTGGTGTTTTTGATAGACGTATCGGGTTCTATGAGCGACGAGAACAAACTACCGCTGGTAAAATCTTCATTGAAGATGCTTGCAGATCAGCTGCGCCCGCAGGATAGGGTAGCCCTGGTGGTGTATGCAGGCGCGGCAGGCGTGGTGCTGCCATCTACCCCAGGCGATAAAAAAGCTACTATATATAATGCTATCGATAATTTAAGCGCAGGCGGCTCTACCGCAGGCGGCGAGGGTATAAGGCTGGCCTATAAAATTGCCACCGAAAACCTGATGAAGAAAGGCAATAACCGCATTATACTGGCTACAGACGGTGATTTCAACGTGGGTGCATCAAGTGATAGCGATATGGAGAAACTAATTGTGAAGGAGCGCGAAAGCGGCATCTCGCTATCTGTTCTGGGCTTCGGCATGGGTAATTATAAAGACAGCAAAATGGAAACCCTTGCCGATAAAGGCAACGGCAACTACGCCTACATAGATAATATTACCGAGGCCCGCAAAACCCTCATCAGCGAGTTTGGCGGTACTTTGTTTACTGTTGCCAAGGATGTAAAGCTGCAAGTAGAGTTTAACCCTGCTCATGTACAAGCCTATCGTTTGCTGGGCTACGAAAACCGCATCCTGGCCGACCAAGATTTTAACGATGATAAGAAGGATGCCGGAGATATGGGATCGGGTCATACCGTTACGGCCTTTTACGAAATTATACCCGTTGGCGTAAGCGATAGCCTAAGCGGATCGATAGACCCGCTGAAGTATCAGCGGCCCGCTGCGGTTAATACCCCCGCAACTGCGAGCAAGGAACTGCTGACCATCAAATTCCGCTACAAGGAACCCACCTCAAACAAAAGCAAACTTAGCCAGGCCGTGGTGAACGATGTAGCACTCGATTTCGATAAAACCACATTAGACTTTAGGTTTGCCGCAGCCGTTGCCGAAACCGGCATGCTGCTGCGCGATTCGCACTTCAAGCAAAACTCAAGCTTTGCGCAAGCTATCAGCATAGCCAAAGCTGCCCGTGGCAATGATGCCGAAGGTTATCGTGCTGAGTTTATCCGTTTGGTAGAGAGCGCAAGGTTGCTGGCGAGGACGGCGATGGTGGTGGATGATAAATAAACTATCGCGTTGATATTATAATTTAGATTTACCTTTTTTGTGGCGATTTACCCTTGTGTCGGCACGCCGGCACAAGGGTAAATTTACTTAGGATGGCATTGTGTTTTTTAAACACCAAAGCCGTTGCAAACGGTCGCAATCCCGGCGATAGTACCCAAGGCAAAAAATCATTGTCGATATAATTACCCTTTTTTTGCTTCCTAAAGATTTTCCCCGAAATCTTTCCGATTTCCTCCGATTTTTCAAGGCGATTTTCGCCACTTTACTTCTTCATCCGCGCAAAAGCTTCCAGGTATTTATCGATATAGAAAGCCTTGGATTTGCTTTTATATTGCATGATGAACCGGGGATGTTCCAGCGCGACAACCTCTTTAAAGAAGCCGTATTGCGCGTTGATTTTTTTGATAAACTTTTCGTTTTGGCCCGTGCCGAAACAAAAGCAAAGATCCGTATCGATGCCCAGGGCTATTTGTTTCCGGAAGTTATCGGTGATATAAGGCGTTACGGCCTCAGTAAGTGCCGGGCTGTCGTAATAGTTGTAATTCTTTTCCCTGCCTTTTGCATCTATGGTGGTAAAACCAAGCGGACAAACAGAATTGATGTAAATATCCTTGTAGAACGCTTCAGGCCCGCCGTAAGCATTTATTACCTCGTAAACGAATACTGATGAAGGCTCGTGCGTTACGCGGCCCTCGTAGGCAATATGGCACTCGCTTACGAGCCGCTTGGGATCCGTAAAAGGGATGCCGGTTAAGCCACTACCGAACCTGCCGGGATTGATGCCCATAATGAGGTAGCGTTTAGCGTCATCTGAATAGTACTTGCGATAAAATTCTTCTGATATGCGGAAAACCTCCCGCTCTTCGCGGAAGGGATTCATGATGCGGATGCCCGCGGGCAGGGGAGGGCCGGTGTACTCCAACCCGCGGTTAAATTCAATTACTTTATCGGCGAACGTCATACTTGTTTTGTTGATGGATCCTGCCCGAATGCCTTGCTCAACATGTCATATAAGTCCGGGTGCTTGGTTTGGAATTGCTCTGGCTTGGTAAAGAAATACTCAGATACTACCGCTAAAAACTCCGCCTCGTTGGTGGTAGCATATGGGTTGATATCTGAATGTCCCTCTTCTATCCTATGAATTTCCTGGTGCATCATTTTTACCCAGGGTTCAACGTACTCATGCTCCAGGAAGCCCTCGGGGATACCGTCGGTCGCACCATCTGCCTTATCCAACAGGTGCACAAATTCGTGGATGCCGGTGTTCTCTTTGCCCGAGTTTTTGGAGAAGCCTTTTATTAGCGCTGCGCGGGATAGTATCATTTGCCCGTTCATGTAGCCGCTGCCTACCATGCCCATAATATTGCGGCCCTCTCCCTCGTTGCCTTCAAACTCAAAATCTTTGTTGAAGGTGTCTGGATATAAAAGCACGTTGGTGACGTTGCGGTAGGTCCAATCCTTAAAACCGAAGATGGGGATAACCGCGCTGGCGGCTACCATCATACGGTCGGTATCGGTTAGTTCCAGGCCAACGCCTTCGATGTGTACATCATCCAGGAATTGCTCTATCTTATCTTCGAAGTAAAGTTTATCGGTGTCGGTTAGGTGGTTGTAGAATTGGATATGGGTTGCCAGGATTTGCTTTTGTGCCGGTGTTAGTACAGTTTGCGTTGGCTTGTATTTATGCCGCATCTTTTTTATGGCATATAAAAGGATGGCGATGAAGAATGCGGAAACAACAATGAGCATGGGAGCAAGATAACAAAAAAACACAATTACCGCCGGGCCAACCACGTTATCATCGAGGCTCCAAAAGCTTGTTTCGGCGACAGGCGAACGCCCCAAACGCCCATTTTTCCGGGCAACCAGGATCCGGTAAGATTTACTCGGAAAACCACAGAAAAACACCGAAAACACTCCGAAAAACGAAGGGTTTTAAAACCGCCTTTTTGTTTTACGAAACTGTACAAGATTGTACGAAACTGTACGAACTGGGCTAACCGGGTATAAACAAAAATAGCGATGAGCCTAAACCCGTCGCTATCCTCAATTTCTAAATCCGAAATCGAAATTCCGAATCCGAAATTATATCAAAAGCCTCACCGGCTCTTCCAGTAATTGTTTCAGTGTTTGCAGGAATGCGGCAGCTAAGGCCCCATCAACCACGCGGTGGTCTGAGCTTAGGGTAACCTTCATTACGTTGCCGGGTACTACTGCCCCATTCTTAACAACAGGTACTGCTTGTATGCCGCTTACTGCAAGGATACATGCATTCGGTGTGTTGATGATAGCGGTAAACTCGTCTACACCGAACATACCTAAGTTAGATATGGTAAAGGTAGAACCTTCCATTTCGGCTGGCTGCAATTTTTTGTTTTTTGCTTTGCCGGCAAGCTCTTTCACTTCCTGAGAGATGTGGCTAAGCGTTTTGCCATCGGCAAATTTAATAACCGGTACCAGCAGGCCTTCGTCTACCGCTACGGCTACGCCAATGTGTACATGCTCGTTGGTGCGTATCTTATCGCCCAGGAACGATGAGTTGATGGCCGGATGTTGTTTTAAAGCAACAGCCACGGCTTTCACCACAAAATCGTTGAAGGATATCTTAACAGGCGCAACATCGTTTATTTTGCCACGGGCCGCAATTGCCTGGTCCATATCTATCGACATGGTAACGTAGAAATGCGGCGCAGTGAATAAGCTTTCTGATAACCTGCGGCTGATTGCTTTCCGCATCTGCGTAACGTTACGCTCGGTAAATTTCTCTTCGCCTGTGTAGGTTGGCAATACTACCGGTGCTTTTGCAGGTGCAGTAGCCGGAGCCGATGCAGCAGGCGCAGCTGCTTCCGGAGCAGTAGCGGCAGTAGCTGGTTTAGCAGCCGATGGTGTAAAGCTTTCTATATCTTTTTTGATGATGCGGCCGCCATCTGCGCTGCCTTTTACATCATTAAGGTTAATACCTTTATCTTTTGCAATTTTGCGTGCCAGTGGCGATGCTTTTACGCGGCTATCGTCTTCGGTAGAACCTGTTGCGGTAGCGCTTGGTGAAGCGTCGGAGCTTGCGGTAGGTGCAGGTGCTTCTGCCGGAGCAGCTGCAGCGGGGGCATCGTTACCACTATCCAATAACGGGGTGATATCTGTACCGGCTTTACCTACAATGGCTATGATGCCATTTACAGCAACAGCTTCGCCTTCTTTAACGCCTATATATAATAAAGTACCGGCTTCGTAACCCACAACTTCCATGGTAGCCTTGTCGGTTGCCACGTCGGCTAAAGAGTCATCCGCCTTTACTGTATCGCCAACTTTAAAGTTCCATTTTTCAATGGTGCCTTCGGTCATGGTATCACTAAGCAAGGGCATGCGTATTACAGCGGCCGGTATGCTGGCCAAATCAACCTTTGGTTTTGCTTCGACAGGTGCGACTGGTTTTTTATCTTCGGCAGGTGCTGCTTCCGGTGCTTTTGTTTCAGCGGCTGGTGCAGCATTGCCCTCTAATAACGCTTTATAATCTTCGCCATTTTTACCTAATACTGCGATGATGGCATCAACAGGTACAGCATTACCTTCCTGCACGCCTATGTAAAGCAAGGTGCCATCCTGATACGATTCAAAATCCATCGTGGCTTTATCGGTTTCTATCTCGGCCAATACATCGCCCGATTTCACCGTGTCGCCAACTTTTTTATGCCATTTTGCCAATACCCCTTCGGTCATGGTATCGCTCATCTTAGGCATTTTAACTACTTCAGCCATATACTGTTTGTTGTTAATATTTAGGTATAATAATTAGTCGCGGATGTAAGGATAATCCTGTTGCACATAAACATCGGTATAAAGCTCCGATGCTTCGGGCCATGGCGATTCTTCGGCAAATTTCACCGCTTCGTCTACCTGTGCTTTTATCTTGGCATCAATTTCTTCAAACCAGGCATCAGTAGCATAACCTTCTTTTTGTATCGCAAGTTTTACTACTTCGATAGGGTCTTTCGCTTTGTAGCTTTCCAACTCTTCTTTTGTGCGGTATTTCTGCGGGTCACTCATAGAGTGGCCTTTGAAACGGTAGGTACGCATTTCCAGGAAGGTTGGGCCTTCGCCGCGGCGTGCGCGCGATACGGCTTCGTCCATGGCGTTGTGTACTGCAACGGGGTCCATGCCGTCAACCGGCGATGATGGGATGCCGTAAGGCAAGCCAAGCTTGTAAATATCTGTTTGTATAGTGGTACGCTCTACGGAAGTACCCATGGCGTAACCGTTGTTTTCGCAAACAAAAATTACTGGCAGTTTCCATAAAGCAGCCATGTTGAAGGTCTCGGTTAAAGCACCCTGGCGCACGGCACCATCGCCCATGTAGGCAATATTAACATTATCAGTGCCTTTGTATTTTTCGGCAAAAGCTACACCTGCACCCATTGGTATTTGGCCACCCACAATACCATGCCCGCCATAGAAATGGTTTTCTTTGTCGAACATGTGCATCGAGCCACCTTTACCCTTAGAGCAGCCGGTTGCTTTGCCATACATTTCGGCCATGATAGCGTTTGGAGAGGTGCCTTTAGCTAATGCGTGCGCATGATCGCGGTATGCGGTTATCAAGCTATCCTCGTGGCGTATAACCGACATGGCGCCGGCCAATACTGCTTCCTGCCCAATGTACAGGTGGCAAAACCCACGGATTTTTTGCTGGCCGTATAATTGGCCAGTTTTTTCTTCGAATTTCCGCATTAAAAGCATAGACTCATACCACATCAGGTAGGTGTCTTTAGTTATTTCGATTGAACTCATTTATTAAAAACAATTCTAAGAGAATGTGCAAATCTAATTATATCTCGCAAATAACCGAAACTGCAACGAATTTGTTGTAAAGATTTATTTAACATGAATATAACCTTTTTCGGCCCCGGGATGCGCTTTTGGCTAAAAGCAAAATATCATTTGGGTAGTGTGTAAAAAGTACGCTTTATAAGAGCGTAATATATTGGTTTTCCGTAATTATCTTTTCGATATCGATACTGCTTAAAAGTGTGTGTAGCTGAGTTTAACTGCAGAGAATCACAGAGAAAGGGGCAGTTTGCACAGAGATTCAACTGATCGTAACAACACCACTCCAAAAAATACCAATAAAAATCCTCTGTGTTGCTCTGTGGCTACTCTGCGCTCTCTGTGGTTGAAATGTCGGCCTTGTCTTAATTGGAAATTTTTCACATTCACGCTACCAACCGGGGTTAAACGAAAAATATTTATAAAGCTGAAAATTAGCAGTTTAGACATTTATCGCTTTTAAGAATATTCACTTTAACGATAATTTTATTAACATTGATTAATATTTTCTACCTCAACGAACATGAAATTAATTTCATTATTTATTTGGTGGTTTAGAATATTTGTATAGTTTTGTATCTAACAATAGACACACTGTCTGATTTAATATACGTTTGTTGTCCCCTAATCAACAAAAAAAGAGATTAAATGAAGAAATTTGCACTTGCTATTGCACTATTTATGAGCGTTTTAGCCGCACAGGCTCAAACAAAAACCGTTCCAGTTCAGCCGGCCGATTCGGACGATCAGGAATCTTTAGCTAAAGATTATCTTTCGCAAATTATGGGAGTAGCCCTATCAGCAACTTCTAACATGAAACTTTTCAATTTTGTGCACGATTGGATCGGTACTCCATACCGTTTCGGAGGCAGCTCAAAAAAAGGCATCGACTGCTCTGCATTCACAAAGCAATTGTATAGTGATGTATTTAATTTGACCATCCGTCGCAGCTCACGCGATATTTTCAGCATGGTTAACCCCGTTAGCAAAGACGATTTGAAAGAAGGAGATTTGGTTTTCTTCAAAATACATAGCCGCCGCATTTCGCACGTGGGCATATACCTGGGCAACAACAGGTTTGCGCACGCTTCGTCTCGTGGCGTGGCTATCAGCAGTTTAGATGATGCTTACTACAGCCGTTACTTTTTTAAGGGCGGCCGCATGCTGGAATCGTTCAAGACCGGGCTGAGCAGCGATAATGTGGATAAACCGGGGCCGGACAACAACTAATTAAACCTAAATTATTATATTCGTAATCCCCCCATCACCAAATGGAGGGATTTTTTTTTGCTTATGACACCAGGGCCTAAACTTATTTCCTTTTGCGTGCTCTGCCTGTCGATAGCCAGTTGCATCAACCCCGCTATGCAGCAGGCAGCTAAAAAGCCTGTTATTGCAACTATAGCCGACACCATAACCCCCAAACCGTCCGTAGATAGCACCATACACATAGCCGCCGTTGGCGATATGATGCTGGGCACCGCATACCCCAGCAGCAGTGGCTTGCCGCCCGATAGTGGCAGGAGCAGTTTTAAGGAGGCTCTGCAGGATCTGCGCGAAGCCGATGTATCCTTCGGTAACCTGGAAGGCGTGCTGCTGGATACCGGTGCGCCATCGGCCATGAAGCTGAAATTTCGCAGCAAGCCCTATTTGTTTAAGATGCCAGAATATTATGGCGGTATTTTTAAAGATGCTGGCTTCGATATGCTGAGCGTGGGTAACAACCACAGCAACGATTTTGGGCTAAAGGGACGTGATAATACCATGAAAGTGCTGGATAGCCTGGGCATTCACTACGCCGGGCTTAAAACATCGCCCACTAAAATTTTTACGCTTAACGGGGTTAAGTATGGCTTTTGCGCTTTCTCGCCAAACAGCCAAACGGTGTCATTGCTGGATATTGAAGGCGCCAAAGCCATCATCAAAGAGCTGAAGCAGCAAAGCGATATTGTTATCGTATCGTTTCATGGTGGGGGCGAGGGTGTTGCCTTTGAGCATGTAACCCAGGCAAGCGAATCGTATAAGGGCGAGCGGCGCGGCAACGTGCATGCCTTTGCCCATGCCGCAATAGACGCAGGTGCGGATGTGATACTGGGTAATGGCCCCCACGTAAGCCGCGCTATGGAATTGTATAAAGACAGGCTGATAGCCTACAGCCTGGGTAATTTTTGCACCTACCGTAGCGTAAGTGTAGACGGAGTTTGCGGCCTTGCGCCGCTGCTTAAATTACGCGTAGATAAAAAAGGCCGCTTTTTGGGCGGCAATATCGTATCGTACAGGCAATCTCACGATAGGGGGCTGCAACGCGATACGCTTAACCGCGCATCGCTCCGCATAAAAATGCTTACCGAAACCGATTTCGGGCAGCCGGGCCTCAGTATTTCCGACAACGGCGTAATCACGCCGCTTGCGGTTAACTAAGCCTCGTCCTTAGTGTTGCGTACCAGGCTGATGCCGGTAGAAAAGAATAATACAGAAATTATGCCCACTACTATCAATGTAGTGGCGGCCCCGGTATGGTTGATAACTTCAACCCCTGTCCAAATGAGCCCGATGATACCCAATACGGTAAGCACCGCTCCGAAAGTTCGTTTTAAGTTCATGTGTTTTTATGGTTATGTGCGTTTTGCATAGATGTATGGGTATTAACCTATTTTCGGGCGGTTTGTTTTGAGGTATAAGGCTAGAAGCAAAAAAGCGATTGGCAAATAGCCAATCGCTTTTTTATTACGCTTAAATCAGGAAAGCCTAATTATTCAATATCCACCAAAGTATTTTGGCTATGTTTTTTGCATCATCCACACCACGATGATGGGTGCCTTCCAACGGGATATCCAATAACTCAAGCGCGCCTGCCATGCCTTGCTCAAAAGATAGTTTCTTTTTTAAGGCAAAAAGGGTTTTAACGTTTACGTGCGAGGGGCTAAAAGGATAGCCAACACCAGATGCAGCGCATTGCCTCTGAAACTGTTTAGCATCGTACCCGCCAAAACTTGCCCAGGCGCGGCTTTGGGCGAGGTATTGTTTCTTCAGTATCGAGCAGCCCTCTTTAAAACTTATGCCTTCGCCGGCTACCATTTCGGGTGTAATGGTTGTCAGTTGTGTGCAAAACGGACTGATGGTAGAGCGTTCGGGTTTTATCAGGATGCCTTTATTATCGGTGATTTCGCCGGTGTTTACATCCAGCAAGCAGATGCCTATTTCAATGATGTCGCTTTCCATTCCTTCGGGAGGATTGCCTTCCCAGCAGGTTGCTTCAACGTCAACTATCGTTATTTTATCTAATAATTTTGCCATGATATTCAAATGTAGCGGAATAAACCCGGAATCTTTGTACTAACAGGCATTCGTAGGTTTGACAACTTTTTGAAAGTTGTAAAATCTAAACGTGTTTTGAGTAAACATTGGTTTATCTTGCATTGAAGTAAATGGAACAGCAATTTGATTTAGAAAAATGGGTATGGACGAATGATGACTTCCCCAAAATGGGATGGCATGATTGCCCGATATATGCAATGAGCTTTAATGATGATATCCGCTTAGATATAGACTATATATTTGAATGGATACATAACGGACCCGGAAAGCCTTTTACTTTTTGGATTGCACCGGCTACTTTAATTTTTGAAAGTGCCGGCTACTTTCAAGTAGATGTAGAATCAGACTTTGTTAACGGGTTGGAGATTGCCGCTATAATCAGAGAAGAGCGTCCTGATGAAACTATATGGACCATAGCGACGCAGGAGGGTGATATAATAATTAAAGCCGACAACTACAGGCAGGTTATCAGGCGCGCACCATCTTTTCAGTATTCTCAATTTGTACCAACCGAAGAGCGGGGTGAGGTTTCTTTTTCTGAGACGATTGAAGTAAACTATTCAGACAGTGCAGAGGTAATTGCCAAAAGAAAGGAAAGAGCTCTTTTGTATAAACTAAAGAGCGACAAAAGCGATTTGCTTGCTAAGCAAGAGGCGCTTGATGAAACTGTTTTAGGAACGAAGGCTTATTTAACAGAGAAACGACAGATAGACCAGGCGATATTTGAGATAGAGCAAGCGATCGCGCAATTGTCTGTATAAAACAAAAAAGCTATCGGGTTCACCGATAGCTTTTTTGTTTTAGCCTTATTTCTTGACTCTTGCTTCTTGACTCTTCTTTACGATGCTATCGTGTGCTTATTGCATTTGATATCCAGGCTTTGCACTTTGGCCACTATGGCAGCTGCGTCGTAACCGCATTCGGCCCAAAGCTCGGGCTGTTCGCCGTGTTCTATATACCTATCGGGGATACCCAGGCGGATAACATTGGTAGCCTGGTAATTATTATCGGCCATAAATTCTAACAGGGCAGTGCCCATGCCACCTTCTATACACCCATCTTCCACCGTAATTACGCAGCGGAATTTGCTGAAAACCTCGTGCAGCATAGCAGCATCCAATGGTTTTACGAAACGGAGATCGTAATGGGCGGGGTAGTAACCTAGTTCGTTTAGCTGAGCCGTAGCTTTTAATACCTCGTTGCCGACTGCACCGATGGATACGATTGCCACGTCCTCACCGTCAGATATCTTGCGGCCCTTGCCCACGGGGATGGCTTTGAAAGGTTTGCGCCAGTCTACCATTACCCCATTGCCGCGTGGGTAGCGTATGCTGAATGGCCCCATATTTTCCTGTTGTGCGGTGTACATGAGGTTGCGCAGTTCTTCCTCGTTCATGGGGGCAGATACTATCATGTTTGGGATGCAGCGCATGTAGGCCAGATCATAAGCACCATGGTGGGTTGGCCCATCGGCACCGGCGATACCGGCACGGTCTAAACAGAACACTACGTTTAGTTTTTGAAGGGCCACATCGTGTATCACCTGGTCGTAAGCGCGCTGCATAAAGCTGCTGTAGATGTTACAGAAAGGCACAAGGCCCTGTGTAGCCAATCCCGCGGAAAACGTAACGGCGTGCTGCTCGGCAATACCCACGTCAAACGCGCGGTTAGGCATGGCCTTCATCATCAGGTTAAGCGAACTGCCCGATGGCATGGCTGGCGTGATACCCATTATTTTAGGGTTTGCTTCGGCCAATTCTATAATGGTATGGCCAAACACATCCTGGTATTTAGGCGGTTGCGGCTTATCGTACTTTGTCTTTTTTATCTCGCCGGTTATCTTGTCGAACAAACCGGGGGCGTGCCATTTGGTTTGGTCCTTTTCGGCCAGGGCATAGCCTTTACCTTTTACGGTAATGCAATGCAAAAGCTTAGGGCCGGGTATATCGCGCAGGTCTTTAAGTACTTTTACCAAATGCTCCACATCGTGCCCGTCGATAGGGCCAAAATAACGGAACTTCAGCGCCTCGAAGAAGTTGCTGCGTTTAAGCAGGGTGCCTTTTATGCTTTTCTCAATCTTCTTAGCAATTTTAAAAGCATCCGGGCCAATGGCCGATAGCTTGGTGAGCACGGTTGCTATATCGTCCCTAAACCTGTTGTAGGGTTTAGAGGTGGTAATATCGGTAAGGTATTCTTTCAGCGCGCCCACGTTGGGGTCAATCGCCATGTTATTGTCGTTCAGTATCACCAGCAGGTTGCTGTTTTCGATACCCGCATGGTTCAGGGCCTCAAAGGCAAGCCCGGCTGTCATGGCGCCATCGCCTATTACGGCCACGTGTTGCCTGTCGTTTTCGCCTTTGTATTGCGAAGCCACCGCCATACCCAATGCTGCCGAAATAGAGGTAGAGGAGTGCCCAACGCCAAAGGTATCGTAAATGCTTTCGCTACGTTTTGGGAAACCACTGATACCCTTGTGCAGGCGGTTGGTGTGGAATTGCTCGCGGCGGCCGGTAAGTATCTTATGCCCGTATGCCTGGTGGCCCACATCCCAAACCAGTTGGTCGTAAGGGGTGTTTAGCACATATTGCAGGGCAACGGTAAGCTCAACGGTACCCAGGCTGGCAGCAAAGTGCCCGCCGTTTACCGATACCACATCAATGATATACTGGCGCAGCTCGTCACACACCTGTTTAAGTTCTTCTTCCTTAAATTGCTTTAAATCAGATGGATTGACAATCCTTTTTAACAAATCACCGGCGGGTACCTGCATGGACATTCTTTAGACGTATTTAACTTACAAAGTAAGCGATATTATGCGATAAAATCAGAATAGTATAAAGGTAAATAATGTTTTGCAAATAACATTTATAATTGTTTACCGTGTTTTAACTGTATTTTTGGGCGTATGACCGATGATAGCTTCGCGATAAGGCTGCCCCAGTTTGAGGGCCCGTTCGATTTGCTCCTGTTTTTTATAGAGCGCGACGAACTGGATATACACGATATCCCCATCGCTAAAATTACCGACGATTTCCTGCAATACATCCACCATATGACGGTGCTGAACATGGAACTGGCCAGCGAATTTATCTTTGTGGCGGCCACGCTGATGCGCATCAAAGCCAAGATGCTGCTGCCGCGTTACAACAGTGGCGAGGAAGAGAACGAACTGGATACCAAGGAAGGGTTGATACGCAAGCTTATCGAATACAAGAAATTCAAGGAGCTTTGCGAGGAAATACGCCCTTACGAGGATGAGCGTTTTAAACAGGAAAAGCGAGGCAATATTAAGCAGGACCTGGAGCAGGTGGAGAAAGTGACCGTGCCTGGCGAAGAACTATCAGAAATAAACCTGTACAAGCTAATGGTGGTTTATAACCGCCTGATGAAGCAATACCTCACCCGTACCGAAACCGTTACCCATACCGTGGTGCAGTACCCCTACACCATCGAGAAGCAGAAACAGGCTATACAAAACCTGCTGCAGATAAATAAACGGCTCGATTTTGGCAGCATTGCCGCCGGCAGCGAAAACAAAGTACATTTCGTGTACAATTTTTTGGCCGTGCTGGAGATGCTGCAGCAGGAAATGATAGATATACAGATTGGGCTCGGCTTCAATAACTTTTGGATAGCGCCGAGAGGAGAGATGCAACCCCCAATGCCTGATTAATTATTACCTATATCTGCCAACTCACTTACATCCGTTTTTAGTTTTTTAGCTTTTTTTTGCTGCCTTTTTAGGTAATCTTTGGCGTGTTCCTTCAGTTCTGCTGCTGCGGCATCTATATCGGCCTTGCGTTTTATATACAGGTAGGTAATAGCCCCGGCAAAAATGGCCCCTAAGGTTAAGCCGGCTACCAGTAATTTGCTGTTATCGTGTTTTTTGAATGGATTTTTCATAGCGTTGTTTTTTATGAGAACGCACGGACGTGGCTTTTAGTTCTCACAAATGTTAAAAAGAGGAGTAAGAGATTAATTGCAGCCATGCTCAGACCTAATTAAAAGATGTTTATTTGCTCTGCGCAATTTTTGCACGGACCGGTTGCACGCTGCCCTGCGACTGTTGGTTGCATTTGCCTAATAGCACCCAAATAATAATGAATATGATAATGGTTGAGAAGCACCCGCCTCCCAGTTTTTTTGCGCCCCATGCCGCGATAAGTCCCCTGAAAAAGTTATTCATTTGTTTGTGTTTTTGGTAGCATAACATTGCCTGGGTTATAAGGTTTGCCAGGGAGCCATAATTTGATAGCAGGAAAATTAATTATCCAAGCTTGCGTACATCGCGGTTTTTTTTCCATCTTTAAACTTAATTAAACCTAAAAAGCATATGGGCCTTTTCAGTAAACTGCTCAACGAGTTAATAGATGTAATAGAGTGGGTAGACACCACCCAGGATACCTTGGTGTGGAAGTTCCCGCGTAATGATAACGCCATAAAAATGGGGGCAAAGCTTACCGTGCGCGAATCGCAGGCGGCTATATTCATGAACGAGGGTCGCATTGCCGACGTTTTCCTGCCCGGCATGTACGAACTGCATACCGAAAATATGCCCATACTCACCACCCTGCAAAGCTGGAAGTACGGTTTCAATAGCCCCTTTAAGGCCGACGTGTTTTTCGTGAGTACGCGCCAGTTCGTAAACCAGAAGTGGGGTACCAAAAACCCGGTTATGCTGCGCGATGCAGAGTTTGGCCCGGTAAGGCTGCGCGCTTTCGGCTCGTTCAGCTTCAAAGTGCAGGACCCTAAAATGTTCCTTACCGAGGTATCGGCAACCAACCCTGATTTTGTTGTAGAATATATAGACGAGCAATTGCGCAACACCATCGTAGCGCGTGGTATGGATGCCGTTGCGCAATCAAAAATACCGGTGCTTGATCTTGCTGCCAGCTACAACGAGATGGGCCAGCTGATAGCCCAAACCATACAGCCCGATTTTGCCGAGCTTGGCCTTAACCTTACCAAATTGCTGGTAGAGAATATCTCGCTGCCGCCCGAGGTAGAAGAGGTGCTTGATAAACGCAGCTCGATGGGCATATTGGGCAATTTGGGTGCTTATGCGCAGTTCCAGGCGGCGAACGCCATGGAGAAAGCCGCAGAGAACACCATAGGCGGCAACCTTGGCGCTGCAGGCATGGGCCTTGGCGTAGGCGCTGCCATGATGGGCCAGGTGGGTAACGTTTTTAAGCCGGGCAATTTCGATGGCAACAATCCATCAGGGGCAGATGCGCCGCCTCCATTGCCATCTACGGCTTACCATATTGCCATTGACGGGAAATCTGACGGGCCGCACAGCGTCACCGATATCGGCACGATGGTGGCATCGAAGGCCGTTACTAAAGAGACCGTGGTTTGGAAAAAAGGCATGGCCGGATGGGCCGCCGCAGGCACCGTGGCCGAACTTGCCGGTTTCTTTGATAACGAACCGCCACCATTACCCTAACCATCATCCTTTAAAACCTAATACCTCATAAATGAACGGACCTGTAAAGCCGGCCGATAGCATCAGCAAATCGTTGAAGTGCGCGGGATGCGGTGCCCTGCTACACTTTGTACCCGGCACGCGTACCCTGCAATGTATTTATTGCGGCGAAAGCAATACCATAGCCGATACCGGAGACAATGATGCAATAGTACCTGTTGATTATGATGAATTTGTAGCCGGGATAGACGTTGATAAACAAACCGACGACATCAAGGTAGTCGATTGTAAGAACTGTGGCTCGCAAACGGTGCTTGATGCAGCTGTAACGGCCGATAAATGCCCTTTTTGCACTGCCCCTTTGGTATTGAACCTGCAGGCCGGCAAGGAATACGTACCACCGCATTACATTTTACCCTTCGAGGTTACCCAAAAGCAAGGCGCGGAATTTTTCCAGAAATGGCTTAAGGGGCTTTGGTGGTCGCCAAGCGACCTGGCGCAAAAAGCCGGGGGCAGCACATCTACCTTAAACGGCGTGTACCTGCCTTATTGGGCCTACGATACCGATACCGTAACCGATTATACCGGCGAGCGCGGCGACTACTACTACACCACTGAGACCTACACCGAAACGGTTGATGGTAAAAGCCAAACCCGTACCCGGCAGGTGCGGCACACCAGCTGGTCGTATGCGTCGGGCACCGTTGAATGCAGCTTCCGCGACCTGCTCGTAGCTGCCAGTAAATCGCTCCCCGAAAAAACCTTGAACAAGCTTACACCCTGGAAACTGCACATGCTGGCCCGGTTCGATGAGCGTTACACCAGCGGTTTCCGTTCAGAAACCTACCAGCTGAGCCCCGAACTGGCATTGGAGAAAGCGAAGGCGCAAACGGTTTCAGAGATTGATTCGGCTATCCGCAATGATATTGGCGGCGATGAGCAAAGGGTTGATAACACTGATACCGATTACCAAAACAAGGCTATCAAATATATAATGCTGCCGGTATGGGTGAGCGCCTACAATTACAATAATAAAGTGTACCAGTTTACGGTAAACGCCAGCACCGGCGAGGTAATTGGCGAGCGGCCGCTAAGCGCTATCAAGATTGTGCTTGCCGTGCTGTTGGCACTTGCGTTGATTGCGGTGGCTGTGTTCCTGTATATGCAGAACGCGAACAGGTAAGGCAATGTGGTAGGGTCGCATTAAAAAAAGCAGAACCTTCTGGTGGTTAGGTTTACTATTACGTTTGAGAAGCAGTTCTTTTTTATAATATAATAGCTTCAATTGATAGGTATTCCCCAATTTGTATAAGACTCGTCATCGTAAACTCCCAGTGCTCCACCTTTTGGAGGGTTGTTGTGCGTGAATTGTCCAGTTGCATCATGAATTGGCGCTTTCTTAAATGGGATATGTATTAACATGGCTGTTCCATTGTCAATTCTCTTCCTCAGGGCAGGTGGCCACTGACTCGACATTGATTGAGCATTTCTGATGCCATTGGTTCCTAGATAGGCGACTATAATTGGGATTTTGCAAACATCTACGGCGTACTCAATTTCAAAAGGCACCCAATCACGGTCTTCTTTAGTTGTATCTCCAATGATTAAAATCATGTTTTTACTGTTGTTTAATCGTACTTTTAGGCTTGCTCTCAAAGTCTCTTTTAAACTTCCATCTCTAACAGAGGAAGTCTTATCATGACTGTTAATTATATTGAAGCAGTCATCGTCTTTACCACACCAAGCCTTGATTAAGTTATAGTATTTAATATCCGATTCAATCGGTACATTGGTTCCGTTAGCGTGGAACGCAATGTAGGTGCCGTTTCTATATGCCATTTTTGGTTAAATTCAGATTATTATAGCCTTATGGTAGATAATTATTCAGAAGGTCTTTAACTTCGAACAAGTTAATATCAAACTTTTTTACATCGTTTGGGTGAATAACGATTACAAGTTTACTACAAAATATAATTTGTTCTGAAGCCTTAATAAATGATTGAGCTATTTGAGCTATCAGTCGTTTTCGGTTTGTCACAATCCTGCCTCTACCCGTACCAATTAATGGTAAAATAATTGGTTCATTTTCGCCTTTGGATATGATGAATTGCCAAAGGTTATCTGTTGAATTTAATACATTGTCTAATGTAGTTTGAGCGGTATTATTATAGTTTAGATCAGACATAGCAAGCAAGTAAAAGACTTCGGCTCCAATGTTTACCCTTACAGTTGTTCCCATCGGATACTTTTTGTCTTTTCCGCTAATTTTGGGATAATCAGTGGTAGGAACATTGGCTAAAGCATTATCTATAAGTTGATCTAAAGTTTGAATCTGTTGAGGGAAATATTTATTAGTAAATTGCCCCTGCAGGCTGTTAATTGCAATAATGCCGTTAGCAATGTCGGTGTCGAATGTTGTATTGGTACTAATTATTTTCTGCCCTTTAAGATTAAACAGGTTACCTATTCTGATTTCGATTTCTAAATCTTTGCCCGATAATTTATAACGAATTCTTGAAATTGGTCTTCTAGTGCAAATTACAACAAAAAGCGAAAGAGAAATTAAAACAAAAAAAGTATATGGGGGCAGCTCATTTGACTTAAATATTTTAAAAAAGTCCATCATTTCAAATACCAGCCAAACGGCGCCCAATACAGCAAAAAAAGTCTTTACACCATCTATTGAAAGTAATGCATATTTCCAATATGAACGTGTTCTAATTGACTGCCAAAAGTAAATCATGATGATTATGAGTGGAATTTAAGGTAAGGTTTGCTGGCAATTCCAATATCTTTTAAATAGACGTTGAAATTAAAATACCAATGTCTCAAATATACTAAGTATTTATCTAATGACTAGGTATTTACATCAATGGGAAAATTAATGCCGAAGTGAGCCTGTTGTGGTTGATAGCGATGCGAATTACCATTATTACAATCCGAGAAATACGCAACGAAGTCGCACGCACATTGCGCGAGTTCCCAAACTGTTCGATAACACCGGTTGATAAAGCGTTACTGTGCCTCGGTTAGCCCTGAAAGATACACCTGCAATCTTTCCGCTGTTTGGGCAAAGCCCTCGCTGGCTTTGTATTGCATCTCCACCAAATCAAATAGCTCTTTCGTTTCGTACAATTTGTACCACTTGAGGAGTGTCTTATCTCCCTGGCTTTCAAATTGGATGGTGGCTATAAAGTTGGGGCCGAAATGCTCGTGCACCAGCTTTTTATGTTCTACAACTTCCCTGAACAGGGTTTTATTGGGGTAATTGGTGCCATCCGGCCCGTGCATAGTAAAGAGCCATTCGCCTCCGGGTTGCACATCCATTGTATTGATGGTGCTGGTAAAACCGTTCGGCCCCCACCAATGCCTGATATGTTCGGCCTGCGTCCATATCTCCCAAACTACAGCTATCGGAGCATCCAACAACAGAGTGTTCATTTGCTCACGGCCTGTTGGGTCGGTGTTTTCGTTTTGCATGCTACACAAATCAGTTTATGCGGATTTGATTATCTGTTTAAGTTTCGTTTTGTCAATGCCGCCACCGCTCTGGGAAATTTGTCCGATATCGCTTATATGCTTTATAAAGTTGTTGTCAATAAGCACTTTTGAAATAAGGTCTTGAAATGTATTCTGTACTCTAGCGTAACGAAAAAAAATCTTCACGTTTGCACTTTTTTTTGGCCCAATAGCTTTGATTTTTTCTTCAAAATAAGTGGGAATTGTCAAACTCACTAATTCTCTATATTGATTAGTTTTTAGTGTACGATAATTTATTGAGGTGTCTTTTGGATTGAAGGGGAATGGTGAAATGTCCACCACCAGTAAGCCGATTTCATTGCAAACTTTAATGAAATCCACTTTATCAGCGATGAACTTATTTAAAATGTCACCCAAGTCACTGCGATAGAAGAACTGCGAGTTGTTGGTATTTGGATTATAAATATATTTTTTTAACTGGCCCCAAAGAGGAGCTTCTGCAATTAATAAATAATTTACTGTTTCAATATTATCAAGATTGTTCTGCCAAAAGTTATTGATAGCGGTAAATGCGTTTTCCAAATAAACGTTATCATTTTCAAATTTGTTTATAAGTCCGTTTTGCTCGTAAAAGGTTTTGAGGGCTTTTTTATTGTTAGCATAATTCATATTTAAATCGTTCAAATATTTTGTCGTCAAGGAATAATGTTAACAAACACGGGTGTTATTTTTATGTAATTGTTAATCGTCCAGCCCCTTCCCCTCCAATATACGGGGGATGCATTTCTCCACCCTTGCCTCGCGGGTTTTGGCCTGTTTGGGCTGCGAAAAATGCAGTAAGTAACCTCGCTGGCGGCCTGGCGTTAAGGCCTCGAAAGCGGTTTTAAGGGCCGGAAGCTCATCCAATTTAAGCCGGAATGCTTCGGCCATTTCAAACTCCTTTGTCTTTTTCAACTCAACCTTCAGGCCGGCTTTTTCTACTTCTATGGCCTCAAAGATGTAGGTTTTTAATACAGGTTCCAGTTCGACAACTTCGGCTATTTCCGTAAACCTTATTTGCCGCGCGGCCTGTACGTTCTCGGTTTGTTGGATGAGGATGCCCTGCCCATCATTTAATAACGCGCCTTTGAAGAACAGGTACGCACAGTATTCCTTAAACACATGTATCAATACGATGTTGCTTTGCTTGTAGGTGTAGCAGGGGCATCGCCACTTCAGTTCTTCCTCCAAGCCGCAATCCAGGGCAATCGTCCTGAGCAGGGTAATCTCTTGCTGCCATTTCTGAGGCTTGGCAAAATAAAAATCGACTTTAGGGTTCATGATATTGGTTGCTTTATGCTAAGCTATGAAATTCTCTCTACACCATTAAACATCCCCGGAAGCCTCGCGCCGCATAATAAGATTCGGCCCCATTGTGGTAATAGAACACGGTATCGTACCGCCTGTCGCAAAAAACAGCGCCACCTAGCTTACGGATGTTGGCAGGTGTTTTTACCCAACTGGAGGTTTTCAGGTCGAACTGCCCGAGCGTTTGCAGGTGCCGGTATTGCACTTCATCCAATAGTTCGATGCCCATTTCGGCAGCTATATCTATCACGCTGTTTGCGGGTTTATGCTCCTTTCGCGAGTCCAGCGCCTCACGGTCGTAACAGAGGCTGCGGCGGCCTTTAGGGCTTTCGGCGGCGCAATCATAAAAGGCATACTGGCCGCTGGCTTCATCGTAGCTTACCACATCGGGTTCGCCACCGGTTATTTCCATTTCATCAAGCACCCATAGTTTTTCGGGACTGGCTTCCAGTTTTGCCTGTACGTCGACCCAAACCAGTCCGGGGTGGCGGCCCATATTTTTAGCGAAGCGGTTCTTCAGGATGTCGAGCAGTCCTGCTGTTTCTTCCGCAGATAAATTCTTTTTCATGGCTGTAGATTATTAGTTTATTGTTGACGTTTTCCTATCCGCAGGCCTCAGATACCACGAAGCTATCGTAAGTACGATGAGCAACACCGGCCCAAAAAGCTCCTTTGCGCTATCGCCGCTGGCCAAATGTGAATACACCGCGCCCGACATGGCGAAGAAGAAGCCCGCGTAGGCCCACTCTTTCAGCAGCGGGAATTTAGGCATTAATACGGCAACAACGCCCAATATTTTCCAAACACCCAACAGGGATAAAAAGTAGGCGGGGTAGCCCAGATGCGTCATCATGGTCAGTTCTTCTTTTTGTTTGATGAGCTGTACGATGCCGGTAGCCGTCATCCCAAGGCCTAGCCAAAGGGTAGTAAACCAGTAGAGGATTTTATGAGTCTTCGTCATGATAGTTTTATTTTAGTTTGTTTACGATTTCCTGGAGGCGGTTATGCGCCATGTTGATGCCTTGCGCGAATGGCAGTTTCAGCATCTGATCGCGCAGCGCGCCGGATTTATACAGGCTGTGGATAACCAACTTGCTAGTGCCTTCGCTCAGCTTCTCGAACGTCAGGAACTCCAGCTGTACGCCAAAAGGGGCGTTGGCCATCTCGAAAGTGCGCGTTATTTTCTCGTTCGGCACCCATTCGTGGAACACGCCATCGGCACTGAACACTACTTTGCCATTCGCATCGCTCGTTTCATAGGCCCAGCCGCCATGCTTTTTATTTTCGAGTTTAAGCACTTTGGTGCCCATCCATTGCGAAACGATTTCGGGCTCGGTATGTGCCCTGAACAGCAAATGCACCGGCAGGTCGAACTCCCGGGTAATGGTTAAATCGTGCTTGCCTTCTTCGGCCGTAATTTTTGTTTTCAGTTCCATGGCAATTATGTTTTGGATTGGTAGTTTTTCATGATGTTTTCCAGTTTGTTGAATCTCTCGTCCCACATCTGGCGGAAAGGTTCTATAAAGTCGGCTATATCTTTCATTTTACCGGGGTTTAAATGATAGTGGATTTCCCTACCGCTTTGCGTTTGCTTAAGCAACTCGCACTCGGTGAGTATCTGCAGGTGTTTTGATACCGTTGGCCTTGCGGTATCGAAGTTGGCAGCAATGGCCCCTGCAGTAAGCGCCTGCGAGGCCAGCAACAGCAGTATGGCGCGACGGGTGGGGTCGGCAATGGCCTGGAATACGTCTCTTCGTAAATTCATTTGCGTAGCTATTTGACTACAAATATAAATGTAGTCATTTAACTACACAAGTGTTTTTTTAAATTTTTCCGGCAGGAAAGTAGGGGCGAAAAAATAATTCAATAAAAACTTTGAAATGCAAAGTACTTTCTATTAACTTTGTATCACAAAGGACTTTTAAACTTTCGACCAAACGAAACCAACCCATATATCATGAAAGAGGAGATACTTACCCACCAGCACGATGCCCACCAGCTGGAGAAACTGTACCGTGGCAACAAAGGGCTTTTTAAACGCGAGTTCAGCGTGCTCTACCCCGAGCTTGCCGGCAACACGCTTGCCGATTTCTGGCACGAAAGGCTCAACTACGAAAGCGAGGAAACCAACTGGGGCAGCAGCCGCGACATATTGATGGTGGTGCTCGCATGCATGTTTGCCGGGTTGATAGCCAAGCTGCCGGCCATCTTCCATATTGATGAAGAGTTCTTTTATTCGCGCAACGTTGGTTTTATCGTGTTCCCGCTGCTTACGGCATATTTCGCCTGGAAGAATAAATTGTCCATTGGCAAAATCGCCTTTGCGGCGGGGGCTACTATCGCGGGCCTGCTTTTTATCAACCTGTTCCCGCATGTAAGCAAAAGCGATACGCTCATTTTATCCTGCATCCATTTGGGGTTGTTCCTGTGGGTAGTATTGGGTTTTGCTTTTGTAGGCGATGCCAAACTCGACCACGATCGGCGGCTGGGTTTCTTAAAATACAACGGCGATTTGGTGGTGATGACCGCGCTTATCCTGCTGGCAGGCGGTATCATGTCGGCCATAACGGTTGGGCTTTTCTCGCTTATCGGCTTCAATATCGATAAATTTTATTTCGAGAATGTGGCCATATACGGGCTTGCTTGTGCGCCGATAGTAGGTACTTATCTTACGCAAACCAACCCGCAGTTGGTTGGGAAGGTATCGCCCATAATTGCCAAAATATTCAGTCCGCTGGTGTTGGTGATGCTGGTGGCGTATTTGGTTGCTATGATTTACTCGCGTAAAAACCCCTATAATAACCGCGAGTTCCTGCTCATATTCAATGCCTTGCTTATCGGCGTTATGGCGCTCATCTTCTTTTCGGTAGCCGAAACATCTAAGGCCAAAGGAAGCATGCAAAGCTGGGTGTTGTTCCTGTTATCTGCGGTAACCATCATCGTAAACGGCATCGCGCTATCGGCCATCCTGCTCAGGATTACAGAGGGGGGCTTTACGCCAAACCGTGCAGCCGTGCTGGGCAGTAATGCATTGATTTTGATAAACCTGCTGCTGGTAACCGTGCAGCTTTTTAAAGCGGCCACCAAAAAGGGCGAGATAGCCGGTGTTGGGAAAGTTATAGCCGCCTACCTGCCTGTTTATTTTGCATGGGCGGTTATCGTGTTGTTTATATTCCCCCTGATTTTTGGATTTAAGTAATAGGTACGTTTTGTTTGTGTGGTAAGCCCCGATGCAGATAGCGTCGGGGTTTTGTTTTTTGGAGTAATTAATGACAACTAAAACTCTCCCAGAACCCCGTCAATGTCGGTGATTTTTGTCCAGGTTTTGTTTTATAGAAATTTGGAAAATGCCCGGGAAATTGTGCCCGATTTAGATAAACATCCAACCTGGTTTATGGCTCTCGCGGATGGCTTTAAATCCGCAAAAACCCGAGAAAAATCGGTGTTTTTCTTTGTTTTTCGGAGTTTTTTTGGCCTTTTTCCTGCAAATATTAAAAAGGGCCAAATTTGCATGGAATGGGCGTTTTTGGGTAAAACACCCCCTGTCGGACCGCGAAACCATTTCCAGCTTTTTCCAGCTTTTGCGCATTTTTTAGCTATGGATTTCCAGGAATTCCAGCTTTGAAATTGCGTTTGCCGTAGCGGGGGCACCAGCCATTTAACATAATTCTCATCATCGTTTACATCCGTGTTTAGCAAAGGGCGGGCATGGTTATACTTTTACGGCAGTGCCCCACCCTTCATTCCTAATAAGCAAATACCCATGTATATCTTAAGAACCGTAACGCTCGTCGCCCTTTTTTTCACCATCAGCACTCTGCGTGTTGCTGCACAGCAGCCCGCGCTATCTACCCCGAACGCTACCCCCGAGGCGGTTGCCCTGTACAGCTATATCAACAGCATCAGCGGCAAGCAAACCCTTAGCGGGCAGCATTGCGTGCCTTTGCTGGGCTCTACGCGCCTAAGCACGGTGTACCGTATCACCAAAAATTACCCGGCGGTTTTCGGGCAGGATTTTGGCTTTAGCTACCCCGGCGACTGGGACGGCATCAACTACCGCCAAAACATCGTAGACGAAGCCATCAAACGCAATGCCGAGGGTTTCATCATCACGCTGATGTGGCATGCGGTACCGCCTACCGAAGACGAGCCCGTTACCTTCAAAGAATCGATACAGGGGCAGCTTACCGATACCCAATGGAAAGAGCTGGTTACCCCCGGCACGCGGCTCAACGAACGCTGGAAATCGCAGGTGGATGTAATTGCCTGGTTTTTAAAACAGCTGCAATATGCCAAAGTGCCTGTAATATGGCGGCCATACCATGAAATGAACGGCGGCTGGTTTTGGTGGGGCAAAAAGAAAGGCAAAGACGGCTACGTAAAACTTTATCGCATGATGTACGACCGATTGGTAAATTTCCACGGTCTGCGCAACCTGATATGGGTATTCAACACCAACGAGTTTAAGCCCGGCGTGGATAGGCTGGACGAGTACTACCCCGGCAAGGATGTGGTAGACATTGTAACCACCGATGTGTACACCCAGGGTTTCGACCAGGAGAACTACGACCAGATAGCCGCCCTCGCCGGCAATAAACCCATTGCTTTAGGCGAAGTTGGCGAACTGCCAGGTGCCGAGGTATTGAAGAAACAACCCCGCTGGGCCTGGTTTATGTACTGGCACGACCCATCGCCCAAAGGCTTCGAAGCCTACCAAAACCCGCAGGTGCTAAACTTGAAGGATTTGCCATGGGTAAAAGTGAAGCAGCCAACGATGTTTTATCCGTTGATAAAGTAAATGCTAAACCGCCTAACGCTGCCGCATAGCGTCCCCGTTTGTGGCCCGCATGCAAAGTAGCCATTAGGAAAGGTTGGATAGATTATTGCCGCTTTTGTTGGCCTTGTGACCAACAACCGAAGCTGCCTGCAAAAGGACTAACCAATGTGATGCCTAATATTCACTTATTTTATTTAAATGCTTATTTTAGAGGCCTAAAGCCTTGTCATGAGCAAAAAATTAAAGTATTTGTTTTTAGCCGCAATGATAGTGGTATGCCAATCCTGCGGGAAACATGGCGAGCCTAATCCGGACGATGATGCAAACCTGGTTTTGGATGAGGCGGTGGCAGTTGAACTGCCGGAAGTGAGCATCCCGCTGGTAAAAACCCTCACATCGCAGCGTACCTTAACAGCGCTTAACGGCGACGAATTTAACTGGCGGATAGTAGAACGCTTTGAATACGACAGTAAGAACCGCATCACCCTCTACGATTTCAACAACGGCAATTACGTATATGAATACACTTACGATGTGGGCAACCGCGTAATTGGCGTAGTAGAGAAAGCGTCGCAGGAGATCCATTACAAATACACTTACTATAAGGACAGGATAGTAGTAACCAGTGAACGCGACGGCTACACCATATTTTTGGACAGCAAAAAGCGGGTGGATAAAGTAGTGCCTTACGGTTCGCTCTCATCTTTTGGGTACGTGTACGATGACAGGGGGAACATGATGGCCAAAAGCAATGTGTTAAGCGACGAAAGGCCACCATTTGGCACCCATACCTTCGATACCCAAAAGAACCCTTTTACCCGTGTGGCAGGCTACAACCTGCATTTTAGCTACCTTGTCGGTATCAGCTTAATGCGTGAGGCCAAGGGCAACCCCAACAACTCCACCTTTGCGGATAAAACTACCGGCACCAGCATAGGCATCAAAACCTACATTTACAATGCCGATGGTTACCCCTTATCGTCTAAAACGGTTTACCCCAGCGGCGGCGCAGATGATTACGAGTTGTATGAATATACGCGGTAGGCGGCGGTTGGTTTATGTGCGGCCATGTGAAGCTTAACCGGTAGGTAGCCTAATGGGGGCAAATAAATTATGAATATGAAAATCTTCCTCAGCATCATTCAATCCCTGCTCATTGCGCTGATAGCTATTGTAGGGTTTTTATATGTGCTGTATCACGCGTCCGGGCATAACATACCAGCGGATACGGATAACGCATTTTATACAACTGCGCTGCTTTTAGTTGCTTTGTATGTGACCGTTATAGTTATCAAAAAGAGGAGACCGTAGCTGAGCGGAAAATATCATTGGGCCCGCTGCCGAACAGCGTCCTGGCGTTTGGCCCGTTTGCAAGGTAGCCACCAAGGCAGGTGGGATAAATTATTTTTGAAAAGGTACTGTTGTGATGCTTCGGAAAGGTTTTGCCCCGCTTTATGTGCAAGCAACTGGTAGAAGCCCCGACGCATCGGGGCCAATCGGGTTTAGAGATGAGCGTGCAGTGCGGAACTTCCCTAAATTACGATTGTCATTACGAACGATAGCGTGGCAATATCAGGCAAGCAGCGCAGCTTGCAATGCGGCCGCGCTTAGAAATTTGCTTTGTGTCTTTCCCCTTTGTCATCCTGAGCGATAGCGAAGGATCTGTTTGATAGCCTAATCCCTTTGATGGGCATTCATTTTGGGATATTTTTCACTCGCGTACCAGGGCGTTTGCGGCCGGTTGGCAGGGAAGCCATGCTGTTCGCGGTAGGCCTTACGTTCTGCTGTAAAATGCCACCAGCGTTTGCTATCGTCCCGGTTTTCGATATAATGGATCAGCAGCCTGTAGGAATCTTCTACACAGGGGTCGGCCCAGGTACCACAAAATTTTTCAAAGGCATCAAAGAGTTCTACCGCGTCTTTCCCTTTAAGCTGAGCCAGCGAATAATACCCCTGGCCGATAAGTTCTTCTGCGAAATTGATGCCCAACGAGGGGATACTTTGAAACGCTGCAAGCGCTTGTAATTCTTTAGCGCGATGCGGCGATGCGTTCAGTAGTATAGCAACTTCATCCGGGGCATGATCCTGTAACATCTTTTGGCTGATCTTTTGGGCTTTCAGCGTTCGCTTTTCTGTTTCGGTCAACCGGTAATTAATGTTCTTTTTCATAGCACTTCTACATAGTTGATAATGAATTTCGCTACCTGTTCCTGCTCAATAACATTCAGGTCGTCTCCATCGTAGATCCAATAACCATCCGCATCAAATAAAACCCTGCCCAGGTTTTCGCCGGTTTGATCATAAGCGGTATAGAGTTCGTAACACTGGTGCCCAACAGGTGCATAAGACGGCACTACCCTGATTACCTCACTGGCACCGTTGTGCCGGTTAAGCCAGGCTTTCGCCTCATCCCGCAAGAATATTTTTGACTTGAGCTGCTGCATCATTCAAAACTTTTTTTCAAAGATAAATGAAAAGCTAATATTTTTAGTATTGGCGCGCCTGAAATATTAAAAAAAATGATTGAAGATTCTTTCGGACTGTTTCCGCCAGCGGCGTGGAATGCAGGCAAGACCAAGCGAAATCCCCGCTACTTATATTGAAAAAAGGGAAACCCTTTAGTAACTCCACCTGAACCCGGCGAAATCGCGTTTAAATTAATGGGAGCCAGGACTTGTGCGATTCCCTTCTTAAGAGGGGATTCAAAACCTAAAAGCCTCCCTACCGGCTGAAAATTCTTCCTTGCAAATCGAATATTTAATGTTATAATTGCAAGGATGATAGCAAGATTGGCAGCAGAAGAAGTAGCACTATTGATGCAGGAGTTTCCTGCGGTGGGTCTATTGGGCCCGCGCCAAATCGGTAAAACAACCTTAGCGGGGCATATTGCGCTTAATTTTGATTCATCCATCTATCTGGACTTAGAGAGCCCGGCCGACCTGGCCAAATTAAGCGAGCCGGAAGATTATTTTGAACGGCATAAGGGCAAGTTGATTATATTGGACGAAGTACAGCGGGTGCCCGAATTGTTCGGGATATTGCGGGGCGTAATCGACAGGCGACGAAAGGAAGGTTTTAAAAAGGCCCAATTTGTGATATTAGGTTCTGCATCGCTCGAACTTTTAAAGCAATCTGAAACGCTGGCCGGGCGCATTGCCTATATAAACCTTTCCGGGATAAACGTAAAAGAGCTATTAGCAACAACCATCCCGCAACACCAATTATGGTTGCGAGGGGGCTTCCCGGATAGCCTTTTGGCAAACAGCGACGATGCCAGTTTACGCTGGCGGTTGAATTTCATCACCACTTACCTGGAACGCGATGTGCCTCAATTCGGGCCGAGGATACCATCGGTTACGCTAAGAAGGCTGTGGACGATGCTGGCCCATAACCATGGCGGCCAACTTAACATTGCCCAACTTGGGGCGAACCTCGATTTGACAGGACCTACGACAAAGCGATACATCGAACTTTTGGAAGACTTATTGCTTATCCGTTCAATTCGCCCATGGTTTGGCAACGTTGGCAAACGGTTGGTGAAAGCACCCAAAGTTTATATTCGCGATAGCGGGTTGGTGCATGCGCTGCTCAACCTGAAAACATTAGACGACGTGCTGAGCCATCCGGTAGTTGGTGCCAGCTGGGAGGGTTTTGTAATAGAGAACATTATATCATGCCTGCCGCAGGGCGTAACCTACTGGTTTTACCGTACATCGGCTGGTGCAGAGATTGATTTGGTAGTAGAAAAAAACAACTCGAACAAATTTGCTATCGAAATAAAACGCTCTTTAACCCCAACGGTGTCTAAAGGTTTTCACCTGGGTTGCGAAGATATTGAAGCAACGCATCGTTTTGTGGTTTATCCGGGCGGTGAAAAATTCCTGGTAGGTAAAGGCGTGTACGCGATATCTCTTTTAGAAGTGATGGATATGTTGGCGCATATATAAGCCTGACTGCGGGTGTCGCGATGATAAGATTTAAAAACGCCGCCGGCATTAGCTCCAACTAAGCCAACACCGGCGACGAAAAATTCCCTTAAGCTTCAGCAGCAACCGCATTAACCGTCTTGTTCAAACGAAACGCCGCAAGCAGGTAATAAAAGGCGCCGAATGCTGCGTACCCGCCCAGGCTGGCAATGCCCTTTGTTGGGTCGTGCGCCAGTACGATAAACGAAATGCCCGCCAATACCGACTGCCCACCACTCAATATCATGGGCCATTGGCCATCTAATGATTTGCGGCGGCGTAAGCCCAGGATGAATTGTATCAGCCCCGTACCGATGGCCCAGGCTCCGAAAACAATCAAAGCTTCCGGTACGCCTTTTTGTAAAGCAATAGCTACCGCTATGGTAGTGATGGTGCTGATGGCAGCGTTTACATATTGCGGCATTTTAGAAGCACTGTTACGATTGGCGCGGATATCGAGGAAGGTGCCCAGCACATCCCAGGCGGGGTAAATGATGAGCAAAATGCTGGCGATGCCCGGCGAGGTTTTTGCAAAAAGGGCCACAAGGATAACCCAGGCCACCGAAAAGGCGGCACGGGTGAAATAAAGGTTGCGTAACGATGTAGCAGTTTCAACGTCCGGGGTGTTTGTTGCTGTATTTAATGAAGGATTCGATGTCATGATTTTATTGTTTTTGTTGGCTCAAAGGTCTGTAGTATTGCCGGGCGCGTTTTTCACTTAAGTGAAACCCCCGGGGGAATATTACCCTGCGATTACACTTGACAAACGACTGTGCGATTTTCACTTAAGTGAAAATGGTTGTGTTATATTCTGATTAAATTTGAGGACTGTTTGCCTTATACTATAATCAAATGGCCGATAAAAACGATATTATTTTTCAGCACCTCCGGAATTTTGCTCCCCTGAACGATAACGATATTATGGTTAGCGAACCATTTTGGAAAGCCCGTAAAATGCTGAAAGGCGATTTCTTCAACATGCAGAGCATGGTTTGTAACGATCTGGGGCTGATTGTGAAAGGCATCTTCCGCATTTATTACCGCGACCCGGAAACTAAGGAAGACAAGAACATCTTCTTTTTTTCGGAGAACCAGTTTGTTGTTTCGTTCCGAAGCTTCGTATCGCGCAGCCCCTGTTGGTATTTCATCGAGGCGATGGAAGATTCGGAGATTTTTTTCATTTCGTATCACGACCTGAACAGCCTATACGAAAGCCACCCCAACTGGGGGAAATTCGGCAGGTTACTGGCCGAATCTTTTTTCAAGCTTGCCCAAACCCGCACAGAAGAATTCATCTTTTTCTCGCACGAGCAGCGTTACCTACGATTGCTGGAAGCCCACCCGGATATCGTGGAGCGGATACCGGCATATCATATTTCGTCGTACCTGGGTATCACCAACCCCTCGTTAAGCAGGATTAGGAAACGGGTTGAGAGTAAGAAAGGGGAGTAAAAAAACGCGTCATTGCGAGGGACGAAGCAATCTCCCGGTTAGCAGGGCGGACTTGCAGAGCGGCTTTGCTCTTCACAACGTAATTGAGGTGGATAGTGCAGTGCGGCTTGTATGATCGCTCTGCCAGCGTAGAGATTGCTTCGTCCCTCGCAATGACGGGGGGATTTGCGCAAGGACGAGGTGGGAAGGCTTCGTACCTCGGTGCATGACGGGGGTGGGCTCGTGCATGTAATGGCAGCATTTGCATCCCTCTTTTTATCTCATATCTCCCGTCTCGTATCTCACATCTAAATATCCGCCCCGCAGCGTATATGCCATACATAATTGCCTTATGGCAATGTTTCAGCTCAATTGCAAATCCAAATATCTCAATTCTAATTTTATAGCTAACTTAGCGCGCATTACACATAACAATGAAAAGAGATAAATTAATATTTAAATTGCTGGATGAAGAGCAGCAACGCCAGGAAGAAGGTATAGAGCTGATTGCATCAGAAAATTTCGTAAGCAAGCAGGTAATGGAAGCTGCGGGCTCTGTTGCCACCAACAAATATGCCGAAGGCTTGCCTGGAAAACGCTACTACGGTGGCTGCGAGGTGGTTGACGAAATTGAGACGATAGCCATAGAACGTGCCAAGCAATTGTTTAATGCCGAGTGGGCAAACGTGCAGCCGCATAGCGGTGCGCAGGCCAATGCTGCGGTAATGCTGGCTGTTTTAAACCCCGGCGATAAAATATTAGGGTTCGACCTTTCGCACGGCGGCCACTTAACGCATGGTTCGGCCGTAAACTTTTCGGGCAAATTATACGAGCCGCATTTTTATGGTGTTAAAAAAGATACCGGTTATGTAGACTATGAGCAGCTGAAAGAAGTTGCCCTGCGCGAAAAACCAAAACTGATCATCTGCGGTGCTTCGGCTTACTCGCGCGATTGGGATTACGAATTTATCCGCGCCGTTGCCGATGAGGTTGGCGCATTAGTGCTGGCCGATATTTCGCACCCGGCGGGCCTTATTGCACGCGGTTTGCTTACCGATCCGCTGCCGCATTGCCATATTGTGACTACTACTACGCACAAAACTTTGCGCGGTCCGCGTGGAGGACTGATACTTTTGGGTAAAGATTTCGAGAACCCATGGGGCTTAAAAACACCTAAGGGCGAGGTACGCATGATGTCGGCCTTGTTGGATATGGCTGTTTTCCCCGGCACACAGGGCGGTCCGCTGGAGCATATTATCGCGGCTAAGGCAATCGCCTTCGGCGAGGCATTGAGCGATAGCTACATGAAATACATATTGCAGGTGAAACTGAATGGTGCGGCCATGGCCAAAGCGTTTGTAGACAGGGGCTATGATATCATCTCGGGCGGTACCGATAATCACCTGATGCTGATTGACCTGCGCAATAAGAATATCAGCGGCAAAGCTGCCGAAAAAGCGCTGGTAAGTGCCGATATCACGGCCAACAAAAACATGGTGCCTTACGATGATAAATCGCCGTTCGTAACATCGGGCATTCGTGTGGGTACTGCGGCTATCACTACCCGTGGATTGAAAGAGAAACACATGGATACCATTGTGGAACTGATAGATTTGGTATTAACCGACCCTGAAAACGAAACTGTTTTGAAGAAGGTACGTAAAAGGGTGCACAAGCTAATGGAAGAGCATCCCCTATACCGGGATAAACACCTGGGCTAACAAATGGACGTACAGCATCATACCCCTTCGGAGCTGGAAGACAGACGCTTAGCAGCCCTGCATTCTTATAATATCTTAGATACGCTGCCCGAGAAGGAGTATGATGCTATTACCCGCCTGGCTTCCTATATATGCCAGGTACCTATTGCCTTTATTTCTTTTATAGACGACTCCCGCCAATGGATGAAGTCGGCCATTGGGCTGGATATTGCAGGGGTACCCCTTGAGGATACTTTTTGCCGGCATACCTATAAGCAGGGCGAGTTGATTGCCATTCCCGACCTTACCAAAGAAGAGCCCTACCGCGACCATGATATGGTTACAGGTGAATTTGGGCTGCGGTTTTATGCCAGCGCCCCGCTCATAGACCCCGACGGCTACCGAATTGGTACCCTATGCGTGCTGGATAAGCGTGCACGAGAGATAACCGAAGAACAGCAGGATGCCCTTAAAGTCCTGGCCAGCGAGGTAATAAGTCACCTGGTGCTGCGTAAGCAAAAGAAAGAACTGGAAAAGAGCCTGCAGGTACACAAAGATTTTTATACGCTTTTTAATAATTCATCAGAGATACACCTGATTGCCGGTGCCGATTCTAACATCGAACTGATCAACAACTGCATTTTTGATATTTTGGGCTACAGCCAGGAGGAGGCAACGGGCCGATCGCTATGGAGTTTTGTGGCCGGACAAAACCGGGAGCAATATGTTCCGGTGATAGAAAAAGCCCTGGCAACCCAGAAACCCTTTGAAATAGAAACTCAAACGGTTACCCGTAGCGGCGAACTCAAATGGATTAGCTGGACTGCTGTACACAAAGCCGGCAAATGGTATTGCAGCGGCCGCGATATGACCCTGCAGAAAAAGTTGATGAATGAAACCCAGCAGCTATCGCTGGTGGCCAGCAAAATAAAGAACGGCGTAGTGATAAGCGATGCTCACGATTGCGTGATATGGACCAACGCCGCTTTTGAGCACATAACCGGTTACAATACGGGCGATGTTGACGGGAAATTTCTGGGGCAGGTTTTAAAAGGCAAGCCTAAAGACGACGCTGCCGAGAACGAATTACTGGACGCGATAGAAAATAAAAGATCGTATGAAGTAGAACTCTCCATGTTTACTAAGGAGGGGAAGCCCATCTGGATTTCGGTGACCAACTCTATCATCTACGCTGCAGACGGTACGATAGAGAAATCCATCCGCATCATCATCGATATAACCATGCGCAAACGCGCCGAGCAGGACGTGGAGATACTGTCGTTCGCGGCACGTAAATCGCCAAGTGGTATCATGATACGCGATAACGAAAGCCGGATAGTGTGGATGAATGAATCCATGGAGAAGATAATAGGGTACACCCTGGAGGAATTAAAAGGGCAAACTATTGGCACCAAACTGGTTGGCGCGGAAACCGATATGGAGGTTTTTAAAGGGGCGGTACAAAAGGTAAAAGCAAACGAACCTTACGAGATTGAAATAAAAATATATAAAAAAGACGGCACGCCCGTGTGGGTGTTCATATCAAACAGCCCGCTGTTTAACGAGGCTGGCAACGTGGAGCGGCAGATAGGCGTAATGGTAGACATCAGCAGCCGCAAAAAGGCCGAAGAACAGCTCACCTTGCTATCACTTGTTGCCAGCAAAACTACCAGCGGCGTAGTCATTAACAACAGCGAGGGCAAGGTAGAGTGGGTGAATGATGCTTTTGAGCACATTACCGGCTATGCTTTGCATGATGTGAAAGATAAACACCTGGGCGATTCGCTTAAAGGCGAGCTTACCGATGTATCCATCATTACCAAGGCGCGCGAACTATCAGAAAAGAAGCAATCTTTCGAGGTTGATCTGCTCATTTACCGTAAAGATGGTGTGCCGGTGTGGATATCGGTCATCAATTCGGTTATTACCGATAATGCAGGCAAGGTTGATAAGTACATTGAGGTAATCATTGATATCACTGCCAAAAAGAAAGCCGAGCAGGAGCTGATAGCCGCCAAAGAGGAAGCCCTGCAGCTTAGCCGCGCCAAAGATATGTTTATTGGCGTAATGAGCCACGAGATACGTACGCCGCTTAATGCCGTGATAGGCATGAGCCATTTGTTGCTGGATGATAACCCGCTCGATTCGCAAAAGGAGAACCTCAACATCCTCAAGTTCTCGGCAGAGAACCTGATGACGCTGATAAACGACGTGCTTGATTTTACCAAGATAGAAACAGGTAACGTGGTGCTGGAGAATGCCCGGGTAGATATACGGGATATGATACAGGGCATAACGGCTTCTATGCAATACAAAGCGCTGGAAAAAGGTATTTATCTGAAGAGCGAAGTAGAAGATGCCATACCCGAAGTGGTACTTGGCGACAGGGCCAGGCTGGTGCAGATTTTGCTGAACCTGGTGAGCAATGCCGTTAAATTTACCTCCACAGGCGGCGTAACTATCGATTTAAAGATAATTGAGGAACATAAAAAATCCGTAAGGCTGCGTTTTGCCGTATCTGATACCGGAATTGGTATTGCAAAAAACAAATTAAATACCATCTTTGAATCTTTTAAGCAGGCCGAGGATAACACCACCCGCGAATATGGCGGTACAGGCCTGGGTTTGGCTATCAGTAAACGCTTGATAGAGCTGCACGACTCGCGGATAATTGTAGAAAGCATACCGGGGCAGGGCTCTACATTTTGGTTTACGGTAACCTTTAGGAAGATAGAAGACCGTACTAAAAATAACAATAATAAAGTGGAAACAGGGCTAAATATCAATGTGCTGGTAGTAGATGACAACCAGATAAACAGGTTGCTAATAAACAAAGTACTAAAAAAATGGGGCGCTTCGGCAGATTTTGCCGAAAACGGCCAGGAAGCCATTGATAAGCTGGAACTGCACAAGGACTTTGATGTAGTACTGATGGATATCCACATGCCTATTATGGGCGGCCTGGAAGCCACCGGAGTTATCCGCTCGAAAACCGAGCCTTATTTCCAGAATTTGCCCATCATTGCCCTTACCGCTTCTATGCTCAACAACCAGATGGGCGAGATAGAAGGCGCGGGCATGAATGATTATATCCTGAAACCTTTCGACCCAGCCACACTGCACATGAAATTAAGCAGGTATCAGAAACAGTAGTTCAGCGTAAAGAGGTAAGAATCAAGAGACAAGAAGGCCGAAGAATTTCGAATGCTGAATTTCGAATGATGAAGTTTGGCTCCATAAAGCAAAGAAAGCGTTCCATCGGGTCGCTTTTTTTGTTTGGAGGAATGCCGCACGCAAATCAAAATCCTATAAATCGTAAAAATCCGCTCAATCCCGGTTCAAACTGCGTACGCTATAGTAGCTATACTCAGCTTCAATCCAGGCACTTTAAGCAGTTCTATGCCGCAGGCTTCCAGCGTTGAGCCGGTGGTAACGATATCATCAACCAGCATGATATGCTTGTTTGCCAGTTTATCCGGGTTGGCAACGGCAAATACCTCTTGCATATTCTCAAACCTGGCAAACCGCGATTTATGTGTCTGCGTTTTGGTGGCTACCCTGCGAATAAGGTTATCCAGTTCTACACTTGCATTCAGTTTTTCGGCCAGTCCATCGGCAAAGCAGGCACTTTGGTTGTAGCCACGTTCCTTAAGCCGTTTTTTGTGGAGAGGCACCGGGATGATATAATCTGCCGTTTTAAATATTTCGTTCTCTGCAAGTTGGCTGCCCGCAATACTGCCCAATATGTTGCCGATGCGCTGCATGCCATCGTATTTAAAATGGTGCATCATCTGCTGTACCTTGCCGCCTTTGTTAAATAAATAAAGAGCATACGCCGCCTCAACGGGCAGTTTACCCCAAAACTGCTGTGCTACTATATTATCCTGTTGCTGGTGAAAGTTGGTATAGGGCAGGTTGTAAAGGCAATCGGTACAAACCATATCCTCACCTAAAACCAGGCTGGCATGGCAGGCCGCGCACAGCCGGGGGAATATCAGCGAGACGAAATCTGACAGGTAGGTACGCAGGGCATTCATCAATCCAATAATAAAACTTTAGTGAACAATATGGATTTTCAATACTGTGTATGGTTCCAGGCGTTTAAAATCTTTAACATTGCAAGTGTACAAGTCGGTGCAATGGTTTTCTGCTATTGCCACATGGAGGCAATCATTAAAGCTTTTGAAACCGATGATTTTCGCTAAATCCGTTGCTCTAGTGAATTCAGCCATGCCGTATTGATAAGGGTGTAATGTTATCAAGAGATTCACATCGGACACAATCAAGGGGGGCTGTTGCCCTAGCTTTGCTAACACAAATGCAGCTTCCTGTACACTAAGCCAGGATATAGCAAGGTTATTGTTAACGATAAGCTGGCTTAATAAAGCAGTGACACGGGCGTGCAACTGGGGTGTTTGGTTGAAAAGAAAATGAATTAGTACGTCGGTATCAATGTAAACCATACCTACACATCAGGGCATTGAGATTCGTTGATAAGTGCGTTGATATCAATATCAGGAGATATTATCGGGGCGTTTTTACCTCTTTCTTCAAACATTTGAAGAAGTTTGGCAACGTCTCTTTCGGGTGTAGTATCATTAGGCGAAACGGACTTTACCGTGATTTCAACTTCTTGTCCTGTAAATGCAGCTTTAAGCGAGTTTAAAAACTCAATGCTTAATTCTTTTGCTTTTAAACGATATGTTGTTTGCATGATAAATCAAATATAATCAAAGCAAAAATCAATTCAAAGCTTTACGCCTCTACAGCTACTGCCTTATCCTTCTCTTTAATAGCCAATTGCCCGCAGGCGGCATCAATGTCCTTTCCGCGGCTGCGGCGTAGGTAAGTGTTAACGCCCTGGCTGTGGAGGTATTCGGCAAAGGCAGCTACTTTATCTTCTCCGGCGTTGATGTAGCTGGCAAAGGCGATAGGGTTATACTCGATGATGTTTACCTTGCAGGGCACGTGCTTGCAAAACGCGGCAAGCTCTTTGGCATCCTGTATGCCATCGTTTACACCATCGAAAATGATGTATTCGTAAGTTACCGGGTTTTTGGTTTTGGCAAAGTAATATTTCAAGGCATCGGCCAGGGCCTTTAACGAGTTTTGCTCGTTTATGGGCATAATGGCGTTGCGCTTTTCATCATTAGCGGCGTGCAGCGAAAGCGCCAGTTTAAATTTCACCTCATCGTCGCCAAGCTTGCGTATCATTTTGGCGATACCGGCTGTAGATACGGTAATGCGACGCGCAGCCATATTCAACCCATCGGGCGCGGTAAGCTTTTCTATCGATTTAAGCACATTGGCATAATTGAGCAAAGGCTCGCCCATGCCCATATAAACCACGTTTGATAGCGGAATGCCGTAATTTTCGCGCGCTTGCTTATCTATCAGCACCACCTGGTCGTATATTTCGTCGGGGTTAAGGTTGCGTTTGCGCTCCATATACCCGGTTGCACAGAATTTGCAGGTTAAGCTGCAGCCCACTTGCGACGATACGCAAGCAGTCATCCGCTCAGAAGTTGGTATTAAAACACCCTCAATTAAGTGAGTATCGTGTAAAATAAAAGAATTTTTTATAGTTTTATCAGCACTAACCTGCGAGGTGTTTATTTTAACGTTATTGATAATAAATTTCTCTTCCAGTTTAGCGCGTAGTTCTTTTGAAATATTGCTCATGTCATCAAAAGATATGGATGATTTTTTCCATAGCCATTCGTACACCTGTTTAGCTCTGAACGCCTTTTCATCCATTTGGATAAAGTGCTGTTGCAGAGCCTCGGGGCTTAAGCTGCGGATGTCTATTTTATCTTTTTTTGAGTTCACGTTGCAAAAGTACTTATTTTTAAAAATTCCGACGCTTTTTTAAAGTCATTCTTTTGTAGCATAAAAACAATAACTAAAAGTTAATTGTATTTTACTAAATTGGATTGGGTTTAAATTTTTTAGAAGATGCCATTTTTACTTTAATGAAAAGTTTTAGAGCCGATTACATTTACCCCGTCCAAGCCGATCCAATAAAAAATGGAATAGTAACCGTTGACGATGCCGGAAAGATAATTGCTATCGCCGATGGTCAACAAGCTGATTTTCAAAATATTCCTGTTGAAAGACTCAACGGTATAATTGTCCCCGGGTTTATTAACACCCATTGCCATACCGAACTTTCGCACTTAAAGGATAAAATCGCGCCGGGCAACGGCCTGGTAGATTTCATAAAAAGCGTACAAGCCGTGCGGCATGCCGATAAAGGAGAAATTACTGCTGCCGCAGAAAAGGCTGACGCAGAAATGCAGGAAAATGGCATCGTAGCGGTTGCCGATATCAGCAACAGTAATTTTACCATAGGCTTAAAAGCCCAAAGCAAATTATACTACCACACCTTTGTAGAAGTGTTCGGTTTCTTACCCGAACGTGCCGAAGTTATTTTTGCCAACGCCCTGGCGCTGGCGGATGAATTTAGGCCGCAATCGGTATCAGTTACGGCGCATGCGCCATATTCGGTATCTAAAGATTTGTTCAAGCTGATCAAACGCTACAGCGATACCGGCAACAATCTTCTAAGCATACATAACCAGGAGTGCGAAGACGAGAATAAGTTTTACCGATATAAATTAGGCGGCTTTGTTGATTTGTACCAGCATTTAGGCATCGATATCAATTATTTCCGCCCGCAGGCGCGTAATTCGCTGCAATCGATTATTCCGCTGCTTACCAACCGGCAAAAAATACTGATGGTGCACAACACCTGTACTAACCTTAAGGACATCTACTTCATCAAACGCTTCGATCGCAATATTAACTGGTGCTTTTGCCCCAATGCTAACCTGTACATTGAGAAACGCCTGCCCAAGGTAGAGCTGTTCGTGAACCAGGGACTGAATATCACCCTCGGTACCGATAGCCTTGCTTCTAATAATAAACTCTGCATCCTGAGCGAGATGCGTACCCTGCAGCAGCATTTGCCCTCCCTTAGCCTGGATACCCTGCTGGAATGGGGCACCATTAATGGCGCTAAATTTATGGGAATAGATAACACCAAGGGCAGTATAGAGGTGGGCAAAACGCCCGGACTAAACCTGCTTACCGGGCTTGATGGCAGCACCATTACGCCCGAAACTACCGTGAGGAAACTGGTTTGATTTCCTGCCGAATAATATCTGCCGTTAACGCCCCTTACCGGATAACGCTCACCCAGCCCGATAGGGTCTTCCCGGTATCCTTCAAAAGGATTACATAATAGTAAACGCCTACCGATACCGGCTTGCCTTTGTAGGTGCCATCCCAGGGTTTGGCGTATGTTGCAGCGTAGAACAGCTGTGCCCCATAGCGGTTATAAATAGTTACCGAGAACGAGGTAGATGCATTGTATAGGTTATCAAGCCGCCAGGTATCGTTAATACCATCGCCGTTGGGGGTAAAGGTGTTGGGGATATCCGTGCGGCACTGGGCTGCCGGGCTTATAGCAGCTGTTATTACATTAGATGCTGCCGTAGGGCCGATGATACACTTGCCGCCCACCGCTATGTTGCAATACACGTAATCGCCATCCTTCAAATCCCTTGTAATCAATTGCGGGCTGTTGTTGCCGGTGGCGATACCGTTTACAAACCATTGGTACCGGGTGTCGCCCGTGTCGAAATTAGCCGCCGAGGGCGAGTAAGCCGGTGTTGCTGTAAAGATAACGGTTGTGCCCGGGCATGTTGGCCCCTGTTGCGATGAGGCGATAGTCAAGCTCACCGAGCTATTGATGGAAACATCTATGTTGCCCCTAACCGGCCCCGATGTTGTGGGTACGCAGCCATCGTTGTTGGTAACCGAGCAGGTAACTACATCGGTACTTTTCATGCCGGTAACGGAAAATGTAGCTATGCTGGTGCCAGCTGCTGCGCCATTTAGAGCCCATTGGTAGGTAGGACTAAGGCCTGCATTTTGCGCGGTTGCGTTGAACGTAACATCCATGCCGTCGCAGGCGGTTGATGGGTTGGAACTGATAGACACCGTAGGCGTTGCGCCTATATTGGTCACTGTTAAGGTTTGCTGCTGCGTGGTGCAGCCGTCGTTCGCGGTTATGGTGGCTGTACCCACGTCCACGATGTGCACCTTCCCGCTCACGATAGTTGCCACGGCGGGGTTATCGCTGGTGTAGGTGATGGGTGCGCTGCTGGTAGCCCCGGGGTCGAAATCTGGCGAGCAGAGCGTTTTGGGCGGTATAGGGCCAAAGGCCAGTGGTGCGGTAATTACCTCGTGCGGCTCGTAACGGAACACCGTGATGCTACCATCGGTAGAGCCTATCACCTCGGGCTTACCGTCCCCATCCAAATCGGCAATGGCGGCATCATAAACGTTGGAAGTTTTTAGGTTTACTTCTGGCATAAAAGAGTTTGCGTCTATCCCTTGCGCCGAGGTATTATTGCGCAGCACCGATATGGATTTTCGCCCGGAGTTGGCGATAACCAAATCGGGCTTGCCGTCGCCATCTATATCGCCCATCTCCACATCCTGCGGAAATGGCAGCTGGATATTGACCGGAGCGGCTATAGAGCCCGCGTTGATGCCGCCGGAGGTGCTGATGTTACGGTAGATGGATATCGAACCGTTGAACTGGTTGGTTACCACTACATCGGGCTTGTTGTCGCCGTCCAGGTCGCCTATGGTAAGGTTCTGCGATTGCGATACGCCCGGGAAATTCACCCGGGGGTAAAACGAATCGGCCGACAGGCTGCCTTTTACCGCTTTGCTGCGCAATACGTTGAAGCCGCCGGTGTTGGCGTTGCTGTAAACGATATCGGGCTTGCCATCACCATCCATATCCGCCAGCTGTATATCCGAAGGTTGTGGCCCGGCTGGTATATCCATCTCCCGCACAAATGATTCGGCGCTGATATTACCGGTTGGCGTGAAATTCTTGAAAACTGAAATGGTTTTGCTGATAGAGTTGCCCACTACAATCTCGGGTTTTCCATCAGCATCTAAATCGCCTATGGCCACGGTAACCGGGTTAACGCCGCTGTAGATATCTACCCTGGGCGCAAACGAGATATTTCCTTTTGTAGATGTATTGCGGTAAACCGAAATATAGTTGGTGCCGTAGTTTGCCACTACAAGGTCGGGTTTGCCATCGCCATCGAGGTCGCCGGCGGTAACCTGCCAGGGGTCTAAACCGGTATCAAACAGCACCGGCTGCGCGAAAGATTGCGTATTGATTCCGTCGTTATTAGTGGTGTTGCGGTAGGCCGATACGGTTTTGTCGGTCCAATCGGTTACTACCATATCGGGTTTGCCGTCGCCATCCAGATCGGTAATGGCGAGGGTTTGCAGGTTAGTGCTCGCCCTGAATTCCACCTTAGCTTCAAAATCGTCGGCCTCTATTTTGTGGGTAGATGGGAAGGTAACCGTGAAGGGCCTGGTGGCGTAAGCCGTAAGCTCGGTTTCGGTATTGAGTACTGTTAGCACGCTGTAGGTTGCCCCAGCAGGTACTATTACTAAAAGCTCTTTGGTGCTGCCGCCTGCCACCATGCCTTTAGTTGCGCCGAAGTAAACGATGTTATTGGCGGCGGTTGCGCTGAACCCCGTGCCGGTGATGGTAACGGTGGTACCCAGTGGGCCATTAGTGGGCGTAAAGGAGGTGATGACGGGCGGCTGCGGGTTGGTTTCTGTTACCGATAGTGTAACATTGGCCGTAGCCGTGCCGCTGGCATTCCCGGCCGTTATTTTATAGGTGGTTTGGGGCGACGTTACTGTGGGTATGCCTGTGATGGTACCTGTCCCGATGTCCATACTGAGGCCGGCGGGCAGGGCAGGGGTAATTGTATATGCAGGTGAATAAACCAGTTTTTTAATGGAGTTGCCTCCGCAGATATAAATGCTGCCATCTGGCGCCGTTACCATACCATCGCCACCGAACGAAGTTGATTCTACGGTCAATTTTCCCGAAGAGTTTATTTTTATTATTTCCTGTCCTGTGCTTGCGTATATGTTGTCATCAGCGTCTACTGCTACGCAGCTCATACCGCTAAAATTGGTAAGCGTGGTGATGTTTTGCTGCGGGTTAATAATCCTCAAGGCACCTGATGCCCTTTCCATAACGTACATATTGCCTTTCTTATCGATTGTGAGGGTGTAAGGTTTCGAATACCCAGCCTGATTGATGTCACCGTCAAAATCTCCCGGGTTGTTCAGCGTACCGCTATAACGGGAAACCATGCCATCGGGCGTAATCTTGCGGATAACGTTGTTATTGCAATCGGCCACGAATAGGGTGCCTGTGGCATCCACCGCCACCCCTGTTGGGTAATTAAAAGTAGCAGTCAATGCTGGTCCATCAGCGCTGCCCTGTTGCCCGCTGCCGGCCAGGGTGCTTACCTCGCCTGCAGGAGTAATTTTGCGTATTTTGTTATTCAGGGCATCGGCTACGTATATGTTGCCCGCGGCATCTATGGCCAGCCCGGTGGGTTCAGCGAATGTAGCTGAGGGGTCGTTGCCGGCAAAAGTAGTTACCACTCCTGCGGGTGTTATTTTACGTATGCGGGCATTAAGTTTATCTGCCACGTAAAAATTTCCGTTTTTGTCTATTACCATACCTACGGGGCCGTTAAACTCCGCCAGGGCGCCGGTGCCGTCTTTAAGGCCAGCAACACCGCCTACAAAATCCTGCGCTGTAAGTGTATAATCGCTTGCCGCACCGCCGGTATGCTGCGGGGCAAGGGTTGCTATGGCAACGCCTTTTTTATACACCTGCGGACCAGCGTAAGTAAAGGCTGGTTTGCCTTCAAATGTAAAGCCCGGCAATTCCGTGGTGCCCCTGGGGTTGGTAACGCTTACCTTACCAGTGGCGCCGAGGCCAACAATGGCGGTTATTTGCGTAGGCGAGTTCACGGTAAAGCTTGCCGCCGGTACGCCGCCGAAGCTCACTGCCGTAGCGCCCGTGAGGTCCGTACCCTTAATGATGACCGTAGCGCCGTTTGGGCCCTGCTGCGGACTGAACGAGGTAATTACCGGCGGCGGCGTAATCAAATGATTGCGGAAGATGTATAGCGTATTGGCTGCCGTGCTGCCCGCTATCACATCGGTTACACCGTCTTTATTCAGGTCGGCAATGGCCGAGAAGCGCACCAGGCTGCCCGTTTCCAGGTCGACGTTGGCATCGAAGTTGAACGTGCCAGGCGTGGAGGTATTGCGGAACAAAGAAAGCTTTGTGCTGTTGGCCCAGCTGATGGCCGCATCAACGCGGCCGTCGCCATCAAGGTCGCCCAGGGAGAGGTGCAGGGGTATCAGCGGCGTAGGCAAATCGGACTTTGCAGCAAAGGATACGCTGCCCGCCGATGTATTGCGGAGCACGGATATGTTGGTCGCGCCGCTGTTTACCACCAGCAAATCGGGCTTGCCATCGCCATCAATGTCGCCGGTAACCACCTGTATGGGGGCGTTACCGGTGGCAAATACTATTTTGGGGCCGAACGATGCTGACGAGATGTTGCCCGCTACGGCAATATTTGGGTAAACCCAAATGCTGTTATCGCCGGTGTTAGCTATGATGAGTTCGGGCTTGCCATCGCCATCTAAGTCTGTAGCGGTAATGCTCTGCGGGTTGAGGCCTGCGGGGAGGTCTATCTTCGCCAGTAAGTCATGACTGGGGTCGGTGTAATAGGAATTGCCGGCATTGCGCAGTATGGAGATAGTGTTATCGCCGGTATTTGCAACGGCAATATCAATACGGCCGTCGCCGTCGAAATCGGCAGCGGCAACGGCCCCCGGTTGCGGGCCGGTAGCAAAGCTGCCGCTGAGTGCACCGTCTGATAATACTGATAAGGTGTTATCGTCACGGTTGGTTACGATGATTTCGCGCGAGCCCTCACCATTGATATCGGCCAGGCACATGCCTTGCGGGTTTTTGCCTGTAGCGGTTTGCCTGCCCCCGTTGAAATTGAATGCCCCGCCATCTTTGGCAGATTCGTTTGGATATTCGGCCATCATGTTGTCGCCATTGTTCAAGGTAGCCAGGTCGGGGTTGCCGCGTTGATAGAAGTCCTGCACCAGCAGCATGCTTGGTGAGCTGCCTGTGCTGCGGGTGTAGGGGGCATCATAATCTGAAGCCTGTATTTTGGCTGGGCCGGCAAAAGTTGTTTTGAAGAAAAAATTGGACGTGACCGACAACTGTGTATCGAAGTCGAGAACGGTTATTGGCCCGTAATACGAGCCATAGGGTGCTTTAACGTTAAGCTGTGTGCTGCTTGCCGATAGTACAGGTACCCAGCTGGCGCCAAAAAAAACTTTACTGTGGGCGGGCAAGGTATTGAAATTGGTGCCCTTTATCACCAGGGTGGTACCCGGCTTGGCACTTAAGGGCGTAACCGATTGTATCGAAGGTACTTGCGCAAACACAAAGGGCGAAGCTATTAGCAGGCAAAACAGCAACGAGAGGGTGCGTAAGGTCATTAGGGTGGATGTCAAATTTGTCCCTAATATAAATATATGTACTTAAACTTTATAAAATTTTCGCAGGGTTAAAATTCTCGTAAGGGAAGGATGTAGCGGCTGCACAGGCCTGGCGCTAATATCCTTTTACTCCCTTCGGTTTTAAAAACGACGCTTAAAATGCGTAGGGCCTTCGTGCAAACTTAATTATTACGATAAGGTTGATGCAAGCGGACAAAGGTTGCCTATCTTTAGCCTTGTAAACCAATAAATTACCCAGGCATGCGCATCCTCAAAATCCTCTTTTCAATATTATTAATACAGGTTGTGGTAGCCTGCGGCTCAAAAGTACTGCCCGAGCCATCGCTGGCAGGCAAATGGACCATTACCAGCGCCCTGGGCAATGATGGCCGCCATTGGACAGGCTCTTTCACCCTCATGCAAAACGGTGGCAATTACACAGGGCTGTTTCAATGGGATGCGACAGACGGCAGCGCAACCGGCACCGATAGCGTTACCGGCAGTTACAACGCCACTACGAAGGTGCTTACCATGCAATCGGTAATAATAAGCGGCAATATCGAACCCGTTGTTTACACGGTAAAGGTAACAGGCAACGGCACCAAAATGGAAGGCATTTGGACAGGCTCCAGCGACGGATCAATAGAAAACCCCGGCCGTTGGACGGCCGAGAAGCAGTAAGGGTAGCGCGCCAGCCAGAAGGAATTCTATATCGATAAACAAGGCAACAGGCTACCGTAAAAACATCCGCAACTAAATCCCGCAAATTACGGAGCTATAGTAATCAGCTTCTTCTTAGCTTCAGTGCCATAAACCGGCATGGTATAAAAGCCGCCTATCTTTTTTATGGGCATGTTCGATTTGCCGCTGAGTACTGCCACTGGCATGCGATACTCATCCGTCTGGCTTATCAGCTTAGTTTCACTTAGTGGGGTTTGGTTGAATTTATCCAATGTGGCCAATTTCTTCAGCATATTGGCATCGGGTATTTGGGTGAGTTGTTTCAGCGTGGGCGATTTAAGCGTGGTGTCAACCGTTATTTGCAACAAAGGCATGGCCGTTGCGCCGCGCAATTTCAAATCATTTTGAGCCAATAGGCGACCGGCGCAGGCCAGCAATACAATAAGTAACAATGCCTTTTTCATATGGGTTCGGTTTGATGGCACTAAGCTAACGAATTTGCTTTTTAAGTAAATGTTAAAAGAGGTTAAAAAGTGTTAAAAATGAATTAACACGATTTTACGAAGAGAAGTTTTTAACCGCAGAGGGCACAGAGAGACACACAGAGAGACACACAGAGGGGCACAGAGCCTGGCAGGATATCAAGAATAGAAGTTTCTTAATGGCAGAGCGCACAGAGTACGGCAAATCTGAGTGTTTCTATAATTCGTGAAATTCGTCTCAATTGGTGAGAATTCGTGTTAACTCAATTCGTAAAAATTAGTGTTAATTAAAAAGCCGCCCCACAATTGCGGGCGGCTCTGCTTAAACATATTAATAAATATTATTGCAGCGCGGAAATTGCTTTATCGGCAGCTGCGGCAGATGCGGTATCGCCCAGTTTGGTGCGGGCATCTTTTACTGCAGTAAGCAAGGTTACTATTTGCGGTGCCACGCCGTATTGCTTGTATTTGGCACCGAAATCGCCAATGAATTTGATGCCGGCCTGTGCATACTCAGGACTTTTTACCCGGCCGGTAAAATCCGCGAATTTGCGCAACAGGTTAAACTGAGTCTGCGGCTCGCCCTCGCTCATTGCGCTGAATACATAAGGCCATTCGGCATCGCTGCCGTTGGCTGCATATACGCTGAGGATGGCTTGCGATAATGCGCCTTTGCTGTCCTTCTCATAGTTTTTTGCCAGTGGGATAGCATCTGCAGGGTTAAGCAGTGCAATGGCGTTCAAGGCTGCGCCCTGTATAGCATAGCTCTGGCTGTTCAAGGCTTGTTTAAACAGGTTCATATTGCCCGCTGCTTTTAGCTTACCCAATGCATTGATAGCCGCGGCACGTACCAGGTTATTATCGTCTGTTTGGGCAAGTCTTGCTATGATAGGTACGCCTGCATTGCGCACATCATCGTAGCTGGTAATTGCCGCTGCATTGATGGCTTTGATACGCAACTGGTAGAATTTATCGGTAAGCGCAGCGATAATGATCTTCTGTGCAGCCTTATCGCTCTGGCGTGTTTTTGCGAATTCGATAGCTTCGTAACGATCCAGGAATAATGGTGCGTTGAAGTATTGGAACGCAAACTCATCCAGCGTTTTGCTATCGGTTTTCTTGGTCAATAAAATCTTATCGCCGTCAAAGTTCACCAGATCGGGTTTAGATGCTACATCGAAAGTAAGAGTATCGGCTTTATCGCGCATCCAAACGGTGTGGCGCTCTTTTTTACCGCCGGCATAGATATCAATAGCAACAGGGAAAGTAAATGCGTTGCCATCCTGGGTTTGCTGCAGGTAAACAGTTTGTTTTTTGGTAGCAGCATCCCATTTGTAGCTGATATTAAGCACCGGGTGGCCGGCACCGTAGTACCATTGGTTAAAGAACCAGTTAAGGTCGCGGCCGCTGGCTTCTTCCATAGCTAAACGCAATTGCTGCGCCTCGCCATTTTTAAAGGCGTTGGTTTTAAGGTAAATGTTGAGGCCTTTGTAGAAAGCCGCGTTGCCCAGGTAGTTGCGCAGCATGTATAGTATGCGGCCGCCTTTTTGATAAGTAACTACATCGAACACGTCTTCCTTATCGTTATAATGGAAACGTACCAGGTCTTTTTTCTTTGCATCGGCCGAGTTAAGATAGCTCTGCATGGCATCGAAGCTGTGCGCATCGCCGGCATCCTTGCCGTATTTATATTCGGCCCATATGCTTTCGCTGAAATCGGCGAAAGATTCGTTCACGGTAAGGTTGCTCCAGCTTTCTGCGGTTACATAATCGCCAAACCATTGGTGGAACAATTCGTGCACAATGGTGCTGCGGCCGGCATCGTAATAACGGTCGTCTAGCTCGCGCTTGGTGCCTTGTACATAGGTGCCGTGCAGGGTAGCTGTGGTGTTTTCCATAGCGCCGCTCACGTAGTCGCGCACTACTATCTGCGAGTATTTGTACCATGGGTAATCTACTCCCAGGGTTTTTGAGTAAAACTCAATCACTTCCGGCGTAAAGCCGAAGATATCTTTGGCATACGGTGCGTATTTGGGCTCCAGGTAATAGCTCACCTCTTTGTTGCGCCATTTATCTTTATAGATCTTGAAATCGCCCACGGCCATCATAAACAGGTAGGGCGAGTGCGGCAACTCCTGTTTCCAGGTATCGGTGCGGGTGCCATCTTTGTTTACTTTGGATAGTGCCAAACGGCCGTTACTCAGCGTAACATACTGCTTTGGCACCGTCATGATGATTTCTTCGGTCGTTTTCTGGTTCGGCTTATCGATGGTAGGGAACCAGCACGATGAGCTTTCGGTTTCGCCCTGTGTCCATATCTGGATGGGCTTGTCTTTTTCGGTACCATCGGGGTTGATGAAGTACAGGCCCTTGGCATCGCTGATGGCCGCGCTGCCTTTTGCTTTTAGCTCGTTTGGCTTGGCGGTATAATCTATGTAAATGGTGTAGCTTTCGGCGTTGGTGTAAGTTTTATCCAGCTTAATAGCTACGGTAAGGCTATCGTAAGTAAAGGTAAGGGGGGTGGTTTTGCCATTTTTTACTACGGCGATGGTTTTCAGATCCATGCCTTTGGCATCAAGGCGCAGGCTATCTGTTGGGTACATGTGGGGCTTTAAAGTAACCCACTCTTTGCCATACATATAGCGTTTTTTGTAGTCGAAACGCACATCTAGTTTGGTGTGTATCAGGTCGTTAATCTTGGTTGTGGTTGCCCGGTACAATTTGTAGGCGGGAGTTTCGACAAGTGGAGCCTGTGCCCTGGCCGTGCTGATGGCACAAGCGCTGATGCTGCCAGCCAGTAGGGCAGCGTAGATTGTTTTCATATGTTCAGTTATGGGTTTGATTGTTATGCAAGCATAACAAAAGCTAAAGTATTAGTTTTTACTCTAATTTAAGACGCTTTTTTTAGGTTTATGTTACAGGGGGATGGGAACAATCGGCGAATTGGCTTAGCAGTAGTACCCATGCCTAAAAAACCTCTTCTCACAATATCTCCACATACCCCTCGGTGCCATTTACGCGTATGCGCTGCCCATCGGCAATCAGCTTCGTAGCATTTTCTACGCCTACTACGGCTGGCAAGCCATATTCGCGGGCTATAACGGCGCCGTGGGTCATCAGGCCGCCAACTTCGGTAACCAGGCCTTTGATGGATAGGAAGAGGGGCGTCCAGCTCGGGTCGGTAAAAGTGGTGACCAATATATCGCCCTCTTCCAAATTGGCATCTGCCATGTTCAGGATAACCCGGGCACGACCTTCAACCGCGCCCGCCGAAACAGCCAGGCCGGCCATGGCATCAGCAGGGATATCATTGCGCTTGTATTTGCCAGTTATTATTTCGCCATCGGAGGTGATAACTCGGGGCGGGTTTAATTTCTGGTGGAACTGGTGCTCCTCCCGCCGTTGCCTGATCAGCTCGCCATCCAATTCCTTTGTGCGTACCACCTCGCGGAACTCCTGGAAGGTGAGGTAGTATGCATCTTCCATATCGGCAATTAGCCCGGCATCAACCAGCGTCTTCGCTTCTTTCATCAGGGCCGTTTTATATACGAAGAAGCGGGCCATGATGCCATATTTTGGGTATTCGCGATAGCCTGCGAAATTGCGGAGGATGCCTATATGCCGCTTTGCTTCAGCTGCTTTTGCTTCGCCATCGGGAAGCACCATCAAGCGGCTTAGCAAATCCTGTTCTTTTTTCGATGCCTCCGCCAGCCCCTGCGCAAACTTGCGGGCACCCTCGCCCGGTGCAAAGTTCTTGATGTTGTTGAGGAGCATCGTGATCAGTAGCGACGGCTTCTCGCTCCAGCGGGTGTTGGTGATATCTATCTCGCCACTGCAGCGCATGCCGTATTTCTGCAGATACGCCCCAATGGCCTGTTGGGCTTGCTGGCCACCATTCAACCGCGGCAGCGAATCCAAAAAGCTATCATCTTTTGTTTGTTGCAGGTAATCGATAACCTGCGGGTAGGCACGGATTACATCGGCAACATCCAGCAGGGCCATGCCCATTTCTGAGGTGATGTTGTTGGGTACGGATTGCGCAAGTGTATCGGCGGCGTTTTTCTCGCCCAGCCATTCTTCCATCTTGTCGTTTATCCAAAACGCAGCATCCATCGATGCCATTATCGCGGCCATGCTCCGCGGATCGAACAGACCCACCCGCAAAGCCTGCCTGTCTTCCAATATAAAATCGAAAAGGTTTACGCCTGTTTTGCTCCCAATAGTTTGCTTTAATTCCGCTAAGGATGCTTCGCTGTTTGCAATAAGTTCGGCAACTATTTCCGGGTTATCTGCTGTTTCGGTTTTAGGGGTAGCTGGGGGTGCCGGCTTGTCGTTTTTCGCGGCAGGTTGCGGCTGGCCATCATCAGGCGGGGACTCGATAAAATCGCCCCGCTCTATCAGGGTTAGCAATGCATCTTTCAATAGCGGGTCATGCTTGCCCATGGCATCTATCAACGCGGCCCTTGCGGGGGGTATGGCTAATTGGGCCGCAATATCTACAAATAACCTGCCGCCGGCTTTATACATAGGGCGGGCGGCTGTAATTTGCCATAGCGATACACCCAGCGGACGCATGGCATCCGTCATCATTTGCTGGTGGCCTACCGATATATAAACATGCTTCCCGTCATCCTCCGCTTCGGGGATGGGGAACAAAGTGGTTATAGGCCGGCTTTGTACGATGTAGAACACCCCACTCTCCAGGCACCATTCAATATCCTGCGGGCTGTCGAAATGGGCTTCTATTTGTCGTCCTATTTGCTCTAGCTGCAATATTTGATCATCCGTAAGTACCTGCCGGTTTTGCAGGGCCGATTCGATTCCCGTTTCTTTGGTGCCGCCACCTTCTACCGAATAAATCCCGATTTTTTTGACCGATATGTTCTTGTCGATAATTTCGCCGTCGCGCACCTCATAATTATCAGCGTTCACCAGGCCCGATACCATGGCCTCGCCCAGCCCGAAGCCGGCATCTATAGAAAGCACTTTGCGGTTGCCGCTAACCGGATGAGCGGTGAACATAACCCCCGCCGCGTGCGGCTGCACCATTAGCTGCACCACAACAGCCAGCCGTACCTTACGGTGGTCGAACCCGTTTTGGATGCGGTACGCGATTGCCCTATCGGTAAATAAAGATGCCCAGCATTTGCGGATATGCTGCAGCACAGCCTGCTGCCCTATGATGTTGAGATAAGTATCCTGCTGGCCTGCAAAAGAGGCACCCGGCAAATCCTCTGCCGTTGCGCTGGAGCGCACAGCCCAGGCTGCCTTTGCATCGAAAGCAACGAGTGCCATGGTAATTTCTTCGGAGACATTCTGCGGGATGGGGCTGCTTTCGATGGCGTTGCGAATTGCGGCACCTAGCATTACGATTGCTTCCTGGTCTCCGGCTTTTAGCAGGGATAACCTATTGAGCAATCCGTCAATTACAGTTGCCTCTTCGATAGCCTTTTTGAAAGCATCTGTAGATACACAGAAGCCATCCGGCACGCGTACGCCCGGTATTTTGGCCAGTTCGCCCAGGTTTGCGCCTTTGCCACCCGCTAAGGGAAGAGTGGCTTTATCTGTTTGCTTAAAATCGAATACGTAATCGCTCATCATATACCGCCTTCTTGCCGGTGCTTTTTGCAGCCGGAAAGCCAAAATTATCAAGCAAAAGGGATCAAAAACAGTTTTTGAGACTATATTTTTTTATGCGCAATAATGCTGCGGGCAGGGCGTTTTCCTTACAACAGAAGCGGTGGAAATGCCGGAGTTTTGCCTTGAAAAAGCGGCCTGCCCAAAAACGGATTTGCTTTTCCAGGCTTATATCAGAGAAGGGCGCCGTTTTGAAGCAATGTGTTTTTTTACCGCAAAGGATGCTACCGCAGTGTCGCCCGGTAAACGCTGGCCTGTGCATTCCTGAACTATTTTACCGATGCATATCAAAGGCTTAAGGGCAGTTAAAAAACAACTGCGCTATTGTAAATAAAAGGCCAACTATCAGTTCTCAGCCGAGGCGAAATTTGATAAATTTCAAGGCTATATTTCCTGGATCCGGGGTTAATAATTCATTTCTTCTTTTGCGGAGTCGGCCGCCATTTCATTAAAAACGGCGTCCATCCGTTCCAGTTCGGTTTGGATATGGCCCATTATTACTGTGTCGCCAGGATCTGTACCCAGGATGTCGACCAGGCCTTTTATATTAGCCACCGGGCTTCTCAATATATGTGATTGTTTCCAGGCCATTTCGCGGATGTATTGTATTTTTATTTTTATTTTGTCGTAAGCGGTCAGCAGGCTTTGCTCTGCTATTTTTCGCTCCGTGATGTCACTGATGGCCAGCACCAAACCCAATGTCTCATTTTTAGTGTTTGATATCGGGAACATCCTGATATAATACCACAGGGTAGTATCATCTTGTTGCGGGTAGCATACCTCGTAATTAATGGTATTACCCTTAAAAACTTCGTCGATATGCCCAAGGAATCGAACCCTGGCCTCATCTGCCATCAGCTCATATATTTTACGGTTGCTATTCGGGTCATAATTGAACTCTTTTTGGGCGAAGGTTAAAGCCTGGCTATTATATTCCAGCAAATCCAGATCGGCATTAAATAAGGCATACGCGGTATCTGTGTTACTTAAAATGGTTTGTAAGTTGGCTTCAGTTGCTTTAAGTTTTTGTTCGGCTTTGATCTTCTCGGTAACATCGTTGGTAGATGAAATTACAACGCGCCTGCCATCAAACAGGATGTCCTGAGAGATGACGTTTACCAAAATGGGCGTACCATCGCTCTTCACATGCTCGATAATACCAAAGTCGGTCGCTTCCGCAATACCTGTTTGATAGTTGTTCACTAATTGTTCACGCTGTATTTCCGGGCGTAATTTCCTGATATCCATGTTCAATAGTTCACCCTTTGGATAGCCGTAAAGTTTGGCTGCGGCATCATTGGCATGAGTAACAGTCAGATCATCTTTAGCAACTATCCATAGCGGAACCGGGTTACTTTCGAAAAGCAGTTTATATTTCTGAGCAGACGCCCTTAAGGCTTCTTCGGCCATTTTCCGGTCGGTAATATCGATCATCGAACCTACAATGGTTACTTCCCCTTCCATCATCACCCGGCTGCCATAAAACTCTACCCAGTTAAAGCAACCGTCCTTTTTCATACCCATTACTTCGTAATACAGGTGCTCCGTATCCCCTTCAACCCGTGTGCGGACATTTTCAAACACTGTAGCATGATAGTCCGGATGAATTACGGTATTGACCAAGTTATTCATACGCATTAATTCGTCCACTTCGTAACCAAAAACCTCGGCAAAACGCGGGTTTAAATAAACATGCGTTCCTTTCTGCAAAATATATATCCCTACTTTTGATTTATCTGCCAGGGTACGGAATTTGAGCTCGGCCTTTCTCAACTCCACGGCCATCTTTTTACGCTCCGTAATATCGCGGGCTATGACCAGTATCCTGTCGTCTGAGAACTTTTTGACATTTACTTCAACATCAAATATAGTTCCGTCTTTTTTTATAGCTTTTCTTTCGCCTGCTGCCGATTCCCCGGATTTAAGACTGGAATAAACCAAGGATTGTTTGTCCAGCGTCTCCGCATTTACCAGGTCGTTAATATTCATGGTTAACAATTCATCGCGTGTGTACCCAACCAAATTACACATGCTATCGTTCACCTGGGTAAAGTCGCCTTTATAGTTAAATACGTATATCGCATCGGAGGCCTGTTCAAACAATGAATGGTATTTTTCCTCACTTTCCTTAATCGCGATGCTGTTTTTGATGATGCTCCCGATCAGGTTCCGAATACTCCTGATCAAAAAGAAAGAAATAGAAAGGGCAATGCTCAACGCAATTAAAATAACGACAAAGAATTTTTTCGAGGTACTACGATATATCTGGCTGTTATTTTGAAATAGCTGTTTGCCAACACGCACCTGCATATCCATTAATTGGGTAAGCTTTACATAAAATGGCTCTGTGATATCATACAGTTTTTTGGGGGCAAGCTCATCCAGTGCTTTAGTATCCCGTTTAGTTAATATGGCCTCCAGTTCTTTGCTCCTTTTATCAGCCTGTTTCTTTAATATGTCGGTTTGTTTAACCAGTTGCGCCTCTTCGGGCGTAAGATAGCTGAGTTTATAGTTATGCCAATTGGTGTTTATAATGGTCTGTGCCTTTTGAAGCCGAACTTTTGCTTGGTCGAAAGATAGTTCGTGGTTTTTAACCAATTGCGCGATGGGAAGGATCTCGATGCCATATTGAAACCGGATACCAACTAGCTGTTGAAAGGGCAAAACCCGGTCGACGTATAATGAATGGGTATTATCATCCATTTTTTTCAGGTCGTTAATGCAATACAGGCCTAAACCGATTAAGCTCGCAGCTGTAATAGACATCAACAGGTATAACTTTACCGAGGCATTAACTTTTTTTAGCATAGCAACTTTACGAAGAGATCGGAGGTGAAATATAATTGGAGCGATAATTTTATCGCTCATTATATAAAAGTATTACTTTATGCTGATAAGTGGAGTAGTGTGCGCCCCAAAATGATGCAGAGGACGGCCCGTCGGGGTAAATCTATAGTTGCTGAATTTATGCTCCCTAAGGGGCAAGTCAGCTTTTTCTAACGATGCGGAGCAAAGAGTTACAGAGTCGTAATGTTGAAATCATGACAGGTTTAGCTGCCGCCGATATAAAACTTCGGGACACTGGTTATATTCAGCTTATTCACTTTCTCTGAACAGTTAAAAAAAATCCTGTAGGTTTCGCAGGCAGATGTGGCCAATGACCATAAAACAACCACCTTTTACTTGTTTAACTTTTTTGTTTACGAAGGTATTTGGTCAAAATAACGATCGTCTGACCGTCTATTTTACCTTCTATCTGATCAGTATTATCTGAAACCAGCCGGATATTTTTAACCACAGTACCCATTTTCGCGTTTAACGAGCTGCCTTTAACATCAAGTGTGCGGGTCAATACTACCGTGTCACCGGCTTGCAATTCATTCCCTAAACTGTCGCGGTGTAATTCAAGTGTCACCTCCGCATCGGTTTCAAGACCGGCTTTCGCCCATGCCAATGTTTCCTCGTCAAGGTAAAGCAGCTCCAGGCAATTTGCCGCCCAGTTCTCCTCATGGATCTGGTTGAGTATGCGCCAGGCAAGCACCTGTACGGCCGGTACCTCGCTCCACATGGCTTCGGCTAAAAATCGCCAATACCGGTTATCCGGTCGGCCTTTTTTTGAAAGCTCGTCCAGGCAAACCAGGCATACGGCGATCTCATTTCCCTGGTGTCCGGCCGGGGAAATTTTATATATGGTCAGTTCACTTTCAGCTTTGCATAGCTGACAATTTTCAATAGGCGACGTTTTATGGAGCATCTTATTTAGGAATTATAAGTGTTATGGTGGGGTGTTTGGTGTATAAGGGCGTTTTTAGCTATTTGTAGCTTCCTGTCATGTTTTGATCCACAGTTTCAAGCATTTTTTGTAGGAGTTACGAACCAGTTTATAACTCTTCGGAAGTTCGCTATTAGGCGTATGGTAAGTAACCAGGCGTGTATCAGCAGGTTTTTTTTCAAGCATTGCATGAAAATGGTTTTTATAACGCTGATATAAACTAAATGATATTTTTACTGTGTTATCGATCCTCCCCCATGGCTGAACCTGCTCGCAGAAGGAATTGTAAAAATAAAAATGATCAAAGTCATCACTTTTCAGGTCGGTTATGTTTCCGCAACGGAAATTTACATTATTGATACCGGTAAGCAAACGTACCCGTTCAGCCTCGTCAACGAAGGGTTTTCGATGTTCAATACCATAGAATGTTGCTTCGGGATGAAGGCTTCCGGCAGCGATACAGAATTTCCCGGCTCCGGCACCAACATCGAGGATGCGAGCACCCGGAGCGGCCAGGAAATCACTGGCTTCTTCCACAACATCCAGCGGAGTCCAGTGTATGGCGGACAAAGCGCCAATAGCTGGCGGATACATTTTATCGAAAATCCTATCGCCACGTAGAAAATTGGCTTTATTTAAGGTAGCCTGCGCTTCGGGTATTTCTACAATCATTCACTCTGGCAGCAAAATGCGGGTAGCATTACAATGAAAAAAACGAAACTTTAACTCGACGATTGCTAAGGGCAATATCATCCGTCGCCTGATCGAGGCTTGGAATGCACAAACGATTAATGGTATAGCATCGGAGCATAAACAAAGATGCAGCAATTAATCCATCTCTTTGCTGAAAGAGATCAGCCGGAGAACTGATATTTATCAGTTTTTGGAATGCCAATTAACGATAATTAGCCCGCTTGACCAGCAATTTTACGTCTTTGATCATTATTTTTCTGCCTTCCGTGTTAAGGATACCTTCTGTTTTAAACTCCTTTAATAAGCGGATCACATTTTCCTGGGCAATACCGGCGATGTTGGCCAGGTCGGCGCGAGAAATGTTTAAAATGATCTCTTGATCGGCTTGCTGCGTGTTTTTGTATTTCTCCCGAAGTACAATAAGTGCAATGGCCAGCCGCTCGGGCCCTGTACGCTGCGCAAATACAGAAATGCTATTAGCCAATACGGTAAATTCGTGGCTCAGGGCCTTCAGTAACTTTTGCATGAAAAGCGGCGACCGCGTCAATGCAGCCATAAAGTCTTCCTTGGGTATAAAGGAAACTAAGCTTTCTTCCATCGCGGCAGCGGAGTCGGGGTAACGTTCCTCGGAAAGAACCGCATGATACCCGATCAGTTCACCCCGGTCGGCCACGTAAATGATCTGCTCCTTGCCGATCTGATCTACTTTATATTTTTTAACCTTACCGCTTCTGATCAAGAATATTCCTGACGGCACGGTGCCCTCCCGGAAAATAACATCGCCTTTCTGATAACGGTAATCCGATTGGTTACTGATTAATATCTTATAATCCTCTTCCGAAAGAACACTTAACACCGATTGTGTCATAAAACTCCAGCGATCAATTGGGAAAATCCCTGATAAACTCATGAGACAAAGTTACGATAATATTAAAAACTGATAAATATCAGATTCTTCGCTGATGTAGTTCCGATCATGGAAGGTGATTGCCCGGGTATATTTGTACGTGATTACAGTTTATCCCTATTCCACTTTTCCGCCAGAACCGGAGGGTATTCACCCGTTAATGGCACCCTTCAAAAAGCGAAACCCGATGGATTGTTTTTTTCGCAGCGATGCCGACTTTGATTGGCTTTACCCCGAACATTTCCAGCTGATGTCCCAAAAACAGTGGACGCCATTGCATGTCGCAAAAACTGCGGCAGGATACTTAAATATTAAGGGCGCAAAGATTCTTGATATCGGCAGCGGTATCGGTAAATTCTGTCTGACCGCAGCGCATCTATACCCGGATTCCCTTTTTTTTGGCGTGGAACAAAGGCACGAATTGATCCATTATGCCAGGATCGTTAAAAACTATCTCAAGTTGGCTAATGCTGGTTTCATATATGCAAATATTACCCAGGTGAACTTCAAAGAGTTCGACCATTTTTATTTTTACAATTCTTTTTATGAAAACATCGACCGGGAAAATGTCATTGACGACACCATAGAGATATCTTACGGCCTTTATGATTATTATACACAGTATTTACAATCCGTGCTGAAAGATAAGCCCTCGGGTACAAGGGTAGTTACCTACCAAAGCTTGGGTGAGATCTTGCCGGATAGTTTCAAATTGGTTGAGTCAGGATTTTCAACATTACTCCGGTTATGGATCAAAGAATAGCTGTTTTTTTCACCTGAATACATATTTCAAATATAACGCGCTTCTAAAAATGTACAGTGACGCCATAAACATTTCCTATTTCCGTAAAGACGCTGCCTTTGACACCTTGTACCCGCAGCATATCCGTGAGTTGTCACAACTGCACTGGACTGCATTGGATATTGCCCTGGAGGCCAGTAATTTTTTGGCTGTGCCGGGTGGCCGGGTATTGGATATCGGCAGCGGCGTTGGTAAATTTTGCCTTGCGGCAGGGGGTTATCATCCCGATACTCATTTCTTTGGGATTGAGCAGCGAAAAGAATTATTCAACCATGCCAAAAACGCACAGCAAGAACTTGGCGTGGAAAATGTTCATTTCAGTTACGGCAATCTGATGGAACTGAATTATGAAGATTATGACAACTTCTATTTTTATAACTCTTTTTACGAAAACATTGAACCCGGAAGCCGCATCGATTACTCGGTTAAGACTTCGTTTGAACTTTACAATCAATATACAGAGTTTATCCATGAAATGCTGAGCAGCCGCCCCTCCGGGACAAAGTTGGCGACTTACCATGCACCGGATAAACAAATACCGGCCGCTTATAAATTAACAGATAATTCCTACAGCAGGTTTCTGAAAATGTGGGTCAAGGAATAGGGAATTCGATGCCACTGATGCCGATGTAAGCCACTTTGAGATGCCCGTCCGATCTGGTTTTTGTGCCGATGCGTGCCATTTAGACGGATTGGTTTGCCGTTTAGACTTATAAGCTTTCTGGTGACCTGTTGCCCTTGATGCCTGACAGGTCACCAATAGGTCACCAGAAGAATGCGATTTATTGAATAATTTGGAGGTGCCCGGAAACAAAAAACGCCTTAAATGCATCATTTAAGGCGTTTTTGAATTGTTTGATATATAAATTGCGGAGAGGGAGGGATTCGAACCCTCGATACACTTTTGGCGTATACACACTTTCCAGGCGTGCTCTTTCGACCACTCAGACACCTCTCCGTATCTTTTTTAGGATTGCAAAAATAGTAAACTTCCGCGCAAACCGCTAAATATATTTACGCAGCGTTATTTAGGCTGCGTAAACATGCAGAAAGCAGCATTCCTGCATGTTTTTTAACATTTTTTGTATAAAACAATCAAATACTGCCATTATCCCGCGCCCAGCTGCGCTAATTTTACGGTGGCGGCAACATCTCTAACCCGTCTCTTCTGAATTACTATGAAAGTTAAATCTTTACTCATCGCATCGGGCATATTTTGTATGGCCTGCACTCAATTAGCCACTGCGCAAAAGCTCAAAAAAACGGGCATGATACTCAACAGCCAGGAATACCTGGAATACGGCAGCGTAAACGTAATGCTGGCCCATGATTTCTATCCCGAAGGGCACCAGGGCGGCGTGGGCATTATCCAAAACGGGCAACGCGTGGCCACTAACGGCGATTTGCGGCTTGAACCTACGCCCGGCCAATGGTCGCCAACGCCCAAGGTGGGCAAACGGGTAATCAATAAGGCTACGCAGGAAATCAGCGTGCGCATGGAATACCCTAACAATGATATCAACCGCAAAGGCTTTAACCCCATCATCTACCCCGATCTTAACTTCGCCTACAACATCCGCGTGCTGCCCGTTGGCAACGCCTTTAAGATAATAGTAGACCTCGACAAACCTTTGCCCGATGCCTGGATAGGCAAGGTGGGTTTCAATATAGAATTGTTCCCAGGGATATTGTTCGGCAAATCTTATTATGCCGATGATCAGTTTGGCATCTTCCCGCTGCAATCAAACAGCCAGATGCTGAAGGATAATGACGGTGATTACCAAACCCAGCCCCTCGCCAGTGGCAAAAAATTAATTATTGCGCCCGAGGCGGATGCCCAACGCATGGTAATCCAAAGCCTCAATGGTGATAAACTGCAACTGCTTGATGGCCGCAGCAAGCACAACAACGGCTGGTTTGTGGTGCGCTCGCTCATAGCCAAAGGTGCCACCAAAAGTGCTATAGAGTGGCTGGTAACGCCGAATGCCATCAAAAACTGGCTTTCGCCGCCGGTGGTGCAGGTATCGCAGGTGGGCTACCATCCCATCCAGCAAAAAATTGCGGTGATAGAACTGGATAAGCACGATACCCAAAAACAGCAGGTATCGCTACTTCGCGTAAGCGAAAACGGCGGGCTGGTAGCGGTGCTTAAGCAAGCCCCCGCAGAGTGGGGCAACTTTTTACGCTATCACTATCTCCGCTTCGATTTTACTTCAGTAAAAAAACCGGGCATGTATGTGGTTAAATATGGCGGCTACCAAACCGAGCCTTTCCAGATCAGCAGCAACGTTTTCGCCAATGATGTATGGCAGCCTACGTTGGAATATTTTTTGCCGGCCCAGATGTGCCACATGCGCGTGAACGATAAGTATCGCGTATGGCACGGCTTGTGCCACATGGATGATGCCCGTATGGCACCTACCGACTCTAACCATTTCGACGGTTACATACAGGGCCACTCTACCCTCACCAAATTCAAGCCGGGCGATAATGTGCCCTTCCTTAACCGGGGAGCCTGGCACGATGCCGGAGACTTCGATATCCGCGTAGAATCACAAGCCGAAACAGTACACGGACTTACCTTGGCTTACGAGGAGTTCCATGTAGATTACGACAACACTACGATCGACCAAACCAACCACATCGTAGAGATACAGCAACCCGATGGCAAGCCCGATGTTTTGCAGCAGATAGAGCATGGCCTGCTCACCATTACCGGCGGCTACCAGGCCATGGGCAGGTTTTATCGCGGCATTATAGAGCCTACCATCCGGCAGTATGTTTTGCTTGGCGATGCAGCCAACCTTACCGATAATATCCCTTACAAAACCAATGGCGCCAACACCGATGCCATACTGAACAAACCTGCCCCGGCAGATGATCGCTGGGTTTTCACCGAAGAAAATACCGGCCGCACCTTGCAAACCGCCGTTGCTTTAGCCGCTGCCAGCCGCGTAATGAAGGGCTATAACGATACCCTGGCTACCCAATGCCTGCAGATTGCCACCGAGGTTTGGAACAAAACCGAGGACAAAAACATCGGCAGGTTTGTGCCGCTGGCTGTGGAATTATTATTGACCACAGGCGATAGGAAATATGCCGACTTTTTGGTGAAGAACAAGGACTTGATAGCGCAACGCATTGGCAACACCGGCTGGATGGTTGGCCGTACCCTAAAAGCGGTAAACGATGCCGGCTACACCGAAGTCATTACCGCCGCCGTTAAAAAAATGTATGCAGATATACAGAAACAGGGCCTAAAAACGCCGTACGGTGTGCCTTACGAACCCAATATTTGGGGCGCTGGCTGGGGAATACAAAACTTTGGGTACAGGCAGTACTTCCTTTGCGCGAATTTTCCAACCATATTCAGCGACGAGTACATGCTCAATTCCATCAACTTTATTTTGGGCTGCCACCCGGGCTCAAACACCTCCTCGTTCATTTCGGGCGTGGGTGCACGGTCTATGACTACGGCGTATGGTTTTAACCGGGCAGATTGGTCGTACATACCGGGCGGCAGCGCATCTGGCACGGCCCTTATCCGTCCCGATTTTCCGGAATTGCTGAAATGGCCGTACCTGTGGCAACAGGGCGAATACGTTTTGGGCGGCGGCACGTCTGATTATTTATTCCTGGTACTGGCTGCAGATCATCTGCTGAACAAAAAATAAGCGTATGGCATCGGTCAATATAAAAAAAATCGCCTGTGCCGCCCTTGCCTTGATGCTTGTAGGCAATGCTGGTAGCGCGCAAACCACTGCCGGCACCAACCGCCCGCAAGTGTATCGCGAGATGAAAAAATCGATGGTGGATGAATTGCTGAAGCCATGGTATCCCGCAGCGATAGATACGCTTTACGGCGGCTTCCTGAGTAGTTTTACCTATGATTTTAAACCTATAGGCAATCAGGATAAAATGATCGTAACGCAAGCCCGCCATGTATGGAGCAACGCCAGGGCAGCAGAATTGTATCCATCTGTCAAGTACTACCACGAAGGCGCGGCGCAGGGTTATAAATTCCTGCGGGATGTGCTTTGGGATAAGCAATATGGCGGTTTTTATACTTATACCGACAGGCAAGGCAAGCCGAAGCCCGGTGGCTTCGCACCCAAGGAAGCCTACGGCAACTCCTTTGCGCTGTACGCCATTGCAGCTTATTACCGCCAAAGCGGCGATACCAGCGCATTAAACCTTGCTATAAAACAATTCCATTGGTTGGAGCAGCATAGTCACGACCCTATTTACAAAGGCTATTATCAGCATATGGAGCGCGATGGTACACCCATCATCCGCACGGCGGCAACCCCTTCACGTGCCGAGACCGGCTATAAGGATCAGAACACGTCCATTCATCTGCTCGAATCGTTCAGCGAGCTTTACCGGGTATGGCCTGATAGCTTATTGAAGGTGCGCCTGCAGGAAATGCTGCTGCTGATACGCGACAAGATTGTAACGCCCAGGGGCAACCTCACCCTGTTTTTCCAGCCCGACTGGACACCCGTTAACAACCGCGATTCATCAGAAACTTATATCCTGAGCCATCGCGGGCTGGATCATGTTTCCTTTGGGCACGATGTGGAAACGGCTTACCTCATGCTGGAAGCTTCGCACCTGCTCGGCCTTAAAAAAGACCAGACTACCATGACCGTTGCCAAGCGCATGGTTGACCATGCCCTGAAAAACGGTTGGGACGATAGCGTAGGCGGCTTTTACGATGAAGGCTATTACTTTAAGGGTAAACCCGGCATCACCATTATTGCCGATACCAAAAACTGGTGGGCACAAGCAGAGGGGCTTAATACCCTGCTGATGTTTGATGATATCTACCCGAAGGATAGCCTGCAATACGGCCAAAAATTCTACAAGCTTTGGGCTTACACACAAACCTACCTGATAGATCACGAGCACGGCGACTGGTACCAGGGCGGCCTGGATAAACAGCCGCAATACAAGCTTGCCCTAAAAGGCCAGATTTGGAAAGGCACCTACCATGTATTACGGGCATTCATCAACTGCACCAACCGCCTCAATCCCGATAAGCAGCCGCCATCTGCACCAAAAAACCTGAAAATTACCGGCATGGGGCCTAAAAAGCATTTAAGCTGGGCCGCCTCGCGCGATGACAAAGGCATCCTGGGTTACGATATTTATTGCAACGGGCAGCGCATCGCCTTTACGCCTCTGACCAATTGGCAACCCATCACCGGGCAAGCCTGGCCAAAGGGCAGGCTCACGGTAAAATCAGTTGATTTGGAAGAGAATGAATCGGCAGCCGCATTGCCTGGCAATAGATAGCTTACGTTGATCAGTTTGTGTTCGATAGCAATTAATTTGATGCAGCAGGCCTCATATGCACACAATCATCTGCGTCCCAAACCCAGGCATCGCCGGCTGCTAACTTTTTTACGATAGAACCGATTACATACGGCGGTTCACAACGGCTTATTTGCACATTTTTATCTTTACCTTCACTATGAGGGTGCGTCATTCCCGCATGATGGGCAACTTCATGGGCAATGGTATTACATAAATCGGCAATGCTTCTTTTACGCATGCCCGTTCTGTTCATCCGCACAACATCTCCTGTCGTACCGTCATAGGCAATGTTCCCGTTGAAAACATGGTTATACCAGGCAATGGGGCCACCGTAGGTTTCAACTTTCACGCCTGTTATACAGGCGCGCATTTCGGTCACTATCCGTGCGCTCGTCCAACCGGCCCAGGCCTGGCTGTATTCCCCGCCATTTGCATGCAATCGCACAAAATTATTTATTTCCGTTGCGAAAGCAGGGCTATTGATAATTTGAATTACCAAATCCGCGGCCCGGACAAAATCCTGCTGCTTGTATTGCGGTATATGCAGTTCTCCTAATTTATTGTCCGGCTCGGCCGGATTGACGGGCGAAGGCTTTATTTTAACTAAAGTCGTACATCCCGAAAGAAGTACAAGCAATAAAAAGTTCACCGAAGATTTTTTCATGGTTACTGTTCTGTGATAGGGTTAACGCTCCTTAAGGTTTGGACAGTAAGTTAAACAATTAATCCCGCTATTGTTTATAGCAGGATTGAATTGATTCTCCGCACATCAACTATTCGCCTTTTACCAGCGCCCGCAGTTTTGCATTGCGGAGGTAGAGTCCGGCCCAAACCAACCCACCAAATACCAGTGGGAAATAGTAGGGTTCAGGTGTTCTCATCATAACAGCAACCGCACCGCCAAGATAGCCTGTGATTAAAACAGCACCCAGTACTGCCGTACGCGGAATAGCATAGAGAACGGTACACACCAGCAATATAAAGCCGATGATTTGTACACGATCTGCCGGCCAGCCAAGTTTAACGCTACCATCTACAGAGAGTTTTGCCATGGCTATTTTCATCCCGGCATCTACCAGTAAAAACAGGATGCACAATACGGTGAGGATCCACCCGGCCCATAAGGCCGCTTTTGATGTTGATTTAATTTCAGTCATGTCTTTAAGTTTTATGTTGGTTAAAATTACCATCATAAAACCACATCGTAAGGGTATGATTGCGACAGAATAAGGGTGTAGAATGCAAATCCTACACCCTTATTACTGACTCAAAACCCAAGCTAATTATTCAGGAAGGGGTTGCCCCACTTTTTGTTGGTATAAACATCATTGCCGCTGAGGGTGGCCAAGAAAGCTACGATGGCTGCTTGCTGGTTGGCACTCAAGCGTAGATTTTGCCCGCGGCCGCCACCGTTTAGGCGGGAGTCGAGGTTGGTGTTAACGGGTTCTACCGTAATTTGGTTGTAATGGGCCACTACGGCCTTTAAGGTTGTCAGGCTGCCGTTATGCATAAACATGCCGTTTACGGCTCCCGTAGCATTCAGCACATTGCGCAGGGATGGCGCCTTGGTATTGCTGATATCTATTGCCGTGCTGCCTGCCACGCCTATGATGCCGTTGTTGCCGGCCTTGGGGTCGATATCGAACTCCGGCGCACGATGGCAACCCTGGCAGCCTGCACCGTTAACAACCGTACCGGGCGGCGATGGCGGGTTGATGAATAATGATTTACCGAAGTTTTCCTGGGCGGTAAAATTGGGGAAATTTTGGTTGAGGTTACGGGTGGCCGCCAGCCCCGCATCGAATTTAGAATCGAAGGATTGTATGCTGCGGATAAAAGCAGAGAGCGCCGTTTGCATCCTTGCCTGCGTAACCGTAGCATCGCCATATACGAATTTGAAAAGCTCCTGATAATAGCCGATGCCCTGCAGTTTGGTAATAAGGGTGGCAATGCCCGGGTCGCCATTGGTGCCGCTAAAGCCCATCTCGTTGTGGTTTTGTATGGGCTGCATGGTTTGATCTTCGAGCGAGGCGGCCCGCTTATCCCAAAAGAAACGTACCTCCTGTGTAAAGCGGCTATTTGCCAAACGCATGGAGTGGCGTGTGGTTGCGCCGTTTACGCCGGGGCTGAGCAAGACATCATCGCTAAAGGCCAGGCTTTGTTTATGGCAGCTGCTGCAAGCTATGCTGTTATTAACCGATAAAGCTTTATCGTAAAACAACACCCGGCCAAGCGTGGCCCCGGCATTGGTAATAGGGTTTGGGCCGCAGTTATCTTTAGTGATATAAGGGGGGATGTTTTGGGCGGCGTAATTCTCCATGCTCGCCAGGTTGATGTTGGCCCCGAAAGCGAGCTCCACCGCTGTTTTAACAGATTCTGTAGATGTGGTGGTAGTTGTGGTGCCTGTAGTTGTAATTGCAGGGCTTGCGGCATCGCCTTTTTTGCAGGCATCAACCAGGCAAATGCCCATAGCGGCAAAAGCTACCATCATCAGTATTTTTTTGGGGTTCATTGTCGTCAGGTTTAATTGGCGCTGTAAAGTTGAGAATACTTTACCCCGACGGCCTGGTGTGCCGACTAATGACCCTTATGTGCCGACAAAACGTTTGTCAATAAAACTTTGTGCTCATAATAGCTTGGCATTCGGCGTTATGACCACGCCAGCCAAGGTGAGAAGGGTTATAAAAGCACAGATTTCCCTTGCATGGAAATTAAATAACCACAAGTCGGAGGGTTTTACGTACCTTGGAGAAATCCGGTCTTTTTTAGGCTCTTGCGAACTAAAAATCACTTACCATAATTGCATCTTCCCGTTCGGACGGGTGTGATGGCTTCTTAAACGACGTCAGTCGGCCCAATTATGGATAAAAAAGACCTATCGGAAGAACTGATATTTGCTAACCGAGAGTTAGCCCTTCAAAACCAGGAAAAAGCAAAACTAGCGGCAGAGCTGATCCTGGCCAATATCGAACTCGACCTTCAGAACGAGGAAAAAATAAAGCGGGCAAACGAACTCATCATCGCCAACCAAGAACTCGATTTCCAAAATTCAGAAAAACTTAAACGGGCAAAAGAGCTGTTAACTGCTAATAAGCAGCTCGATTTTTTATACGAGGAAAGAGAAAAACGCGCCGGGGAGTTGGTAATTGCCAATATCGAGCTGCTTTTCCAAAACGAGGAAAAAGAAAAAAGAGCCGCTGAATTGATTATCGCAAACACGGAGTTGATTTTTCAAAACAGCGAAAAAGAAAAGCGGGCCGCCGAGTTGCTACTGGCAAACACAGAATTGATTTTTCAAAACCAGGAAAAAGAAAAACGCGCCGCAGAACTGATTGTGGCCAACCGCGAATTAGCGTTTCAGAATGAGGAAAAAGAAAAACGTGCCGCTGAGCTGATCGTGGCTAATAACGAACTGATTTTTCAAAATAAAGAGAAGGAAAGAAGAGCCGCCGAACTGATCATTGCCAACGCCGAATTGATTTTTCAAAACGAGGAGAAAGAAAAACGCGCCGCCGAGCTGGTAATTGCCAATACGGAGTTGATTTTTCAGAATCAGGAAAAAGAAAAACGGGCGCAGGAGCTGATCATTGCTAATACCGAGCTGCTTTTTCAGGCGGCTGAGAAAGCCAGGCGGGCAGAAGCCGAAGCAAAAAAAGACGAATTTTTCAATATTGTAAGCCATGAATTTAAAACCCCGCTAACCAGCATAAAAGCCATTAACCAGCTGTTGGAAAAAACGGCGAACAAAAACGATAAAAGTTACGCATTCATATTAAACGCCAGCCATAGCATTAAGCGTTTGGAGCGATTAATAGAAGACCTACTGGATGTTACCAAGATAAACGCCGGGCAAATAGATCTGAACATAAAAGAGTTCAATTTTGCGGATGCACTGGTCAACAGTATTTTTAATGTGCAGCAAACAGCAAATCACCACCAGATACTCCTCGAAAACGACATCGACATCCGCTACCTGGGCGATCAGTTCCGGATAGAACAGGTTATGGTTAACCTCCTTAACAACGCCATAAAATATTCGCCCAATGCATCCTTAATCATTGTTAAAGCCGAGGCAGAAGCTAATCAGATAACAATTACCGTACAGGATTTTGGGATAGGCATAGCGAAAGAAGATATCAATCAGTTATTTAAACGCTTTTACCGGGTAAGCAAAACGGCCATGCATTACCAGGGAGTTGGCCTGGGCTTATACATCGCCTCTGAAATTATCAAAAAACATAATGGCAGTTTTACCATCAAAAGCGAACCTGGTAACGGCAGTAGCTTTAATTTCCACCTTCCTTTAATCAATAACGCAGTGGCTTAAACCACTGACTTTCAGCTTGCTTCGCATCCTTGCCGGCCTGGCAAATGGGGCACTGCGAACATTCGGTCATTAATGCAATTGGTCGATAGCCTTTCTGCCGTAATTAAAGACTTTCAATAACCCATATAAAAAAATTTACATTTTTTATTGCGCAATCAAATGCTTGCATTTATATTTGCAAGCATATACTTGCATATGATTGTCAGAAGAGATGTTTTCCAGGCCATTGCCGATCCTACCCGTCGCCAAATCATCAGTCGCATTGCCTCCGGCGCCATGAACCTGAACGCCGTTGCCGATGCGTTCGACATTAGCCGGCAGGCGGTATCGGGTCACATCAAGATATTGACCGAATGCGGCTTGGTAGCTATCCGCAAACAGGGCCGCGAACGTTTCTGCGAAGCCAAACTTGATCAGCTGGCCGAGGTGACGGATTGGGTGGAGGAATCGAGGAAATTATGGGCAGGTAGATTCAACGCATTGGATAATTTTTTAGCCGACATACAAGCAAAACCTACGGAAAATGGAACCAAGTAAAACCGACACTAAACAAAAAGAAGTTTGGATAAGCCACCTGTGTGATGCCCCGCGCGAAGTGGTATTTAAAGCCTGGACAGATCCAGAACAGTTGAAGCATTGGTACGCGCCCGATGGCTGCACCATTGATATCCTATCGATGGACGTGCGGCCCGGCGGCAGCTTCCAAACCTGCATACACAACCCTGTTTATGGCGATTGCTGGTGCAAAGGCGAATACCTGGAAGTGGTTGCGCCCGAGCGGTTGGTGTTTTCGATATACCTAACCGACCCGCAGGGCAACCGGCTGGCCGATAGCGGCAAGGACGAGAAATGGCCCGGCACCATCATCACCACGATAGTATTTAAGGCTATTGGTGATAAATGCAGCTTTACCCTGCACCAAACCGTAGCCGAGGAACTGGCCAAGCAAACTGGTGCCTACCAAAGCTGGCTGCAGATGTTCAACAACCTGGATAAACTGATAGCTTAAACCCAATAACGATGATAACAAAAATTTGGCAGGCGCTTTGTCTTATAGGCATAGCGATTTCCGTGCAGGCTTGCATTGTAAACCATAAAACAGTAAATCAAACCCAAACAGCCATGAAACCCGATAGCATCAGCGGATATAAACAAGTGAACGGCATAAAAATGTATTACGAGATACACGGTAAAGGCATGCCGCTGGTTTTGATACATGGCGGTGGCTCCACCATTCGCACCACCTTTGGGCGCATACTACCATTCCTGGCACAGCACAGGCAGGTAATAGCGGTAGAGCTGCAAGGCAATGGCCACACCAGCGACCGCGATGCGCCCTTTACCTTTAAGCAGGATGCTGACGATGTTGCCGAACTGCTGCGGCAATTAGGTATAGTCAAAGCCGATTTTATGGGTTTCAGTAATGGCGGGCAAACTACTTTGCAAATAGCCATGAGCTACCCGCAGCTTACGCGCAAAATAGTGGTGGCATCGTCATTTACCAAGCACAGCGGCGCACAGCCTTGGTTTTGGGATTTTATGAGCAAGGCAAGCTTTAAAGATATGCCTCAGCAGTATAAAGACGAGTTCCTGGCCATACCGGGTAACACACAGCAGGGCTTGCAGGCCATGCACGATAAATCACTCTATCGCATGCAGCATTTTGAGGGTTGGACGGATGATGAAATCCAAATGATACAGGTGCCCGCCCTTATCATGACGGGCGATGCAGACGTTGCCCCGCCCGAACACGCCACCGAGATAACGCACTACATCGTCGGCTCCAAACTGGCCATGTTCCCGGGCGGCCATGGCGAGTATTTAGGCGAATTGGTAAACGGCAAAAAAGGCAGCAAAGTGCCGGAATTGGTAGCGGCTTTGGTGGAGGAGTTTTTGCAATAAATTCATCCCCTTTTTGAAGCTATTATGGTAAATACACGGAAATTTTCGCAAGTACAAAACGTGTTTGCATTTATTGCCAAACCCCGTTGCTGAAATCAGGAAACACCAAAAAGCCCCCAAACTTCCGTCTTGGAGGCTTTAAGCTCAAAGCTGTATTCATGTAAAAAATGCTATTTGTAAACGCTGCTTTGGTAGCCATCTAAAGCGCGTTGCGGGGCGCGGTTTACATAAAACTGCCTGTCTTGCGGGGCCCAGGTGGCCAGGCCATCTACGTAGCGGTTAAACATGCAGAACGATGCAGCAATCAATACGGTATCGTGTATCTCCTTATCCGTCGCATCTTCGGCGCGGGCGGCAGCAATTTGTTCTTCGGTTACAGTTTTGCCGCCTTTTTGCACGCTGGCCGCAATAGCCAGCAAAGCTTTCATCTTGGGCGCTATAGCTGTCGAAGTAAAATCGTTTTTGATAGCGTCTATCTCGTCGATATTGCAGCCCAGGTAGTGGCCGGACAGCGCGCCGTGTACGTTCTGGCAAAAAAAGCAGTCGTTAAGGTACGATACATAGGTACCAATCAGCTCGCGATCGCCGCGGCTGAGGGTGTTGTCATCATCGCGCAGCAGAACTTCGGCGAGCGCATTCAAAGGAGCCTCTGTTTTTGGGCTGTAAGCCATCAGGCCGCGGATGCCGGGCAGTTCGTTCTCTAAATTAATGTGTGCCATTGGTTTCGTTTTTAAGTGGTTACCGGTTTCTGTGGCAGTGCATAGCCTTGTACCATCCGCTTGCCCATTTCTTTGTAGGCTTCCGGGTCGGTGGGGGTTAGGCTTGCCAGCCCGTCTACATAGCGGTTAAACATACTAAAAGCGGCAGCGATCAGCACCGCATCGTGTATCTCCTTATCGGTAGCATCCTGTGCGCGGGCAGCATCAATGTCCTCCTGCTTCACTTCTGTACCCAGTATCTGCACCTTGCCTGCAATATTCAGCAGGGCCTTTAGTTTGGGACTGATGTTGGCCGCGCCCATGTCTGTCAGGACATCATCAACCGTGGTATCGTCTTCGCCATATAAGCATCTTGCGGCGGCTGCATGGCTGCTGCTGCAAAACACGCATTCGTTGCGCCGCGATACATAGGCGGCTATCAACTCGCGGTCGGCTTGCGGTATGGGCGATTCTCCGCGAAGCAAAACCTCCGCCAAATCGTACAAATGCTTGCCTGTTTCGGGCCTGAACATCACCAGCGACCTGATACCGGGTACGCCCTCGGGGACTTGTATATGTGCCATAATATTTTCTTTTTTAATTATTATCCGTTACTAAATTCATTTCAACCACACGTGCCGGTTTAGCTTTATCCTTCACCACAAACAGGGTCACAATTAACCCCAGCACAAATACCAGCGAAAAGATGAATATGGCATTGCCATAACCGCCCAAGCTGGATACCAGTACACCGATGAATAATACCGCAGTCGCGGTAAACAACCTACCCACATTGAAGCAAAAGCCTGTTGCCGTAGCCCTTATGCCTGTGTGGAATAACTGTGGTATATACGCCGACAGCACCCCCTGGCTGGCACCAAAGAAAAGCCCCATTACCGCTATCTCCGCATAAACCGCACTTGATATACTGCTATTGGTTTTGAATAATACGAACGATAAGCCGGTGCAAACCACAAAGCAAAGCAGCATGGATTTGCGCAGGCCAAGCAGTTTTACCAACCAACCAGAGAGGAAGCCCCCTATTAAGCCTCCCATTCCTAAGAATTTTATACTCATGCCGCGTGCTTTTGGCGAATCGGTCGCAACGAGGCTTTGTATCCAGGTGGGCAGCCAGGAGAAAATAGCCCAAAGCCCTATTAGCATAGTGCCAAACAGCAATGAACCCACTATAACTTCGCGGCGGTTTACCGGGGAGAAAAGCGCGTTTGACGAGCTTGCAGGTTGTTGCTTGTGGCTAAGCCATTGCTCCGACTCCTTTATTACAAAAAGTGCAATAATGCCCATAGCCAGTGGCACAGCCCCTATAAAGAAACCATGGCGCCAATTAGGTACATTATCAGTGATGAATCCGGAAGCAAATATCCCGATAGGGAACGCAATGGACAGGATGCCGATAAACACAGGCTTACTTTTTTGAGGCCATATCTCGCTGATGAACGTCATGGCAATAACCATCTCCCCGCCAACGCCAAACCCGCTCATAAAGCGGCAAAGCACAATGCCTTCCCATTGGGGCATCAGCCCGGTTAAAATGGTGAAGCCGCCATAGCAGGCTATAGAATAAACCAGCGCTTTTTTGCGGCCGATTTTATCGCTCACCATGCCCCAGGTAAAACCGCCTATGGCCCAACCGAAGATAAACATTGCGTTGATAAACCCGCTTACGCTGTCTAGCTTGCCTGCGGCAACATCTCCCTGTAAGTCTTTTACGACTACAGGGAGATAAACCGACATCAAGGTAGATACCGAGCCGCCCAGCACGCTGCTTACGAAGCAGAGAACAAATACGGTGGCCAGGTATGCTGTGCTTTTTTGTGTTTGTGCGCTTTCCATTTCTATCGTTATCGCATTCATGTTGTTTTTATTTTAAAGGACTATCAAATACCAGCGCTACGTAATAGATGCCGCCAATTGCAGGCGAGCCATACGATTGCGAGATGTGCTTGTTGAATAGGTTACTTGCACCCAATTTAATGGTGGTGTTTTGCTTAGGCAGCTTTTTATTTATCTGCGCATCAAACAGCGAGTAGGCAGCTATACGACCAGGGCGGTTACCATTGAAGGTACCGTACCAATCGAACTGGCTTTGCCAGTGCCAGTTGATGTTGAAACCAAAACCGTTGTTTACGTTGGGGTTGCCAAAGTTCATGTTGGTGCTGTACTCTGGCGTATTGTACTGCGCAATGTTGTTGGCATTTGCGTTGCCCAGGTTAAAGTTTGATTTGGTTATGTTACCACCCGCAACATAACCCCTATCCAACAGATAAGTTAAGCCAAGGCTTACCCCATGTGCCGATACCTTATCAGATGCGTTTGTGTATAGCTGGAAAGCCTTTACCGCGCGGTTAGCTACCTCGCCGGCTGCTGCCATATTGGGTTTGCCATCAGCGCCTAAAACCGGACTGGTTGGTTGGATAACTACGGTATTCAGGATGAAATCGGTATAAGAGCTGTGGTAATAGTTAACATCAATCAAAAGCCTTTCATTGACTACGCCTTTGTAGCCAATCTCGAACGCTTTTTGCTGCTCGGGCCTGATGTAGGCTACGTTTGATTTTACCAACAAATCTTTATTGGCGGCAATTGCAGTCGGCGGTGGCGTACCTGCGCCTATCGCTGCACCAACTGCTGCACCGAATGCATTTACAGAAGCCGAGGTGTAGGTGTTTTCGTAAACGTTTAAGCCCTTGCTGTTATTTGGCGCGCCACCCAAAATGGTGATAGGGCCAACGTTAAGGTGGATAAACTGATCAACCGGGGTTGGGTTACGGAAACCCGTTTGATACGATGCCCTGAAGTTGTGCATTGGCGTTACCGAATACACACCCGAGAAACGCGGCGTAAAGCTGCCTTTAAAGTTTTGGTTCTTATCGTAACGGATAGAGGCGGTAAGCTTCAGCTTTTCGTCGAACAATTTTTTGCCTGCTTGCAGGAAACTGCCCCATTCGGTGATATTGATACGGTTGGTTTTGTCATCAAACAAACTGCCGTTGGTAAACATCCTGTACTGGCGTAAGCTACCGCCGGCCAGCAATTCAAACACTTTAATGTGTTTGCTGAAATCGTATTGCCCGTCCGAATGGTAGAATTTGCTGTTGCTGAATACGCCTGCACCGCTTAAACCATAATTATGGATAGATGCATCCTTAGCAGCATCATACGCCGCAGTGCCTGGTAAAAGACGGCCCTGGTCTGCAAAGGTGCGGGCGGCTGGATGGTTATTTCCGGTAACGCCGTTAACATTGCCTTTAAAGGCAGCCTCGTAACGATCGAACCAGGTGTTATCTGCATTGGCCGGGCTAACGGTTGTCCCCGCCAAATCCTTCACCCAGGTGCGGTTAATAAACTGGCCAAGCGAACGGGTGTTGTACGAATCGTGCGAGTTTTCTTCTACCGAGTAGCCGCGGATAAAGAAATTGCTGCCCTTCAGTTCCAGGCGGTGCGTTTGCAGCACGAAGTTATTCAGGTCGAAACGGCTGCTGCCGGTGTAGCTGGCGGTACCGAGGCCGTAGTTGTACTGGTAAATAGCTTCGAGGTTGTTGCTGATGCGGTATTGTAATGCACCGTTTAGCTTAAGGCTGTAAACGCCGTAATTCATCAGGTCGCGTTCTTCGTAGCCGGTACGGTTTACAACGCCTACACCGGCAATGTTTTTGGTAACCTCGTCGCCATAAATGTTTAGGGCATCACGGGCGGGGTTGTTAGGGCCGCGGTTTGCAGCAGGGATAGATGCATTGATGTCGGTATAGTCGTTAGCTATCCAGTCTGAACCCGTCAGGTACGATGCATTTAACTTAAAGGCGAATTTATCGTTGAACGATTTTGCGAAGCGCAGGGCAAAATCATACAGCCCTTTGGTGTCGGAAAACGTTTCGCCAACGTGGTTGATGCCCGATTTTACCGATACCGACAGCCCCTGGTATTTAAAGGGGTCTTTGGTTTTGATAGATAACAAACCATTGAACGCCACAGGGCCGTATAATGCCGAAGCCGCTCCCGGGATTATCTCCACCGATTCTACATCCAGATCCGATGCGCCGAATTGGTTACCTACCGAAAAGTTGAGGCCCGGGGTTTGGTTGTCCACGCCATCTACCAATTGCAAAAAGCGCGAGTTGCCGGTAGTGTTGAAACCGCGGGTGTTCACCTGTTTGTAGGTGATGCTGCTGGTAACGGCCTCTACGCCTTTCAGGTTTACCAAGGCATCATAAAAAGTGAACGATGGATTCTCTTTGATAGCTTTGGTGGTAAGCTTCTCTATACTCACCGGCGATTGCAGGATGCTTTGGTTTACGCGCGTAGCCGATGTTACCACCTCGTTAAGTTGGGTTGTACGCACGGCCAGCTGGCTTGTTACCGTTTGGCTGGCCGACGTGATAGTAACTTCCTGCTGGTCGTACCCTACTGCAGTGATTACGATAGTGAAAGGCAATTTTATTTTGCCTGCCGATAGCGTAAACTGTCCTTTTGAATTGGTTGTGGTACCCAAAATCTTTTCTTTTACGTTGATAGTGGCTCCGCTAAGCGGTTCGTTGCTTCCGGCCGCAGTTATGGTGCCCGATATTTTTACATCCTGCGCAAACACGCGCACAGAGGATAGCAGGAATATGATGAGTAAAAACTTTTTCATTGATGGTAATAGTTTAAGGGATTAGGGTTTTATTTAAGTGGCAGTTTTTTAAGTTGCAGTTTTTAGTGGCGGTTGCAGTCAGTATACTTGCTGCAACTGCTAATACACCGCCAGGGAAACTGCTGCTGCCACCGCAACTAATGACTGCTTCTGTTTATACTGCTTTTTTAAGATGGTCGTAACCTTGCGGAAGCCGGGTGTAGCCATGGTTTACCAATCGGCCAGCCAGCACATCATAATAGCCAACTTCGGCTGGTAACGATGTAGCCAGGCCATCCACGTAGCGGTTATACAGGCAAAACAGTGCTGCGATGAGCACCGTATCGTGTATTTCTACATCGCTTGCGCCGGCCGCTTTGGCTCGTTCTACGGCTTCGGTAGTTACGGCGCGGCCGCTTTCGCGCGTTTGCGATGCAATGGTTAAAAGCGCTTTCATCTTCTCGCTCACGGGGGCGGTTTCAATGTTTTGCTTTACGCTTGCGGCAGTTTCGGTTTCGCCGGCCAGCAGGTCGGCAGCGGCGGTGTGGGCAGTAGTACAAAAGGTGCATTGGTTGCCGTAGGATACTACGGTGGCTATCAGCTCGCGTTCGGCCTCGGTAAGGGTTGATGGGCCGCGCAGTAAAAATTGGGTTAGCTCGCGTATTGGCTGCGCGGTACCCTTGCTATATTCCAGCAGGCCGGTTATACCGGGCAAGTGGCTTTCGAGTGCTATGTAAGGCATTTGAATCCGTATTAAAAATAAACTGAAAGGGAGAGCGCAATACCGAGGCAAATTGCACGGGTATGGTTACGCCGATAAATACACCCCGGCGGAAAGCCGCGGGCATATCAATCCCCAATTAAAAATCTGTTTATGCTAATAGGCCTTGGAGCTCGGGAGGTTGCACAGGAGTAGAAAGGTAAGCGCTTGGGATGTTTTGTATAAGATCAGTAAAAACAGGCCTCAGGGCCAATGCATCTATGGTCGTGTTTAACAGTGTAACCGGGTAATTGTAGTTGGTATCAATGCCCGATTTCTTCTCTACAGGCAAGTGGTTCTTTTTAGCCAGCGGCGAATCGCTCACGTTTTTGGCTGTAATGATGTTTCCCCCGATAAGCCTTGTCTTTTCGTAGTTGGGGATACACATCAGGTACATGGTATCGCGGGTCATCTTCATGGCTACGTAGTTGTAGTCGTTCTCGGCTAGCTTTACCTGGCCTGATATAGCCTGGAAATCTTCCTGCGCCTGCGCTGTTGGCACGTGTACCGGTATTTTTATCTCCACCAATTCATCGGGTTTATATAGCCCCTTGCTTATCTGCTCGTTGGCAAAATCGTCAGAATGCTTAATAAAATATTGAAACAACAGCATATACCCGCCCATGTTGAACATGAACACGGCAAGCATTACTATTGCAAATACCTTTTTCAAGAAATCAGGTTTATAGTCGGGTTTGGATAAAAGTATCAAAAAAAATACAATTGCAAATATTATTTGCCATGTGTGGGCTATTTTTTTGTTAAACGGCTAGATCATAAGCCTTTTTGCCCATCAACCACGGGCACGTAACGGTAAACTACTTGGTAGGGTTCGGTTTTAAGCTTCTTTGACAGTTGGCCTATGCGCAAATCCTCGCGCTGCGGAGTGGGCTCGCAAATGGTGTAGGCGTTGCCTTTATACAAGATGGGGTTTCCAATCGGCTTGCTGAACTGCACTGCCATGGTAATATGCGTTGGGTACAACAGGGCTATCATGGGCAGGTTGTAAATTTCTTTTACCAGGTAAAAGAACAGCGCTGCACGGTCATCGCAATCGCTGTAACGGGCAAACAGGGTTTCCTCGGGCGAGAGGCGTTTCTCCCGGCCATAATTCTCTTCGTCGTCCTCATACAAAAAGGCGTAGCGGGTAAAATGCATCAGGTAGTCAACGCCTTTCTTTTCGCTCATACCCTTCATGTTTTGTTTGAGCAAGGGGATAAGCGAGCTATAAGTTTCCTTGCTTACCGGGATATTGAAATACGTTTCGAAATCAACCCCCGGATAGTTCATAAAGATGGTCCCCACATCCGGATTGAGTTTAATATTGAAGTAGTATGCCTTGTGGTGATAAGTAAATTGCAGTTCTTTCTCCTGGTAATCCGATGCCTTAAAATCGGGCATGCGGGTAACTTTGTAGGAAAATGCCTTTTTGGCCTCCGGGATAGCAATAGCTACCGGTATAGGTGGATCGAGATTGAGGTCGGCCCTGGCGTAATCGTGATAGTTTAGGCACATGTATTTTTTGGCATCCACTATAAAAGCGGGGATGTCTGATATATCCTCATCGTTCAATACATAAAATATCACTTTGCTTCGGGTAAGAGCCAAACGCACATCGTAGCCGCTTTTAGCCATCAGGAACCACTTGTACAGGGTATAACGGCCATAGTTATCGGCCTTGGGGCTTATCTGTTGCGCCGTTTTGCGGATGAGCTGGTAATACAGCCAATCGTTCAGTTGGTTGCGGTTCTTGTAAGCGATAAGCGAGTCTATAACAGGCTGGTAATTGCCTGCATTTATTTTATCGTAAAAACCTTTTACCGATGCCTGCGAAAGCTGAGCAGGCACATCGAGTATCAAAGCGTTATCTATCTGGGTGTTGAAGGTGCTGCCGTAAAAATCAATGCATATCCGCTGCTGCTGCGCCCTGGCCATCGTAAACGAGAGCAGAGAACCCACCAGGATGGTTAAATATGTTTTAGAAAAGCGGTACAATTGAGATTTATAATTGGTAGTATAAATTTACATATAATTAACTTATTGGCAACATTAAATCAACCGATAAATTATTGCTCCGGCCATCATCATATTTATCAACAGTAGGCGAACTTAATGGTGCCGACACCTTCGGTTAATACCAGTTTGATACCTTTACGAATCATACCACATTAAAATGCCCGCTATTTCCAAAGCAGATTTTTCTAAAGCAGCCGGCATCAATGGCCTACCGTTACTCGTCTCATTTTTAATGAACGTGTTGAAGATAGATGCCTTTAATACGATGATGGAAAACGCCAATGCCTTAAAAGGCGTAGCTTTTGCCGACCATTTGTTTAAGACACTAGGTGTAACGCTGGTTGTAGACGAGGAAAGTTTGCATAATATACCGGCCGATGGCGCATTTATTACCGTTGCCAACCATCCTTATGGGGCCATAGAGTCGCTTGCTTTGCTGAGTATCCTTGTAAAAAAACGCCCCGAAACCATGTTTATGGGTAACTTCTTGTTGAAGAAAGTGCCTAACCTGGCCGACCATATCATCGCCGTGAATCCCTTCGAGAATATAAAGGATGCCTCCAGCATCAGCGGCTTAAAAACTACGCTCAAGGTTTTGAAAGATGGGGTGCCGGTCGCTATTTTCCCGGCGGGGGAAGTGTCATCTTACTGCCTCAAAAGGCGACAGATTACCGACAAGGAGTGGCACCCCGTTGTGGGTAAAATCATCGCAAAAGCCAATCAGCCCATACTGCCGGTGTATTTCCATGGCAACAATGGCCTGCTTTTTAGCCTTGCGAGGTATATACACCCTTCGTTGCAAACTATTATGCTTTTCTCGCAATTGTTCAACAAACGCGGGCATCAATTATACGTAAAAATTGGCCAGCCAATAATGCCCGGCGATGTGCCGCAGCAAGGCGACAGCGGGCCTGGCATGTTGGCCTACTTACGCGAACGAACTTACGCCCTGGCCGCTGGTTTAGTTTGATACGCTGCCGAATATTTTATTTGCCCAACGTTGTTGTAAGCGTAGGAGTGATACCCGTTGCTGCCGGTGCAAAACGGCAAATACCGCCCACACAAAACAACCCCGCCCGCTGCCGGCCATAGCTAAGCTAAAACCTGCTGCCTCCCTTGCGGTAGCTGCCGCCAAAATTGGGGTAATGTATTTTAATTACATCGTAATTGAAATAAAAGTGTGGTAACAGCTTTTTCATTGATGTAAACGCTTGATTTACCTGTTGGTAGGTAATCGGGGCGCAACCTCACATCTCTTCGTGGTTTTTTTGCGCGCATTAAAAAGCGTTACGGTACGCCCTGTGGAACTGCCTGAGGCCATGTAGTGAGCAGCCCGGGCGGGCAAGAACAGCCGGGGGCTTTTAAAAGCTAATCCCTAAAGGAGATGTTGAACCGGGCGCCTTTGTTCACTTCGCTATCGATAGTAATGCGGCCGCCGAGGCTGGTAATGTGGTTGTAAATTAAGTACAGCCCGATACCCTTGCTATCGGCATTTTCATCGTTGTGGAATTTTTGGCTAAAGCCGAATAACCTGTCCTGTACTTTTTCCATATCAAAGCCCCGCCCTTGGTCGGTATATATCAATTCGCTAACGCCGTTACGGCGATGCGAGCGGATAATGATTACCGGGACGCTATCTGACTGCGCATACTTTACCGAATTAGTAATCAGGTTCAGGAAAACGCTCTCCAGGTAAACTTTATTAAATTTCACGGTGGGTAGCTCAGAAAAATCAACGTCGATAACCGCCCTCGAGTCCTGCAAAAACGACCGAAGCGATATCAGCACCGTATCCAGGCATTCATCCAGATGCAACGTTTCTACCGTTGCGTTTAAAACATTATTCTGGCTCAGCGCGTCCATATACCCATTTAACGTATTCTTTAAACTATCCGTGGCGGTTTTAAGCATTCCAATAAATTCCAGGGTTTCCGCATCCTTAATTTTACTAACGTTCAACAGACTAAACACCGATAGCAGATTGCCTACCGGCGAACGAAGATCATGCGAGGTAGCATACGTAAGCTGCTTCAGGTCATTATTGTTGCGGGTAAGATTTGCGATCTCGGCATTACGTGCTTCCTCCTGTTTCTTTTTATGGGTGATATTTTTGGCAATGGCGAAAATCAGTTGCTCATTCTCTATGGGCATCGAAGTCCACGACAACCAGACTACCTCACCTGTTTTAGTAAGATACTTGTTCTCGAAGTTGAGCAGCGGCATATTTTTAGTGAGGTTTTGGCGCCTACTGGCGGTGAGTTGCTGGTCATCGGGATGTACAAACGAATTGATGGGGCTAGCAAGAAGTTCCTCGTTACTGTACCCTAAGGTTTTAGCTACCGTTGGATTGATCCGTTTAAAAAAGCCGTCGTAACCGGCGATGCATAGTAGATCTGGCGAAAGCTCAAAGAAAAGCTCGAGGTTGTAATTATTGGATGCCGTATCGGCAGAATTGAAAACAGGAGCTAACATAAGTGCAAGTTTACGTATTAACAAGGGTGAAGCACCGGGTAGTATTAAGTTCTAAAACTAATAGTTATAATAACCGCTCACTCTTACGGTAAATTTATCCTAACAGTTATAAAATATTCATTTTAATGTTTTTGAGGCTAAATGTTTATGTGGCATAGTGTTCCACATAATTGCTATATTTACTTACTTCTTAACAAAAGTCAACAGAGTACACCGCAGCCCCTCGCGGCAACCTGGCCTATCCAATTACTCAAATTGCAATTCCCCCTGGCCCATCTTATAGTGTTAATTTCCAGCCGATACAAAAATGAATATCAAAAAAGCGACTTATGAACTATTAATAGCAACTAAACAATTGGCTTTTCAAAACACGGAGAAAAAGAAGCGCGCCGCAGAATTGCTCGAAGCCAACAAAGAATTGGCGTTTCAGAACAACGAGAAAGACGCGCGCACCGCAGAGCTGGCAATTGCCAACAAGGAACTGGCCTATCAGAATGATGAAAAAGAGGCACGCGCGGCTGAATTAATTGTTGCCAATAAAGAATTGGCTTTCCAGAACGATGAGAAGGACGCACGCGCGGCAGAGCTGGCAATGGCTAACAAAGAACTTGCCTATCAAAACGATGAAAAAGAAGCGCGAGCAGCAGAATTAATCGTTGCCAACAAAGAATTGGCTTTCCAGAACGACGAGAAGGATGCGCGCGCCGCAGAGCTGGCGATAGCCAATAAAGAACTTGCCTATCAGAATGATGAAAAAGAAGCACGGGCGGCGGAATTGCTCGTAGCCAATAAAGAGTTGGCTTTTCAGAACGCTGAGAAGGACGCACGCGCGGCAGAGCTGGCAATAGCTAACAAGGAGCTTGCCTACCAGAATGATGAGAAGGAAGCGCGGGCGGCAGAATTAATTGTTGCCAACAATGAGCTGGCCTACCAAAACGAAGAAAAGGAAAAACGTGCAGGAGAGCTGGCATCTGCCTACATCGAACTAAAAAAAACCGAAGCCTATCTGAAGGATTATGTTAAAAGCATGGAGGAGATGATGTTCATCACGTCGCACAAAGTGCGGCTGCCGGTAGCCAATATTTTGGGCATAACCAGCATTATCGGCGGATTCCTGGATGCGCCGGTTCAATTAAAGAAGATGATTATTTACCTTAAGCGGTCGGCAACATCCCTCGATGAATTTATACAGGAACTCACCGAATTTATCAATGATAAAGAGGGAAAAAGGAAAATCTCCTGATTATGCCGGTTGACCGTATCTCCGGTCGGCCATTTTATTATCATAGGCCATTTTTAGCAACTGCAGGGCAAAAGCTGCATCATCCTCGCTTTTGATATAAAGGCTTATCCAACCGGTGCCCTTAAAAATATGATGGTTCAGAATTCGGCCATCCTCTGCCATCAGTCGCAGCTTTTCCTTTCGGCTTAATAACATATCCAACAAACCATTGCTATGGATATGCCCAAGCTCGAGCGAGCCGCAGTTAAATTGTAGCCCGCCGTATTTATGGATGCTGATGCGGATATTTTGCCAGGCCGACACTTCCGTTTCAATATTGTCGATATAGTCGGACACCTTCGGGTTTATCATAATGGTTGCTATACGCAGCCAGGCATCAAACACCAGGCCGAAGCCGGGTATTGCCTTTAAAAAGCCAAGATATCTGGTTACGAACCGGAACATCTATTGCGCCTCGCTAATTTGTTTGATGTGCTCCATCACCCTTAGATGCACATTGCGGGTAATGCTTTTGGCCCAGATATCATAATACCAAGCCGGGAAAACGTACAAGCGGTACCAGCTGTTGCCCGTTACGGTGGTTGTACCATCACCATTATCCTTTAATAAAAATTGCCCGCGCAGGATATCGATGTGGCCCATTATCTCCGGGTCGCGCGGCTGCCCGGTGATATCGAAGGTGAGGTTCTTGTTTTCGTCATACACTACAATCTTTTCATCGAACACGTAGCCGTTACTGAAAATACATTTACGTTTTGCGCCCAGGTAATAACCTTCGGTAGTTGATTCCACCGGGCTCGGCATGCCTAATTTAAACAGCCAGTATTTATCGGGGGAGGTATTGCGTTTGTAAGCGACTACGTTTTTCCAAACGGTGCTAACCGGCGCTTTGATGATAATGCTATCTGCAACCATATTTTCGTAGTGGTGTACCGATGTTGAATCGATAACAAAAACAAGAAGGAGCAGGGCTACTATGCTCACATTCAGCGTTGTGTTATCGCGTTTGAACATGGTTCGGCCGGCAAAGGTGCCCGCCACAATAAAAGACCAGAGTAAGGGAGATACGATAATGAGGCAAATAACCCCTTCCTCGAGGAACACGAAGCTGAGCGCTACAGCGATGATGCAATTGATAATTGACCGCATGATTACCATCCTGCCGGAAAGGTCTCTATCGCGCCAAAACCATGCGCTGATGATTCCCATCAAAAACGGGACAATCACAAATTCCGAAAAAACAATTACGCTGCTGCCACCCGGTTCTGTAGAAAAATACTTGGTGATGCCAATAATGACAAAAGCGACTGCATTGGCCACCAGGTAACCGTTCATTAACGGGGTAAAGATTTTTTTCATTTTAAGGTGAGGTTTATTGAGATTGAATTTTCAGTAAAATATGAAATTTATAGTCAAAAAAATGCTTATTTGAACATTTTAAAAATCGATTTCCAGAACCAGTTCTCTTCGGCCTTTAGCATCGTCTCCAAAGTTTTATCTACGTTTTTGGCCAGCTTATTAATATCGGTAACCGATTTATTGAAGGTTTTAAAGGCCTCATCCTTGCTGTCGCCTTCTACCTTGCTCAATTCATCCAGTATTTTGATGATGGGGTCTAGCTCGCGCTTGCGGCGTTCTTTGGCCACCTGTCGGGCAATATTCCAAGTGTCTTTATCGGCAAAAAAGTATTCTTTGCGCTCGCCTGCTTTGTGCTGTTTTTCTACCAGGCCCCAGCTTATCAAATCGCGCAGCGTCATGTTGGCGTTGCCGCGCGATATCTTCAGCTCCTCCATAATCTCCTCGGTAGTGAGCGCAGCAGGGCTAACCAACAGCAAGGCATGTACTTGTGCCATGGTACGGTTAATACCCCATTCAGAACCTAACTTGCCCCATGCTTCAATAAATTTGCTTTTTGCTTCGGATAATTGCATATACAAAGATAAACATGTTTTTTAACTTTCAAAACTTTATGAAAGTTTATCGTGTCAACGGGTATAAAAAAGCCACCCTCGTATTGCTACGGGGCGGCTTGCGGTTTCTGCTTTCGGTAAAGCTTAGTTAGATGCGGTAGAGCTCCAGCCGTCGCTCCAGCCGGTGCTGGCCTTATCCTTGCCACTTACCATTTTTTCGTACTTGGCCACTTGTGCGGTAGTTAGCACTGCTTTAATTTTTTTAACGGTTGCAGCGCGCAGGGGGCGTATAGCCACCAGCATTTTATCGTTATTGCCTTTTTGCTCGGTTTTTATCTTATCAAATTTCTCTGCCGAATCGGTATAGATAGCCGCAATCTGGGCGGTTTGCTTATCGGTAAGCTTCAGTTGCTGCTGCAATTCTTTCGCTTTTTCAACCGGATCGGTAGTGCCGGGGCGGCTCTGTGCACTTGCCGCGATGCTTACGCCCAAAAACAGGCAGCACATTAACATTATTCTTTTCATGGTTCTATGGTTTTACGTGTTTAGTAATAATTCTTAAAATTAATATTAGTTTTCAATATATAAAAATAAGCAAGCACATTACTGTAATGTGCTTGCTGTGAATAGGTTATTATTGTTTCATTCCTGCCATTTCAGGCATACATACGGCCACTCCTTTCTTATTTTTAAAAGTAAGTTTTGCAAGATTTTTGGACTTCAAAAAGTCGATTCCCTCGGCTATATCCAAAAACTGATTAGGTTTTACGTTCTTAAATCGTTGCACGGTTTTGCTGCCTGCCCAGGTAATTTCCAGTTCGTCTATAACGGTGGCCTGGCCAATGCCTATTTCCTGCTGCAGTGGCGATGATCCGAAGCTGCCGCCCGAGTTTACATCTCTGTAAACATGGCGCTTGATGCCGTTTTCGGTAAAGGTTAGTTTAATGTGGCTGCCAATAGCAGCTTTGTTGGCCTTCACGCCCTCCAGTTTTAGGCTTATCCAGTTATTATCGCTCTGGCCGGGGTTCATATATAGCGAACTGGTGTACGAGTCGCCCTTGTAGGCTCCACCCATTTCGGCATAAATATCCTGTATGCCGGTGTTGCGGAAATCGGCAAAGGCAATACCATGCCCTTTTTGCAGGTTTCCAAGGCGTGATGAGGTGGTTACATCTGCAAAGCGTTTGCCGCCAACGTTCCTGAAAAGCTTATTGGGCACAAGCGATTTAAAATCGGGGTTACCGGTGCCGAAATACATGTCCGGGTAGCCATCGTTATCGATATCGCCAAAATTACCCCCCATGCTGAACACCACTTTATCTAAACCCGCCTCAACAGTAACATCGGTAAATTTGCCGTTATGGTTGTTGTGATATAGGAAAATGTTGCCCGCGCGCGGCACGGGTTTGCCCAAAGCAGCAGCTGCAGAATAATAGCCCAGGCTGGTTGTGAAATTATAATCGCTCACCACTATATCCTGCCAACCATCGTTATCGTAATCGAAAAACCAGGTGGTAAAGCTGCGTTCGTGGTTATCGGCGAGGCCTGCTTCGGCGCTAACATCTTTAAAAGCTACCGTGCCTCCGGGTTTGGTTATGTTTTTAAGCAGGTGCTTGTTGCCGTTCATGGTAGATAGGAAAACATCCGGCAACCCGTCGTGATCATAATCGGCAGAGGTAACGCCTTTTACAAACTCGGCAACATCGCAATGGGCTTTACTGGCAATATTGGTAAACGTGCCGTTTTGGTTGTTGATGTATAGCATGCACCTATGCTCGCCGCCTTCGGTAGCGGTAGGCAGGTTCTCTGCGCCGATGAACACATCTACCCAGCCATCGTTGTTGAAATCGGCCCAGGTGGCGGTTTGGGTAGGGTGGAAGTACAGCAGCCCCGCTTCGGTGGTAACATCAGTAAAGGTACCATCGCCATTATTGCGCAGCAGCGATGATGGCTGGTTACCGAAGCCATTGGTAAGCCAGGCACCGCGCAATACGAAAATATCCAGCTTGCCATCGTTGTTGTAATCGGTTTGCTGGATGTTCAGGCCGCCGGTAATGCCGGTGAGCCCGCTGCTTTCGGTCATGTCGCTAAAGGAGCCGTTCTTATTGTTCCGGAAGTAGTGCATGGGGTCCTGCAAATCCCAACCCGAGGTTACGATATCGATATAGCCATCGTTGTTGAAATCATCGGCAATAACGCCGCCCGCCCTGCCATTGATGTTAAGATCGAGCCCAGCGGCCACGTCGACAAAAGGTTTCAGGCGCTGGCCCTCGTCGGCATCAAGCCCTGGTATCAGGAACTGTTTGGGTACATTTTGCGGGTATTGCCCCAGCGTCATGTAAGCAATGTTGAGCAGCCAGCGCGATTGCAGGTCGACCGGGTTGGCTTTCAGCACGGCCTGGTAGGTATCGATGGCCTTTTTGGATCCGGTTTGCTGTATGTGCACGCCATCGCCCTTAATGGGGAATATGCACGATGAGCCGGCGTGGTTTAGCATGCAGTTGGTCCGCTCGCCCAGTCGCATGAAGGCTATGCCTACATCAGGCATTATTTGATTAAGGGCCATGTAATCTACGTGGTTTACCAAATAATCGTAAGCATCTACAGATTCCTGTTCCTTACCTACTTCTAAAGCCAGCTCGGCTTTTGAATAAAGCACGTCGAGATTCCTGTCCAGGCCTCCGGCTTTCAGGATGGAATCAAGCGCGGCGTATTTCACCTCGGGGCAAAACGAATTTTTTTGGTTATAATTCTCTTTGGATAGTTGGCTCAGCAAATTCACCATCTCCTGATGTGAGCCCGATTTTCGGCTAAATGATATCATGCCTATAGCAACGCCTATTAAAAGCACAGCTGCTACGGCCCATTTTATAATGTTTTTCATGTTGGGTAATGTTGCTAAGCTGCCGCTGATAGATAGCAACAAACAGCTTAAGTTTTATCATTAAACAATACTTACGGGATGGCCAAAGCAAAGCCCGGCCAACCCGGCAATATGTTTAAAAGATATCGCCACGCAGGATTACCATGAAAAGAAGGATACGCCAGATGCCTTATTTATTCAGCATAATAAATCGTAGCCCTTTACAGGCGCCCCGCGGGCAAGAAAATTGGATTGGGAAAGGCTTATTGATACAACCGATGGATGCATAAGGCCTTGAATAGGGTTGGTTAATATATTTGACTGTACATAAGCATGTACAAATTTTTGCGGAGCAATTGAGCGGGCAGCATAATGCCGGCCACCCATAACAGCAAACACCCGCTCGCCTATCGATAAGGCGACCGTAGCCAGCAGGAATATAGCAATAAGATTTTCCAAAGCTTTGGTTTGCAGTTTGTAGATATAAAAGTGTGACTTATTTACGGCATTTCAAAATTAAAAGCGCAAAATACCAGGGCAAACGCATTAAAATTTAAGGAGCATAAGTAAGTATTTGAAATCCCAGGAGGCGATGTTCTTTTTCCTTCTGATGCTGATATTCTTTGTGAGGTCGTTTTTAAGGATATTTAGGGCAACTTTGTTGATCAGGGAAAAGTTTTGGGCTGCATGCTTATTTCTTTTCCTATCGGCGTCTTCGTGAAAGGCTACGTCAAGCGTCCAATGCAACTTGTTTTCTATAGCCCAG
>NZ_JBFUEA010000018.1:0-102721 GCF_056404435.1 Mucilaginibacter sp. P2_D11
GGGCAACAGCCGCCTAAGCTTCAGCATCGTAAGCGGCGCGCTGCAATTAAAACAAAGCAATGATTATTATCCCTTCGGCCTCGAAACAGGCGGTGCCATTATCAACAGCCCTAAAAATGAGTATCTTTATAACAATAAAGAAAAACAGGAAGAGTTGGGGCAATATGATTACGGCGCAAGGTTTTATGACCCGGTGATTGCAAGGTGGGGCGTGATAGATCCATTGGCAGAGAAATACAAACGATGGTCATCTTACAATTACTGCATAGATAACCCAATCAAATTTATCGATCCAGACGGAATGGATCTAGCTCTAGGCCAAAACGAAGTGGAGCATAGGAAATTGAATAAAAAAGAAATTGCATTATTCATGAAATCATTACGTGCTATGACAAACGATCAACTTAGATATAATCCTAAAAATGGTCAAGTAGAAATAGTATCCAAGCATAATGGAAAATTGGCACAGGGAACTCAATTAATTAGAGATATTATAGGAAATAAGAAGACATTAACTCTTGACCTCAGCGTGAGAGAAGGAACAAAGGAAGGCATGATTGGGGCAAGTACCGGCGCTACCAATGGTGATTTACAAAACGAAACCAACGGCAAAGGTACAGACGAAACATCGTCCTTTGGCCTTGGGCATTTTATTTGGACTGGAGGCCCAGACGGCATTAAAGAACAAACGCTCTCATTGGTTGATATGTTAGATCACGAATTAATACACGGGCTAGCCGGGATGAATGGCGAACAATTATCTCATCAACCCAATGCCGCAGTCAATGCCTACTCTACTCCATCGGGTAAACTTGTAATAGAAAGGCTAGCACCAGAAGAATTGGCTACAATGGAGACCGGCAGACCGAAATCGACGAACGGTCACAGTTATACAACGGAAAACAGCCTTCGAGCTGAACAAGGAAAATTAAAACGATTAAATTATAATGTAAATCGTACACCATGAAATTTTTTTCATTAGCTTTAATCTTACTTATAGCGTCATGCGGATCAATTGTACATGAAGATAATAATTATGACGTAAGAATAAATTTTCGATTTGGAAATAAATTTGTTTCTTATAAACTCAATGAGAGGGGAGAAGGCTTTGCGATAAAGGGTCACGGCAGTAATTATACCGATCAATTTGTATCCATTGACTCAACAACGAGCGGATCTTTTAGATTAGATACTTCTAAAAAAGTTTTCTTTGCGAACATTAAGAAACTTTGCAATGACCCTGTTATACATTCTTCGAGCAACTCGGACGGCATGAGGACCGAAATTTATTATAGACATAAAAAAATATATGATGTTTATTTCGCTAACCAGGTATATTGGGTTTTATTTGATCCAATAATGCGAAAAATGCCACTAGGTTATAGCCCTTTTCGAATCGACGATAATATTTTCAACTCAAAATAACCCCCGACTGGCGAGAGTATCCGAATTGGGCAAAGCTGGGGATACCCGGGTCTGGCTTGAAAAGTACGATTTAGTTAAGTAACGTATTTTCTTCCAACTGGCGCGACTATCTGAATAAGGCAAAGTTATGGGCAACTCGTGCCAAAGGGTAAGATGTTTTTTAAAACTCTTACGAGCACCGGTATTCAAATATGATAAGGGAGGTGCTATACTCTCTCTTACCTTGGAAAATACTATTTAGTTAAAGAACATATTTTCTACCTAACCCAGCATTGCCCGAGGGGTTGAATGTGAAACCGCCTGAACGGTTGGTTGCGCGGTGGATAGGTAGCAAAAGCGCAACGTAGCCTAGCAAAGCTCAGCCCTGATGAATATCGCTGACTTTATAATTTTTCGCTAATCTATCCGCAATATATCCTGCATTTTGTTTTCCTTTTTTTCTGGCCCCTTGAATATGATTGCCTTATAATTTGTTCCCAATATGATATTTAATTAAATTTACAGTATCATAAACCTTGTCAACCTGCGCTGATGCGGCAATCGCTTTTTTTTATTTTAGCATTATTTTTCACAGGTAAGCTTCTCGCGCAGCAGGACGTTGCCTTCCAAGTAAACCAGCACTTTTTTCCGGGCAAAAATATCATCAGCGTAAAAAGGGATTTTTTTGACCCTTACCTCTGGGTATTAGCTGAAAACAACAGCGTGTACCGTATTAACAGTGTCACCATGGCGGTAGATGACTATAGCGCAGCTTTTGCCGGCCAAAGTGCCTTGAAATTTATTGACATTGCGGGCGTAGATAAAGACATTGTTTTTATTGCGACCAATAGCAATAACCTTATCCAATATAAAGACGGCAGCATTAAAACATTGGGTACTACAGCTGGTATCGTTACGACCATCAACTCGATAGGTGTAGCCAAACGTACGCATCAATATTACGATAGTACCCCCGCAGATCCGCCGGTACTTTTGATCGGTTCGGATGAGGCCCTGTACCGGTACGATGTAGATAACGAAATCCTAACGCGCGACCCCGGGGAACACAATAGTAAAATATATTCCGCAACGTTCCGTACAGAAATGTTTCGCGATAGTACACGTTATGATGATTTTGACGGATCAAGGAGGTTGCCGGCTTTTTACGCAGGCGAGTACACATCCTTCGTCGGCTATTTATGGGAGGGAAAAAATGGGTTCGGAGATCATATTAAAACAGCCACCATGGTTACCGGCGCGATGACCGATTATGACATACGGGTGCAATTTATGAACATGTTTTGGGGAAACAAAAACGGGCTGTTTCAAAACAACTGGCAGTTCAGCTACAACCTCGAGCATGACTACGGGCATTACCTGGACGGTATATCCGTAAACAAAGTAACCACTATTTACGGCCTGACAGCTTTTGGCGGCGGTGCGTGGTTTGATTATCCGGGGAAAATGAAACAAAACCTTTTGATCGGCACCGATCAGGGCTTGTACTTCAGCAATTCTGTTTATCGGAAAGGCGTCCTCGGTTTAACAACATTCGAACTGTTCCATGCAGATATACTGGGGAGCATAAAAGTAAATGATATTTGTGTAAACGTCGCTTCTGTAGAAACGCCGCTCTGTGAAGATGGTGCATGGGTGGCAACGGAGAAAGGCTTGTACTACCTAAAGCCGGATTATGCACAATACCTACCCACTACACAATTACAGGCGACATCATTTAAAGATGCCCCCGCAGATCAGCAACACCTGGATATTTGCGCCGGCAATACTGCAACCGCTTTAGTTGCCACCAACAGCTATACAGGTAACAGTATACAGTGGTACAAAGATGGGCAGCAATTACCAGGAGAAAGCGGGCGTGAGTTGCAAATCTCAACCGCCGGTGAATACTACGCCATATTGTACGACCCTTGTCAGGACATCCACCTGGAAACAAATCACTTAACAACCAGCATTATATCTGCTCCTGTATTTAGTTTCAACTACCCCGAAACGCTTGCCCTTTGCGATGTGAACAGTACCACCCTGGCTACAGATTACAGCCCTGCTTACCAATATCGCTGGTTAAAAGATGGCGTGCTCACCGGGGATGTTTCTTACAGCATTAATGTTCAAAGCAATGGTAAATATAAAGTCGAAGTAAGCGCCTGCGATGGCAACTGGGTATCCTCAAAAGAAGTAAATGTAGCACTCATTAACCTGCCGGCACCTAGCATCGTTGCCGATAAAACAACCTATTGCGAAGGCGAGACTGCCAGGCTCTCGCTTAATATCCAATCAGGCCCTGATTACCGGATTAACTGGCTGCTCAACGGTCAGATCGTGCCTTCGCTTCAGGACAAAACAAGTATTACCTCTACTGCTGATTCAAAATATACGGTAGAGCTAAGCAGTGTAGTCGGCATTTGTACCAAAACGTCGGACCCGCTAGAGATAAAATTCGTAAAAACGCCGGTATTTAGCCTTGATCATAGTGGTACAGTTTACCTTTGCGAGGATGAAGCGCTAACCCTACAGGCCACCGCGAATACGCAATACCAGTACCGTTGGTACAAAAACGGCCAGCTTACAGCCAACACAGGCGCAAGCGTCAGGGTAAACGAACCGGGGATTTATTATGCCGAGGCGAGTGCCTGCGAAAATAGCTGGGTACCGTCGGCTACGGTAGATGTCAAAGTGATAAGTTTTACCGACTTGCGGATATCCCAGTATAAGGCAGCCTATTGCAAAGGCGACAAGGCGTCCTTGTCGATAAAAGTTTCCGCAACCGATAATTACGATATCTCCTGGCAACGCGACGGGGCAGTCGTCCCGGATTTCGCTGGCCAGGCCGAAATTATGACCGATATTCCCGGTAATTACCAAGCAATGGTAAGCAGCAGAGCTAAACCGGACTGCATCAAACCATCGCCTGTATATGCATTGGTGTTTCACGATCCGCCGGTGGCTAAAATCACAAAAACGATAAAGACTTCGCTCTGCGACGGCGAAGCGGTAGTGTTGAACGTGGATAATAATGTCGGTACGGTGCTGTGGTCCACAGCGGAAACAACTGCGAGCATAACCGTCCGTCATTCGGGGAAATATAGCGTCAGGGTAACGTCCCCTGCGGGCTGTACAGCCGATGATAACATTGACGTCTTGATGCTGCCAAACCCTGTGCTGGACGTACCCGATACATCGGTATGTACATTTACCCATTCATCGGTCACGCTGACGGCACCTGGGGGTTTTACCAAGTATATTTGGAATGGCGTAGAGGGCAGCCGAAGTTTCAGCGTCACCATGCCGCAAACGGTCACTTTAACCGTAGAGGATAGCAACGGATGTAAAGCCAGCCAGGATATCGTCGTGGCATCCGATTGCCCGGATGTAAAGATGGGCAATACCTTTACCCCGAACAACGACGGCGTGAACGATACCTGGACGATATCAGGAATAGCGAACGACCCTACGGTACAACTTAACATTTATAATCGCAATGGTCAGGAGGTATATAAAAGCCATGGTTATTACACCCCTTGGGACGGCAGATACCACGGAAAATTATTGCCGCCCGCAACATATTACTATGTGCTTTTCACAAAACAACATAGTCAGAAATCCAGCGGCTGGGTTTCGATATTGTATTAAGTCAGGTTGTTTCTCAAAGCACTTGCAACAGTAGATATAAGACAATCAGTGTAAGGAGGATGAACCTTGGATGAGTTTTAGACCCAAAATAGTTATCTTTTTTTCATAGCAACAAGGTTTAATTGTTTACTAAGCAACATAGATAATAATTTACTAAGCAAAAATGATAGTATATGATTTGCTACCATAGAAAATTCCAGGGCGGCCACAGCCGTTTTTGGCATTTTCGCTGTATTTCCCATTGGCCAATCCTCCGAAAGCGACATGTTCCGCAATCAATTAATGGAGTCAGGTCTGGCCTGCAATACCGCGGCTTTCCAGTTATTGAGCAAAGGGAACTTCGCATCGACATCAGCGGGCCGCTGGGCCAGCATATCCAGGGCCGCAGTTTCCAGTGACTGTGCCATGCCGCTGTCTGGTGGCGTCGCTACATTGTCGCCGAGCAGGGATTTTGCAAAGATGGGGTCCGGCGGCGGAGGTGGCGGCGGAACGGCCGAAGCGGTATCGCTGAGTGCTACAGATAAGCTGCTGATACCCTGGGCCGCGCGGCTGGCGACAGCCGCGGAATAAGGCGTGCCCGGCGTGAAAAGTTCAGCCAGCAACTGCAACACCGAGGTATGGTCGAACCGTTCATGGCTAACCGTGCCGGGGGTGACCCAGGGCGAAATCAATAACCCCGGGATACGCGGGCCAAGCGTGTTAAATGCATAAGGTGCCGGCGGGACGGCATTCCCCGCGGCGGCATTGTCTAGTACAGGCGGCGCAACGTGGTCGTAAAAGCCCCCATGTTCGTCATAGTAAACCACCATCAGGGTTTCCGCCCATATGTCAGGGTTAATCGTTGCGGCCTGATAGGTACGGCGAAGGAAATCTTCGCCCCAGCCAACCGCCAAGGGCGGATGATTACAGTTGGGATGGTCTGGCCCTATATGCGGAGCATCCTGGTAGCTTGGCTCAACAACGATTACCTGCGGTGCCGTTCCGTTCTTGAGGTCCGTAGCCAGGCGTTCATAGTTATGGAAGTTCCCGCTGAATATATTGTCCCAAAGCCCCGGGTACAGCGCGAAGAAGGTAAACCCATCATGGTAAACGCCCCAGCTGATACCGTTGGTTGCCAGCCAATCAAAAATATTGCCCCTTGCCGAAATGGCCTGCGCTTTGGTTTGGAATATCGAGCTCTCGCCGCAAAAAGCTACCGTTCTGTTAGGTTGCGTACTGGAAGGAAGCGGGCAGAACCACCGGTCGCAGGCCGCGAAGTTTTGCGCGAGGAAACTAGTGACAGGGACTTGTTCGGAACCGAAGAAGCACATCGGGTCGGCCTGGATATTCGGCTCCTGGCCGGTTGCATCCGCGTAGGCTTCGACGAAACCGGTCATGCTCGGCGTGCCTGCCGGTCCGGGAGCCAATTGGGTCGCTATGAAATCATACTCGTGGGGTACGTCTGATTGCAGCTGGCTATCCAATGGCCGGTGAAAGGGATAGTAAAGACCGCCCTGATACAAATTTGCATACTGATCCTGCTGGAGCGGAGGGCGGATCCCGTCGGCATCCGGTTGCAGCCCCTCGAAGCTTAAGTGGCCGAGCATGTTGTCGAACGAGCGGTTCTCGAACATAAGCAGTATTACGGTTTTGATGTTTTGCAGCGACATATTTATCGATGTTTAAGGGTGATTGATAACTTAAGGAATACAGGAACCAGTTGGTGATTGTCTTTTTCGGCAACGGTCATGGGTGTCCGGAACGACCAAAAGCCGGAAACGGGAGTACCCTCGAATCCGCTCCCTGGTTGAGCCGTTGGAATTTCCAGGCTCTTTCCGGCATGGGTAACTGTCAGCACCCGGTTACTGCCAGACGCGACCGTGAGGATATTGAAATTATTACCCCAGCGTACCGGGTTATTGATACCCTCGGCAATCAAGCTGTCACCGCGGATTACGGTCCGGAAGGCGATTACATCGCTGGCGGTATCGGGACGGACAGCGACTTGCTTCGTACTGTTCGCTTCTTTGCCTCGCAGGGAGGCCACCATGGTTAAGTAACGCAGCCGGTCATCACGGACTTGGTCGGACTGTTTTTGGATGATCAGCGAATCCGTCGATTCCAGCGGTATTTTGATCGTGTCAGAGGCATGCAAGGTGAAAGGCAATCCCTGGCCGTGCCGGGTTATAATAAGTGTTATATCTGCAAGAGGTGCATCGGGCGTTCCCGGGTAGTTCAGGTCATGGATCAAAAGGGTAGCCATCCCTTTGACATGCCAGCGGACCTTGATGGAGTCATGGGGACCTGCAGTAGGCGGGGATACGGCAAACTGATAAACTTTCGGGCCGCAGGAAGATAAGAACAGTATCAAGAATAACATGATGATGCCAGGATACCGGCATATGTTTGATTTGATTGATTGTTTAAAGGGGCGGTTAGCCATAGCTTTAGGTTTTAGTTCCTAAATATCAACATATTAGCAGGTAATTCAAAAGGGTGTTTTCACGGTATTTTCCGCGAGCCCGAAAGAAAATATCAATTGTAGGAATCCTATGTTGCCGCACCGGAATTGTTTTACAAGGCAGGGTTAGCAATTGGAAAAATAGCGTCATATGTGTGTTTGCCAGATACAACATATTCGAGAAATGCATTATAGGTAAATAGCAATATGGCGGATTGAGCCATTGGCAAACATTTGAAGCCGAATCTGGACACCCTGAAGACTAACCATATTATTTGGTCCGAATGTCGTCGGGTAACGGTTTTCATTGCTCGTGGAGTTTAGCTCAAGCCAATGCTTTTTATTTGTTTATATATAGACGTTGATAGGGGATATGAGCTAATACGAGCAGTACGAGGAATGCTGTTGCGTCCAGCAGGTGCACGCTGCGATTTGTAACTTCACCAGGCAGGGGACAGCTTTTTGATAAACGGTTCTCCCAATCTTCTTGCGTTATACCTTTACAAACGACTTTAGTAAGTCCGTGAAGACGTAACGCTCAAAAATCATAAATATCTTGTGCAAATAGAGAAATTAAACTATTTGGTAGAAATTTTTTCCTTTTCTTTCTCAAAGTTAAGAGGGACGAGGGCCGATAAATCTAAGATTTTGTCGGTAGTTGTATTTAATGCTTTTGACAATTTCAAAATTGTTGAGAATAAAAAATCCTCCGAATAATTTTCAATCCGGCTGATTTTTGACCTTTCAACACCACTCTCATTAGCTAAAGCCTCTTGACTCAATTTTTTAGCTTTTCTTAGTGTGTAAAGATTGAAAGCAACTTTTCGGTAATTCTCCTTTTCTGAAACGTCAATCATAAACTTGGAGAAAATTCAAAAAATTAATCCAATTTTATTGTGTCAGTATTGACACAATCGTTTTTATTGTTTACTTTAGCAATTAATAAGGCGAATAGATAGAATAGCCTTAGATTTGCGATACTTTCAAAATATTGAAGCATTGCACTTAAGATCTCTTGTCGCTGGAACCTAGGAAATTCAAACGAGAACAAGGGAATAAGTGAGGTGCTCACGCCATAGGCGTGGGCCCAGCTTGTTCGTTCTCAAGGCTTCCTAGGGCCACAGTGACGAATGGCCGGGTTCCACGCCTTAATTTTTTGTGTCGAACCGGCTTACATTTTAACCTAATCCAAAGTAATGGAAGCCGTGCCTGCAAACAAACAACTCCATCGACCATTGACGTCGTCCCAAAAGGCGACCGAAGCTTTTTTAAAAGCCTGGCCTATCGTTAGGGTAGAAAATGTGCTATGGGAAGTCTTTGCACTGGCCTCCAAAGGTGGGCTCGGGGAAACTACGGCGCTAAGCCCCGAAGTACTGCCCGCCGAAGAAGTTGCCTCGCTCTTCGATCAGTTAATTATACTTGTGAATTCGCTTGAAGCTTCACAGGCAACGGGCGGGGCGCACTTATTACCATCAACGGGGGAGGCGCAACATGTTTAGCGGAACCATATCCCCCTGGCTACTCGTCATCTGCCCGCCCGAATGACCTTCCTTATCATAATTAAGGCCGTTCCGCTATGCCATTCCCCAAGGCGTTTTAGGTAAGACTCCGTTTCTGCAGCCTTAACATTTTATTTTTTTCCGTAACTGTAATCCTTTTAAAATGAAGCTAAAATTATGCTTCCTGGCTTTGCTTTGCCTTTTTTTCCGCGCAAGCGCACAGGAATTCAAACTCAAAACCTACGCCGAAAACATCACCAAAGGCGGTATCTCCATTGGCGGAAAAGTGCCCGATATCCATCTGTCAGGCATCCGTAATTTAAAACTCAACGGCAAACCCGTAACTGAACTAAACTTGTCCGCCTTTAGCGGGAAATTGCTCATCCTCGATTTCTGGGCCACCTGGTGTGCGCCATGCCGTACCATGGTGCCGGTCATGGATTCCCTCCAGCGCGTATTTGGCGACCAGGTCGTTTTCCTGCCCGTCACTTACCAAAAAGAAGCCGTCGTGGCACCCGTACTGGCAGCCATGCAAAAGTATAAGCCATTCGACCTTCCCGAAATTACCGGTGACGTAACCCTGCATAAGCTTTTCCCGCATCGTACCCTGCCACATTATGTCTGGATAAACGGCGAAGGTACCGTTGTAGCCATTACCGAATATACAGAGGTCAATGCAGCAAATATCATGGCGATGCTGCATGGCGGCGCACCATCGCTTACCGAAAAAAAAGACTTGAAAGTACCGTTCAGTGATGATAAGCCGCTCTTCATCAACGGAAACGGGGGCGATGGTTCCGCCGTCCTCTACCACCGTATATTTTCCGGCTACGTCCCCGGATTGCCTCCTGCACTGCATATCAGTGAACCGGAACCCGGCAAGCCACAATCATTTTCTGTCCGTAACCTGCCTTTTATCTGGTTCTGCCGCCTCGCCTTTAAAGAAAATGGCAGGTGGTTCCCAAAAGCGAATATAAAGGTGCTTGCGAAAGATACTACGCTGGCGAACCCCCAGCCTAAGCCCGGTCAAACTACTGATGCCTGGCTGGCAGACGGTAACGGCTTCTCTTACGAACTGCTTGCGCCGCCGGGAGTAGGGGATAAGGCCTTCGGCATGATACAGGAAGACCTGCGTAGGCTTTTCCCGCAGTGGCAGATCACGATAGAACCCGTTAAAACCCGTTGCCTAGCGCTTGTCCGGACCGATTCGCTCGACCGCCTTAAAACCAAAGGCGGTACACTGGTAACCAATATATCGCCTTTTGCCTGCGAACTGCAGAACGCCCACCTGGCCCAGCTCATGATGCGCCTGCAGGTACAGTACCTGCAAAGGTCACCCTTGCCCGTCGTAGACCAAAGCGGCTACACCGGCCGCGTAGACCTCAAATTTACCGGCAAGCTAAGCGATACTGTTTCCATCAATGCAGGGCTGGCGCCATACGGGCTTGCCCTTGCAGAGCGGGAAGGCATTGTTGACATGATGGTCATACGCGATGCGCCCGTTAATCCCCAGAAACCTTAACCCAACTTATCCATGAAAATATTTTATTCACTCATTTTAGGCATTGCACTGCTTGCCGGCGCATCGAACGTGCTGGCCCAGGCCCCCTCGCTGCGCGGTATTGTGCTTGATGCCGAAAGGCACCCGGTACTGGGCGCCAACGTCAGCCTGCTGCAAACCGGCTACCAAGCAATATCGGATGCTGCCGGGCATTTCATGCTGAATGCGCCACCGGGACGGTATCGGCTCCGTGTATCGTACATTGGCTTTTCACCGTATGAACAGGACCTTAGCCTGCCGCTGGCAGATACCCTGACCGCTGTGCTGCAAAGCAGCAGCAACAGCCTCAACGAGGTAACCGTCTCGACAGGTTACCAGCAAATCCCAAAAGAGCGCATTACAGGTTCTTTTGTTACCGTGCCACGTGCATTACTGGAGCGCAGCACATCTACAGATATTATCGACCGGTTGAAGGATGTCGTACCGGGGCTGAGCTTCAATTCCGTGGGGACGCGGATTTCCATCCGCGGGCAAAGCACCCTTTTTTCTAATGCCGACCCGCTTATTGTCGTCGATGGGTTCCCTTATAATGAACCTATCGAAAACCTCAATCCCAACGATGTCGAAAACATCAGTGTTTTAAAAGATGCCGCCGCGGCCTCTATCTGGGGCACTAAAGCAGGCAACGGGGTTATCGTTATTACCACCAGGAAGGGCGGTTTTAACCGGGCACCTGCCGTTACGGTAAATACCAACGTGCAGATAGGGGAGCGCCCTGCCCTGGAAAAACTCAACCGCATGAGCAGCGCGGATTATATCGCCATCGAAAGGCGCCTGTTCAGCGAGGGCTATTTTGACGGAACAGCGGCCGCTGATAACCACTTGCCCTTATCGCCCGTTGCCGAGCTGCTCATCGCGCAACGCGACGGCAGTATCGGCGCATCCGAGGCAGGAAGCCGCATCGATGCCTTAGCCGCCATCGACACCCGTAACGACTTGTTGGAATATTTCTACCGGCCTTCCGTCAAGCAGCAGTATGCACTGAGCGTGGATGGCGGCTCTGCCACGAACCGCTATTTTTTCTCTGCGGGCATCGACCGTAACCTGGACAGCGAAGCCGGCAATGGCTTTAACCGGCTTACCCTTAATGGCAGCAATACCAGCCGGCTGGGCAACAAGCTCGAACTAAGCACCGCGCTTAGTTTCACGCAAACCGGAACGGACAGGAACAATCCCTTAAGCCTTACCTGGAACCGCGGCCAGCAATTGTATCCATATGCCCAATTGGCCAGCCCGGATGGCCGCCCATTGGCCGTAACTAAAGACCTGCGGGCCGGCTTCATAAACAGCGCCACGGCAGCAGGGCTGCTGGACTGGAATTACCGGCCATTAGAAGACCTGCGTTTATCGGATAACCACGATGCGCAGATAGCCGCCCGCTTCAATACTGCATTGAAATATAAGGTGATGCCCGGGCTGTCCGCGCAATTGCTCTACCAGTACGAGCGCACGGAAAACACAAACCGCGACCTCCAGCCTGCCGGAAGCTATTATGCGCGAAATTTCACCAACCGCTATACCCAGGACGATGGAAGCGGCACGTTGAGCCACCCAATACCCGCAGGCGGCGTACTTGGCCTGGCCAACAGTGCTGCTACCAGCCGCGACGGCAGGTTTCAACTGGACTACATTAAATCAATCGGCAACAAACACGGATTGAGCGCTATTGCCGGCTATGAAATGCAGGGCCTCCATGTTACCGGCAACACTTACCGCCTTTACGGCTATGACGACGAACATGCAAGCTCCATTGCCGTCGATGGTGTCAATACATTTGCGTACTATGACGACCCGAACAACAGCAGCGTCATCCCGATGGGCCAATCCAGTGCCGATGCTACCGACCATTACCGGTCTTACTACGCCAATGCCGCTTATACCTACGATAACCGCCTGGTATTTTCTGCCAGCGGGCGGCTTGACCAGTCGAACCTTTTCGGCGTAAAAACCAACCAAAAAGGTGTGCCGCTTTATTCCGCCGGCCTTGCATGGCATGTTTCCGGGGAAAACTTCTACCATGTCAGCTGGCTGCCTGAACTGAAACTGCGCGGCACCTTCGGCTATAACGGAAACAGCAATAAAAGCCTGTCCGCCTACACCACGGCCAGTTATTTCGATGGCAGCGATTCCCAAACGGGCCTGCCGTATGCCATTGTGCTTAACCCGCCAAACCCGCAGCTGCGTTGGGAGCGCGTACGCAATATCAACCTTGGGCTGGATTTCGCGGCGCTCAGCCGCCGTCTTTCCGGGAGTATAGAGTATTTCTTCAAGCGCGGCATCGACCTGATCGGGCAAGCCAGCTTTGCCCCATCCACGGGCATCACGGTGTTTACCGGCAATACGGCCGGTACAAGCGGGCATGGCATGGACCTGACCCTGGAAAGCCGGAACCTAAGCGGCAGGCTGGGCTGGGTGAGCAATTTCTTCCTGAGTTACGTTACAGACAAAGTTACTTCTTATAATCAGCAGAATACTGCGCTGTCGTACCTCAGCAATAGCAACATAGGGGCCTACCCCTTAACCGGCCGGCCGCTATTTGCTGTGTACAGTTACGAATCCGCCGGGCTCGATCCGCAAACCGGCGACCCGCAAGGGTATCTCAATGGCCTTGTCAGTAAAGATTACGCCGCTATCCTTGCCGCAGCTACCCCGCAAAGCCTCATCTACCACGGCCCCTCTCGGCCAACCCTTTTCGGCGCATTGCGCAATACATTCACTTATGGCAACTGGAGCCTGTCGGCAAATATCAGTTACAAATTGGGTTACTATTTCAGGCGAAGCTCCATCCGGTACGGCAATGACTACGGCCTTGCCGGCCAAAGCGGCGATTACGCGCTGCGCTGGCAGCAGCCGGGCGACGAAAACCGTACAGTTGTGCCTTCGCTACCCGCTGCGCCTGACAATCGCCGCGACCAATTCTATACTTATTCATCTTCCTTAGTGGAAAGAGGCGATCACATCCGCCTGCAGGATGTCCGCTTGACCTGGTCCTTGCCTAAATACAAGATACAGGTGTATACCTATGCAGCAAACCTCGGCATCCTCTGGCGCGCCAACCATGCCGGGCTGGATCCGGATTTTGCCAATACTTACCCCATGCCGCGGACGATCGCAGGGGGGCTCCGTTTTACTTATTAAGCTAGATATTATGACACGATACCATCAATTTGTATATAAAGTGCTACTGATTTTTTGCCTGGCATGCTTTTTTGCCTGCAAGAACGATTTTTTGGACGTGAAGCCCAATAAATCCTTACTCATCCCTAAGACGCTGCCAGACCTGCGCGCCCTTCTGGATAATGCCCAGGTCTTTAACCAGTCGCCTGCCCTTTTCAATAATGCAGACGGGGATACCTGGGTAAACGATGCCGGGTTTAACGGCTACCTGCTGGAACAGGAGCGGAGTAGCTACAACTGGTCCGCAGATATCTTTGGGACAGAAGGGGCAGGGGACTGGAATATACCCTACCAGCAGGTATTTTATGCCAATATCGTACTGGAAGGTCTGGATGAGTTGCAGGCAGATACTGCCGGTGCTTCGGAGCGGAACGCCATACGCGGGACAGCCCTGTTTTACCGGGCCTTCGCCTTTTATAACCTTGCACAGGAATTTACGATGCCCTACAAAGCAGCAACCGCAGCTTCAGATGCAGGCATCCCGATCCGGCTACATAGTGATGTAAATGAAAAAGTAGGCAGGGGGACCGTGGCGGAAACCTATGCAAGGGTGTTGCAGGACCTGCTTGATGCCAGGAAACTGCTCCCTGCGACTACGGATTATAAAACACGGCCGGGGACTGCTGCGGCATTCGCCCTGCTTGCCCGGGTTTATTTATCCATGGCAGATTACCCACGCGCCGGAAAGTACGCTGATTCCTGCCTGCAATTGTCCCCCGGTCTGCTTAACTATAATACATTCAGTGCCACAGCAGCCCGCCCTTTTCCGCGCGCGCTGCCGAACAGCAACAAGGAGATCCTATTTTACTCGGCCGCACTATCCTATACTTTCACGAGCTCTGCATCACCAACGGTAGCGGATTCGCTGCTTTACCGGTCTTATGTGGCCAACGACCTGCGGAAGGTGCTCTTTTTCCGCGTATTAGCCCCAGGGTTTAAATTCAAGGGGAACTATGCCGGGATCATTTCGTACTTCTCGGGGATTGCTACTGATGAAACGTACCTCGTTCGGGCGGAATGCAGCGCCAGGGCAGGCGATAGGGATGCCGCTATGGCGGATCTGAACACTTTGCTTGCCACGCGCTGGAAGGCGGGCACGTTTGTTCCGTTTACGGCCAGTACGGCTGATGAAGCGCTTTTACGCGTGCTCGACGAACGGCGGAAGGAACTAACTGCGCGCGGGCTGCGCTGGGGCGACTTACGGCGGTTGAACACAGAGCCGCGCTTCGCCATCACGCTTATGCGTAAAATCCGGGGAAATACCTACACCCTGGAACCCGGTAGCAAGCGCTATGCTTACCCCATCCCGAATCAGGAAGTACAATCAAGCGGCATTCCACAAAATGAAAGATAAGGCCATAAAAAAGCCGGCGCTGGAAAGCGCCGGCCACGGGGGAAGGAGCGGTTATGGCTTATTGGCCAAAAACGCCCGGCTCGATGTTGGTGCCGGCCACGGTGCCCGGATGGGCATCGCCCGCCTGGTTGTTGGGATCAACATCAGAAGGGAACTGCGCAGTACAGGTTTCCGACACGCCGGTACAACTGTAGCCGACGCCTTTCGTTTCGCCGGTCACGTCAATGTACAGGCCGGTAGCGCGGTCCAGGCCCCACTTTTTGTTGGTGAAGGCCTTGGGGGCAACCGAAGCGAACGCGGCACCGGTGCCGATCAACAGGGCCATCGCGGCCATTTTAACTTTTAAATTTTTCATGATGCAGATCGCTTTTAACTTCAAAAACGAACGAAAACTTTTAAGGATAAATTGTTGCCTACTCTTTTCGAAGGTTTTCGGCTTTCCCCTTTTGGACTTGGGCAGCACTGCTGCTGCTGCACATAAATATTGCGGTAAGGTTGAGGGCAAAGAAGCACAGGTTAAAAGCGAGATGCGTACCCCAGCCCATGTGCCGGAGGATGCCCCCGCAGGAGCAGGGAACGCGGGCTGTAAAACCCAGCAGCACCAGCGCGATGTATCCGCTAAACAGGGCAAGCAGGACAAGGGAGAGCCACAGCCCCAAGCGCTCGGCCCTTGGGAACAGGAGCAGCCCGGCTGCCAGCAGTTCCGATATCGGCACCAGGTAAATCAGCGCTTCCGCAATTCCTTTTGGGATGCTTTGGTTCAGCATTTCCCCCCGGAAGCTATCGAAGTCAGCCAGTTTGCTGAAGGCAGCATAAGCATACAGCAGGACCAGCAGCGAGGGAATAAGGGAGGAAAGGATTTTTTTCATGGCCATCCGGTTTGTTGCCAGCAAAGTAAAGCCGTAGCGAAAAGCCAAAACAGTATGAAATGGGTAGCATACCCTTTTGAGGAGGGGCAATGGAGATGAAATACGAATTCATGGAAGATATTTTCCTGCGTACCCCGGCCTTTAGTTATGCGGCGTATGACCCGGCCCGGCTACCCGAGGTATTAGGGATTAAAGCCTTTCAGGACGCGATCTTTCTGGCCAGCACAACATTTTATCATTTATTGGAAGCCAAATATTTCGATTATAGCCGGCTAAACGACAAGGAAAAGCACACTGCGCTGAAGTATTATAACCGGATGAGCTTCCGCCCGGTACCTTATGGCAGTTTTGCATCTTTTACGAATCTGAAATGGAATGCCACTGGGGAAACGCAGTTGCAGCCCGAAAGTAAAAATATTTTGCATTTGCTGCCGGATATGGCGTTTTTGCAAGCAACAGACCCCGCCCCGTCCAGCTTGCTTGCCCTTAACCCTTTACTTTACCAGGTAGGCGGGCAGTACCGCTACATCCGCAGCCTTCCCGGCGCAAACGGGCGGTATGAATTTATGGTGTCGGGAATTGATGCCGAGCCGTTTTATGAAGGGCTTTTCCGGTATTTTGGCGGGAAAAAGAAAAGTATTGCTGCACTCATCGCTTATACCTGCAATGCTACCGGCTGTGATGTAGAAGAAGCCCGGGGCCATCTTGATTTTTTAACAGAAGAGCAGGTTTTGTTAACCGCCGCACAGTTATCCCCGATCAACCCGGCTCCATCCGGCCAATTATCCCCTTGGCCCGATAAGTTAAAAAAAGCACATGGCAGCCTTGCCGCGCTTGGGGTAAAGGTAAGCCCTTCATTTGCCGGGCAGCCATTTTATGCGGCGCTGGAACGGCCACTTGCAGAAGGTGGACCCGGGCAGCGAACCCGCGCGGCACTGGAAAAAGCCATTGCACTGTTACAGCGCCTGGCAAGCCCGCAGGTACCTGCAGAACTGGCCGCATTCATTAGTGCCTTCCGGGACCGTTTCGGGCAGCAAGAAGCCCCCTTACTGCTTGCCCTGGACCCCGACACGGGCATTAGCTATGGCGGGCTGACGGGAAGCGAAGCGGGGGAGGAAGGGCCGTTGTATGGCCTGCCTTTTCCGTCTGCCGCAGAAGAAACCGCCACGATGCCCTGGACGGCTACGCACCGGATGTTGTTCCGCTTATGGCAACAGGATGTTGTGCGGCATAAATATGCGCCGGTAGAAATCACTGACGCCGATTTGAGCAACCATCCTACCGAAAACAGCAAGGCCGTCCCGCCTGCCACTTCGGTTGTTTTCCGGGAAACTGAAGAGCATATCTTGCTGGAGCAAGCCGGAGGCGCAAACGGGGTGTCGATGATCGGGCGCTTTAGCGCTTTCAGTAAGGATTGCCATGCGATGTGCCGGCGGGTTTCCCTGGCAGAGGGCAGGGCCAACCCGGGTGTCGTATTTGCAGATATCAGCCAGCTGTCTGCACCGCATACCGACAATATCAACCGGCGCAAGCCTATTTACCCGTATGAGATCCCGCTTAATTGCGTATCCAGCCTGGCGCTTTCCCGCCAGTTGCCGCCTTCCGGGCTTTACCTTTCCCTTAAGGGGAATGAACTCGTCCTTTACAGCAAGAAACTGGGTAAACGAATCCTACCCCGCCTGGCAACGGCATATAATTACCGCAATACGCAACTCGGTATTTTCCGGCTACTATGCGATATGCAGTACCAGGGCCTTTCCGCCGGGTTTTCATTTAGTTTGGAAAACTTTTTCCCGGGCCTGCCTTTTTACCCACGGGTATTTACCGGTGAGGTGATACTCAGCTTAGCCAAATGGCATTTTAACAGCAAAGACCTGGAGCCGCTTGTTGCTACCGGCACTACGGAAGCGCTTTTAGCACTACGTGCTTTTCGGAAGCAATATGGCCTTCCGCAAAGGGTTAGCATGGGGCATACCGACCAGCAACTTGTTTTTGACTTGGCACAACCGGCTGAGGCACAGTTTTTCTTAAATTGCCTGAAAGGGCAAAAAACGGCCGCTATACAGGAATACCTGCTGCCCGCGCGGACCACCAAATGCGGGCATACTGCCTATGTTGGACAAGCCGTTGCTTTCCTCAGCCACGCGGAGGCCGCATACCGGCCAGTCTCCCGCTATCCAGTGCAAAAAGGTACCATACGCGATTTTCCGCCAGGGAGCGAGTGGCTTTACCTAAAGCTCTACTGTACGCCAGGCTCCGCCAGCCGATTGTTAACGGACGCGGTTGCGCCTGCTTTGGCGGTTTGCCAGACTGACCTGGCCCGCTGGCATTTTGTACGTTTTAACGATAGTGCTTACCATATCCGCCTCCGCGTTAAGATGAAATCGGGCAGCCCGCTCCGTTTTATAGAAATACTTCAGCACGCGATTGCTCAGGCAGGGCTGCACAGCCTGGTGCAGGAATTCCGGGCAGATACCTACCGGCGCGAGTTAGAGCGTTACCATCCGGCACTGATCGATAGGGCAGAAGATGTTTTCCATGCAAGCAGCAATGAGGCCCTGTGCATGATAGCAGCGGGTGAAACGGGCAGCCCGGCGATGTCCTTAAACGCCTTCTCCGGCGTGTTACAGATGATTTCTGCCTTCCTGCTTACAACAAACGAAGCCCTGGCTTTTTGCGAATCGCAGTCCGAACGCTTTTTAAAAGAGTTCCGGGCGGATAAGCCGTTGCGCCTGGCCCTCGATCATCGGTTCCGTGAAATGCGGGGAATATTGACCGCGCTGGCTAGGAGTGACGGGGCCGAACGCACCCCGGAAAGGGAGGCCCTTATCGCCGCTACGATAGCAATCCGCGATGCGGCTTCTTTGCTTAGCAGCCCCGCAGAGGAAGAATTATTGGCAAGTCTCGTCCATATGCACCTCAACCGGATTTTCCCGGAGGAGCAGCGGAAACAGGAACTGCTGGTTTATTACTGCCTGGCCAAGCACCTTCGTTCTTTGAATAAACGTAAAACCGGCCTACAGGCTTAGCTGCCGCGCTTACTGGAAAGTAAAAAGGGCCGCATGGCTTCCATAAAACTTTCCGCGTAAGCCCGCCCGATAGGGATTGCCGTGCCGTCGCTTAGCTTTAGATGGCCCTGCTCGATCACCCGGATGGCATGGTGAGCGACAGCAAAGGATTTATGTACCCTGGAAAAGTCCTCCCGGGGAAGTTTTTCCAGGGCTTCCGTTAGAGTCAGGTAGGCGACAATTTTTTCTTTGGCAGTATAAAATTGGATATAGTTGCCCATGCTCTCCACGTATCGGATATCGGGGATATTGACTCGTACCAGCTTGCCTTTGACCTCCGTTTTCAAAAAGAAAAACCCGATGGGCTCTTCCGTAGATTCCCAAGCCTTCAGTCTGGCGCTTACCTTATTGACTGCTGCGAGAAAGCGGGGGTAACCGATCGGTTTGAGCAGGTAATCGGTAGCGTTCTTTTCAAAGGCCTCCGGCGCATATTCCCGGTAGGATGTGGTGAAAATGACCGTGGTTGCCGTGTTAACCAGCCCGGCGAGTTCAAGGCCATTCAGTTCCGGCATATCGACATCCAGGAAAGCCAGCGCGGGCGGGTTTGGCCCGCTGAATACTTGTAAGGCCTCGAGCGGATTTGCGTAGCTGCCCTGCAGCGACAACCCTGGTGTCTTATGGATATAGTCCGCAAGCAATTCCCGGGCGTGCGGTTCGTCATCGATGATCAGGCAGGTTAATTCCATCAGGTCAGCATTATAGTTAAGCCTAATACAAACAGGTTCCCGTCATCATGGATATCCAGTGTATATTTTCCGGGATAGGCGAAATCGAGGCGTAAACGGGAGTTTTGCAATCCTAGCGCCTGGGTTCGTTCCGCACTGGCTGATGCTTTTTTCTGGTTGCTCGTATGGAACTGAAGCAGGCCATTGCTGTCCACCGCTAACCGTATCGAAGCCGGCTGCTGCGCATCGTTCAGGACACCATGCTTAAAAATATTTTCGGTAAGCGTAAGCAGGATCAACGGAATGATCCGGTAATCCCCCAGGTTACCCTGCATTTTCATGTCAACAAACAATTCGCCGCCAAACCGGTACCGGTTAATATCCAATAAGTGAGACAATTGTTCCGCTTCCTTTTCCAGAACTGTCTTGCCATCCGGCCCTGCCGCATCCAGGCTAAAGCGCATAATGTCCGACAGGAGCCAAACGCATTGCGCCGCATCCGGTGAAGATTTATAGACATGGCTATGGATAAAGCTCAGCGCATTGAAAAGCATATGCGGGTTGACCTGCTGTTGCAGGTAGGCATTCCTGCTTTCTGCAAGCCGGGTTTGAAGCTCGGCATTCTCGGTCCGCGTTTGCAATTCCGCTCTTTCCGCCTCTGCGGCTTGCCGGCGGTAAGCAGCGATATTCCCGCCTACCCAATAGAAAGTGGCAAATATGATGAAATAGCAATTTCGGATGATGTTCGCCGGCAGGTATCGAAACGCTTGTTGTAACCGCTCATCAAAGGAAGCGTCACCGGCATTGAGGAACAAGTCTGCGATGCCTTTTATCAGCAGGAATAAAGAGAAGTTGAGCAGGAACAGCATGGCACCCACCCAATAAGCCGGTGGCCTGCGCCCGAAAGTGTAGTCCAGCACTCTGGCATGAATATAAAAGAGGCTGATGTTAACGGCATAATAAAAGACATAGTTCCCAAAAGGAAAAAAGCGCTGTTTGGTCATCAAGACAACGCACATTTCGTAACTGATATACAGCGCCCAGCAAAATACCCGGAGCCAAAACGCTCTCCCCGGCTTAGTAAAATAGTGAGAAAAATTCGACAAGTACTTCATGTTTCTAGTGTTTGGCATCCGAAAACTGCCGTTCGTGTAATAAAGCCAGGTTTACACCAAGATAAAGATATTTTAGTAAAAACAATTTAATCCATGCAAAATTCAAAGAACAAATTACCAAAAAGGCAAGCCGCCACCCTTTACCAGTTCCGCCCTATAGCCGGATTCATGGAAACTACGACCAACACTTCGTCAAATGACCCGACCACGACGACATCGACTATTGTGACCACGACGCATATCTTTGGGCTTTGATCGGATGGGATGCTGACGGATGAATTATCCCGCCTGGAGGCACCGGCGGCCATGCAGGCTGCCGGTGCGTTCCGGGATGCGTGTTCCCGGGTTCGGGAAGCCTGGGCTGAGGCGGTATTCAGTGCTGCAGGAGAAGTGGAGCTGCGCCGTTATTTCAGCTTCCACTTAAAATGCATCGCCGAAATGGCCCAGCGGGTCTCGGGTGAGGCCACGCAGGGCGAACTTCTGAATCTTGTTAAGCACATAGCTTATTACTACCCGAAATACCTTGACCAGGATGCACCAGCCCCCTGTTGTTACAGCAAAAAGGTGCTGGATGAACTTTGCGACCTGCAGGCCCTTTTTTACAAAGCGCTGGAAAAACTGTCGCTTCCGTCGGACTTAGCTGGCCTGCTGTTAGATTACAACGGTATGGTAAACAATGCAGTCATACACACTTTTCGCACGCTGGATTACTACCGGCTTTTTTTAAAAAAACTTGCTGTTCCAGGCCTAACCGAAGCATTAATTCATGAGGCCATGCTGGAGATCAATTTCAACCACCTGGGCTACTTTGCCTGGTTGCGGCAGTCTTTCGAAGGCGAGAGCAACTACCGTCAGCTGCTGGCCCGCTATGCCGGGCAACCCGTAGGGAAGGAACATATTTACGATCCAGCCTGGCCTTCCATCAATGAAATGATCTGCGGCTGGCTAAGGGAAGCCATCAAACTTGAAAATGCCCCGGCCGAGGCTGCGCCGCCGGTTAAACTCCCCCTTGAACTCTCTGTTTCCCACCTGGCATTCATGACCCGCTTATTTGTTGATGAAAAGCTGTATGGCGCTACCCCGCTGACCGATATTTTTAAATTCTTAGCAAGGAATTACACCACCAAACGGCAAGCCACGATATCCCCGGGCAGCCTGAGCAAGGAGTTTTACAGCACTGACCAGCAAGCTGCTGCACGCGTACGGGGAATACTGCAGAACATGGTGGCAAGAATCAACCGGAATTACTTCCCTGTAACGGTTGTAGCAAGTACAATAACTTTTCTTTGGCTAAAAAACTACTAAGCTCTGCCAGCCAATGGTAGGAAAAACCTGGTGCCATCAACAGTTGCCCGGGTTCTTCATTGCCTATATCCCGCAACGTTTTATATCCCATCAATGCCGATTGTTGTATAAAAGATTTGCTCAGCCCTAAATCGCTCAAGGGCTGGTCTAGCAGATTATTTTTCTCCATTGGTCATGCCTATATGGTAAATATACTGGAAAATAATAACAATATCCACTTAAAAGATGGTGCTTTATAAGGGGTTATCTAAACGAAGCCTTTTGATTTATTTTACAGCTGTAAACGTGTGCTGTATGCCAAAAAAGCTTCCGAATGCCAACCACCGGATTTTAGGGGAGCGGATCAGGTCGATCCGCATCAGCCAAGGGTATACCAGCCATGAAAGTTTCGCGAATAAGTACGAGATATCCCGGACCCAATATGCACGATACGAAAAGGGGATGAATATCAGCTTTGACAGCCTGGTTAGAATTCTCGGGGCTTTTGATATGGAACCCAAGGAATTTTTTGGAGAGGGCTTTGAAGAACTTAAACTCAGGTAATCTTACCATGTTGTACTGGTTGCAGCTTGGTTGGCTGCTTTGTAACCGAGACATTTAACGAGTAGTTCAATCATCTATTATCCGTAAGCAACCAGGGCTAGTAAGGCTGGTTTTCATTTAGCCATTATCTTGAAGATTGGCCAGGCTCCAACAGTCTTTAGTTTAGTTATGAAAACTTTTACGATTTATTTGGAATTAAAGGGATTTTGCCATAATAACATTGCATCATGCGGTGCGACTGGCAGTTTGACTGGTTGCCTCTCCAGTCATTATTGCCTTTAGTTCAGCACATTACTGTTTACCAAGAATTCTTTAAGGGCAACAGGCAAACTTTATAGTGCAAGTCGATGTTCTCTGAAAACTAAGCCTTTTGATTGAAGTATGGTAATCAACCCAGAAAAGATGATTACAGGCAGGTATTCCCCCGCGATAATTAACTTTGAATTTTTAACCTAGATCAGATTAAAGAAACAGAAAAGACGCTTATAACCATAAAACAATATTCGTTCACTTCAATCTATCGATACCAAACTCGCGCAATAAAAATCAAACCATAGAGAACAAGTGCAACCTCTGCTTTAATGCGGGCTTGCATATCTATGGTTTGGGTCGCGAGCCCGGTATCCTTATATGCATGTCCCGCGTTATTAATTAATCACGTTGGCGGCCGTTTAAACACATCATTAAAGCTTCTTTTTAGGCCTTTTGGCTTTTAATTTTAAGATGTGTCAAGGTCCATTCGCCCCTACGAAATCATGCAACGAAAATGAACACAGAAACAGATTACCTTAAATCGATAGCGGAAGAAATGGCCCAATCGGGCAACATACATACGGCAAAGGCTAACCATCATTTATTGGTGGAGGCCAGGCGCCTCGAAACCAATATTATTTACAGGCTTAACGGGATAGAAAACTTCACGCAGCGCGACATCTTTTTTTTCACTACCCTTACCAAGCTAATCGATATCTGCGATTTCCTATTTGATATTTCCACTGCTGATAACCCAAACGTCATGGTTTTGGTTGACCTGATTGCTTCCATCAGGCAAGTTTTGCCCTGGGACACCTGGCCCAACCTAAGGTTGTCCAAAGCATTTCTTTATTTGCAGGCTAAACGCATTTCGACGGTCTGGGACGATCGACGCAAACTATTGCAGGAACAAAACATAGAAGGCCGGCTTTTGGAAATCGCTGCCATACCTTTTTTACGATTTATCCAAGGTAAGCAAAAACTCCAATGGGGCGACTTTACCTGGCTGCGGGGGTATGAAGCCAAGCTGGAGATAATCGATTGGGAGGATGCGGATTGCAACAGTAAGACGGAAGCGCTGATGTCCTTACTGATTGGCAGGAATTTTAATGATGACCGGTTCTATATCTACTGTAAGAAGTATATCCTGCACCGTACAAAAGCGGCCAGCAGCAAAAGTGCGCGATTATTGGAATATGCTCAATGTGAAAAACTGGTGATGGAAGACACGCAACTGGGCACTGTTGCCTTTGACAGGCGGACAAACTCCGTAAGCGCCCGCTTAATTAAATGGATCCGGGAGGAAATCGATTTTGTAGAAACGCATGAAAGGGAGTCCCCATTTATTAAGCTCCATTTCGATATGTATGTGAACCGGATAGCGTTTTTCTTTAAATTGCTTCATGAACAGAATGTATTCGGAGAGGCTAGCTTCAAGGATTTAAGCCAGCAGATAGCCAGCACATGTTTATCGTGCGAAGGAGAAGAGATACTCGCTAAGACGATCATTTCGAAAGCTTACCCGAAGGACCAAAAGATGCTGGAAGAAATGGAAACGCTGTTGTCGGGGATGCTGTCCTACGTGAGAAGTTTTATGAGGCGGGGTTAACGTGGCAAGCAATCAAGCTTAGGACACAGCAGCATAACAGATGGCATCCGTTATGCTTACCTAATGGATTTGATTCGAAAGGTGATCCCGCATTTTGATCCTTTAAAACGTTTCAATAATTTATCTTTGGGCTATGAAGAAATTCCAGTTCGCCATATTGACGGTAACACTTGCTTTAACGATTATTTCCTGGGGATTTATCGGGCATAAAACCGTCGCCCTGATCGCCGATAACCATTTGTCGTTTAAATCAAAAGCGATGGTGAAGCTGTTGTTAGGGGAGGAGCCCATGGGTGACGTGGCTTCCTGGGCAGACCAGGTGCTGGGCGATTCCGCGTATAAAAACACCGCCATCCAGCACTACATCAATGTGCCCGCCGGGCTGACATACGAGCAGTTCAGCGACGTTGTAAAAGCACAGGGCGATGGCAACCTATATGCCGCTATCGAAAAGAACATCTCCATACTTAAGGGCCCTAACCTGAAGATCAATAAAGAAAGCACTGAGGCTTTGAAATTCCTGATCCATTTCGTTGGTGACGCGCACCAGCCGATGCATGTTGCCAGGAAGGACGACAAAGGCGGTAACTCGATACAATTACAGTTTGACGGTAAAGGCACTAACCTGCATTCCTTATGGGATGGCAAGCTGATCGGCAAGCAGGGGTCGACGATGGAGCAAATGGCCAAAACTTACGACAACGCAACGCCTGCCCAGATTGCCAAATGGCAAAAAGACGACGTAATGAAGTGGCTTTTTGAAAGCTACCAGATCAGTACCAAACTCTATGCAGAGATCGGGCAGAATAACAAACTCGACGATAGCTATTACCAAAAGCACATGCCCATCGTACAGGAGCGCATCGAGATGGCCGGCATCAGATTAGCCGGGCTGATCAACCAAATATTTTCAACCGCCAATATTAAAGTTACCACCGTCCTCCTGCCACCCCCGCCGATCAGACCCCAGCCGGTGCCGGCAGCACCCACTGCCGAACTGAAAGACCTGCCCGGACTCACCGGTCAATACCTGACCGTGAGCGGTAAAGTTTACGGCATAAAAGACATCGGCAGCATGGTACTCGTCAACCTCGGTGCCGCCTATCCCAACCAGCTACTAACCGTAGCGTTAAAAGGTAAAGCAAAAGGTTTAGCCGCAACCATCACAGACAAAGAGATCAGCGTCACCGGAACCGTCATTAATTACAAAGGCAAACCTGAGATTGTAATTGACGATCCCGAGATGGTGAAATTGAAATAAGCCGAATCTGATCCAGTGCGCCTGCTTATTAAGCAGGTTCGAAAGTCAACGATGCTTAACGGTACATCGCCATCCTGTAATCGTGAAACCATTTGGTGCTGGCGAGAGCGGGATTGATTATCGACTTTATTCTGTAAATCCTTAAACTTTCCGGTCGAATCTTTCTGGGGGTTTACAATTCTAAAAAATAAAGACTACTTCATTGCGCCTGATTTAGAGAGATTTTAAAATAAGAATTTCGCTCAAGTGTTTTTGCTACCTCTTATGTAGTGTACCTGAGTCCTCCGTCGGTGTATCCAGGGTGTTAACACTCTTTATCACCGGTAAATCCCGCTTACTTCGCTTCAAAACAAACTATCATGAAGCAAAACTTTGACAACAACAGCTTCCGGGACTTCGAGTACATCCCCGGAATGGATGCCTGGGCACGCTCAAAACTTTTCCAGGCCTACCTGAACGATCAAACCGCTAAAAGCCAACTCAACTACAGGTTAGTGACCAGCAACGGCTGCACCCCAACCATCCAAATGAACGGAAAAAAAACGATTAGCCTGGTATCCAACGACTATCTTGGCTTCACCCAACACCCCTTAGTCAAACAGGCCGCCATCGATGCCATCACCAAATATGGCAGCGGCGCCGGCGCATCTCCCGCAATCGGCGGCCACTACGACTACCACGAACTATTAGAACAAAAGATCGCCCGCTTCTACCGCAAACAACACGCTATCATCTACACCACTGGTTACACCTCTAATAGCGCCTCGTTGCAATGCATCCTCACCAAAGACGACCTCGCTATATTAGACGCCGGCGTACACACCAGCGTCATGGAAGGCTGCCAACTGGTCAAACGCAAAACCGTCAAACATAACGACCTCGATGCCTATGAACACACCCTTAAGATGTCCGCCGGCAAACACCCACTTATATTGGTCATCATCGACGGCGTTTATTCACAAGACGGCGACCTCGCGCCATTACGCGAGATTATCAGCCTGTGCAAAAAATATGGCGCCAAACTCATGGTCGACGATGCCCATGGCACCGGCGTAATTGGCAAAACCGGCCGGGGACTCATCGAAGCCTGCGATGCCTGGAACGAGGTAGATTTGATTACCGGCACTTTCAGTAAAACCTTCGGGCACATTGGCGGCTACGTAGTAGCAGGCGAAGAAATGGTGAACTATCTCAAATACCAAAGTCGGCAGCACTTATTCTCCGCATCGCTCGCACCTGCTGCCATGGCCATCGTGAAAGCTATTGATCTCGTGGACGAACAACCCCATTGGATGGCGGGCCTGCACGATAATATGGACTATTTCCGGCACGGACTGCTTGGCCTTGGGCTGGATATAGGCGACACGCAATCCGCCATCTTCCCGGTAAGGATAGGCGACAAAATCAAAAATGCGAAAATCTGCTATGCGATGCAGCAAATGGGCGTTTACGCCAACCAGATCAACTATCCTGCCGTGTCCATGAAAGATGCCCGAATACGCATGGGCATAACTGCAAGGCACGAGCGGGCGCATCTGGATGAGGTGCTGAACGTCTGGGCGGATATCAAAAGAACATTTGGGCTGTGAGCGAAGCTGATTAGCTAAATATAAAGAAATCTACATATGAAAAAGTTCACTGAAAAATTGTTCGACGACCTAAAAGATGAACTATCTATCTATGCCGATCTTGGCACTTTACCGGTACGAAAGGTTACGGGTGCGATTCATAGCATTCAAAACGCATTTAGTAAATTGAAGCGATACATTGCTGATTCGCCATTCAGGACGCATGAAGACGAAATCTATTTTTTCAAACATGAAAAGGCTCGGTTTAGCGCCGAGCATTTCTACGTGATGGAAATTTTCACCATTGAAACCGCCAGGCCGTTGAACGACATTGGGTTATTGAAAGCGTTTTATGAACAGGAGTTAAAATACATCCACCGCTTTCTCGATCAAAACAAATTCCTCTATTCTTACTACCAATTTGATTTGAACGAACTTGACCATTTACTATTTATAAGGGGTGCCAAACCTGTTGACATTCCCGTATCGGACACAGTTGACCTTGATCCTTCATTTACCACCTGCTGTGACTTGCTTTGGGGTAAATTCATAGCCTTCGAACGGCTGGAAGCATGGCTGCGGCATGAACTTGAAGAACTCGATGGCGGCGGTGCGCCGTCGCGTTTCGAAGATAATCAGCAACTAACGCGAACAGCCGGCGGCCCCGGCGGTATGAAATGGACCGGGGAAACCATCAATCTGGTTGAAATTGCCTACGGGATCTGGCTGACCGGGCAGTTGAATAACGGGCAGGTGTCCATAACCGAGATTGTCGAATTCTTAGAAGTTGCGTTCCGTGTACGGATTGGGAAACCACACCGAAGATGGCAAGGGATAGCAAACCGAAAGCGACTTGGTTATACGCGATATATCGATGAGATCAAGAAGGCGGTGGAGAAAAGGGTGGAGGAGGAGTTTAAGAGGTAAGGAGGGTGCTGTTACACACAGCTTCCCTGAAATAATAGCACCCTCGATTTTCATAACCGCTTAAATATTATTTTGGAATACTCAAAAAATATAAGATATAAATTGTACTGTATTTATACCTAACCTGTAGTGTCCTGACTTATCATCATATCTTCGGAACTTTTCGCTAAATTCATTAATACCAATTCCGTTAAATATATCGCTTTATTTAGCTTGAATGCGATTGTAAATTACTGAATATTAACATATTAAATAAATAACACGCTGCGAGCTAGATACATAGCCCTATTAAATCATATTTTTCTTGCAATTTATAATATTTAATAATAAATTGTGGCAACCTTATCGCACTCAATGTTATGCCTTTATCACGCAAGATCCAGCTGTTTTTAGTTGCCATTTTTTCGCTATTTACGCTTTGTGCGCACGGCGAAACTCCCGTCTCCGGGTCGCAAAGTGGCACTTGGGTAAAGGCAGGAAGCCCATATATTTTAACAGGAAGCATTATCGTTGAAGCCGGGAGCACACTAACTATCGAGCCGGGCGTGGAAGTGCGTTCAATGGCCATCTACGATCAAATGGTCGTAAACGGAACCTTGATCGCAAAAGGAACCCTGATCGATTCGATACGCTTTATTGGGTTTGCTAATGATAAAACCGCCGGCGGTAATATTGTTTTCGCTTCAGAAAGTGTTAATTCGGTATTAAAATATGTAGCGATAGATCATTTTGGCTACTATTATCAAGGTGCTATCAGTTCCAACACGGCTTCGTTAAGCATCAGCGACGCAGTTATGCGTAACAGCGGTAATATTGCTATAGATATTACCGGTAACGCGGGCAGTCAGTTCGTTATTCATAATACCCAATTTTTCGGTTCTGCCGGGATTGGGATCAAGATTGGCACGTCGCAGTCGCCGCAGATATCGGCAGTCAAATTCAGTACTACCCCTTTTCCCATCAAAGCCTACCCTTCAAGCCTGGGTGGTATTACCGGTTGCGATAACATTGCTGTATACCTCGACAACGAGACCTCTCCACAGTCAAGTACCATTCCTAAAGTGGGGATCGGATCTTATTATGTTATTCCGCAAAATTTTGTAGTATCGAAAAATACTACATTAACAATAAGGCCGGGAGTTGAGATAAGGTCTTATAGTTACCAGGACCGTATCGATGTTTTAGGTACACTCATCGCCAGGGGCACCGTTACTGATTCCGTCAGATTTATCGGTTTCCCAAATCCTGTAAATACTTATTCCGAACGCGGTGGAACGATAAACTTCGCCGAAGAAAGTTCAAATTCTGTGCTTCAGTACGTGGCGATAGATAATTGGGGAGATAGTTATTACGCGATCGCCTTGAGTTCTTATACCGCTACGCTAAGTATTACCAACAGCGCTGTCCGAAATGTTAAGACCACGGCCATTAGTATCGGGCAAAATGCAGGTTCCGGTGTGATAATCAACAATATCAGGATACAGCATGTAGGTGAGGTGGGCATCGATATCCAGTCGGGCCAGTCGCCGGTTTTATCGGATGTCGAATTTTTTGCCACTACAAAACCTATCCAAACGGGGTTTTCAGGCACGGCCGGGTTGGCCGGGCTAAATAATATTGGTATATACCTCACCAATGACTACCTTACAGGTGCGGGTGTACTCCCTAAGCCCGGTAATGGGTCCTACTATGTTTTGCAGGGAGGGTTTACCATTTCACAGGGCGCAAAGCTCACGATTTCGCCCGGTGTAAGCATCAAATCGTACAACTACAGCGACAGGATAACCGTTGCCGGCACGCTTATCGCCAAAGGTACCGCTACTGATTCCATCAGGTTCATAGGCTACCCCGACCCGAATTACACCTATTCTCAAGCCGGCGGCAATTTGTATTTTGATGCCACCAGCGAAAACTCCGAAATGCAGTATGTTTCAATGGATAACTGGGGCGATATAAATAACTACGGCATAGCATTAATAACGCGGGCCGCCTCACTAAGTGTTACCCATAGTAGCATACGCAACAGCGGGCGCGTGGCGGTGTACATAGAAAGCAATGCTACTAATAAGGTAATATTTTCAGATAACAGTATAGTCAACGCCCGCGATGGGGGGATTTCTGTAGGGCAATCCGTATCTCCGGTATTGAGCAACCTAAATATATCAGGCACGCCGAAGCCTGTGGTAACCTATATTTCAAGTGCATCGGGTATTACCGACCTAAACAACACGGCGATATATTTGAATAACGAATCGTTACCTGCAAATACAGTACTTCCTAAAGCCGGTACGGGTTCCTACTATGTTTTAGATGCAGGTTTTACGATTCCTGCCGGTATAACGCTCACCATTTCGCCCGGTGTAACCATCAGGTCATATAACTACAGCGACAGGATAACCGTTGCCGGCACGCTTATCGCCAAAGGCACCGCTACCGATTCCATCAGGTTCATAGGCTACCCCGACCCGAATTACACCTATTCTCAAGCCGGCGGAAACCTGCTTTTTGATGCCACCAGCGAAAACTCCGAACTGCAATATGTTGCGATAGATAATTGGGGCGATGTAAATAACTACGGCATAGCAATAATAACGCGGGCCGCCTCGCTAAGCGTTACCCATAGTAGCATACGCAACAGCGGACGCGTGGCGGTGTACATAGAAAGCAATGCAACTAATAAGGTGATATTTTCAGATAACAGTATAGTCAACGCCCGCGATGGGGGGATTTCTGTAGGGCAATCCGTATCTCCGGTATTGAGCAACCTAAATATATCAGGCACGCCGAAGCCTGTGGTAACCTATATTTCAAGTGCATCGGGTATTACTAACCTTAAAAATATCGCTGTTTATTTAAATAGCGAATACTTAGGCGGTAACGATACATTGCCCCGGCCAGGAGCCGGCTCCTATTACGTGATGCTGGGCGCATACACTATTTCGCCCGGTGCTAAACTAACCGTTAGCCCCGGGGTAGAAGTACGCTCGTACGATTATTCTGACCGCTTTGTAGTACAGGGCACGCTTATCGCCAAAGGCACCGCTACCGATTCTATCAAATTTCTTGGCTTTAAAAATATCAATAACCCCGGTGTTACCAATGGCGGTTACATTTCCTTCGAAAGCGGTAGCCACGATTCTGAATTACAATACATTTTTATGGATAAATGGGGCGATAGGAATTATTATGGCCACTCCATCGACGTAGATGCAGCCGGGGTTAACATTAGCAATGCCGTAGTACAAAACAGTGGTTCTGTGGGTGTCTACTTTCGTAGCGGCGCCGGCGCCGGTGCTGTATTAACTAAAAGTACTATCACAGGTACGGATGTAGGTGTCGATATCCTCTCCTCTGCAAAACCTCAGATCTCGGCTCTTAAATTTGCGTCTAACGAAAAAGATATTCAGGCATATCCCTCAAGCGCAGATGGTATAAAAGATTGCGATAATGTAAACGTGTATCTTAGGCAGGAAACGATATACAAGGCCGATACACTCACTAAACCCGGAAAAAATTCCAGCTACATATTGCAGGGCGGTTTTACTGTTGCAGAAGATGTCGACTTTACTATCGCTCCCGGTGTAACTATAAATTCCCAGAATATTTACGACTACATTAGGGTGTACGGCACCCTAAAAGCGCAAGGTACAGCAGCCGATTCGGTTAAATTTATAGGCATGCCTGGCGAAGATGCGCCACTGACGAATAAAGGCGGCAACATTTCTTTTGAGCAAAGTAGTAAAAATTCGGAACTCAATTTTACAAGTATATATAACTGGGGCGATTCGCAGTATTACGGTACTGCTGTAAGCGTTAACAGTTCTTCGGTAACTATTAACAATAGTAATGTACGCTTCAGTGGCGATATAGGTATAAACATTGGTCATGCTATAACCCCGGTGCTAAGCGAGGTGTCTTTTGCCGCTAATCCCCGCGATGTAGTGGTTTACCCTTCGGGTCTGGCAGCTGTCTCCAATTTAAAAAATGCCGGCATTTACCTTAATCAGGAAACCATCTCAACCGCTCTTTCCATTCCTAAACCCGGCCCGGGTTCTTATTATGTATTGCAGGGAGGATTTACTATCCCCCAAAGCGTGGCCGTATCCATCGCACCGGGCGTCGAGATCCGTTCCAGGAAATATTACGACCAGATAAGTGTTTCGGGTACGCTAACAGCTATCGGCACGCCTGCCGAACCGATCAAATTCAAGGGTTTTGCCGACTTCGATAACCCGCAGTTTACCCACTGCGGAAACCTTGTATTTCAATCTGCATCTACCAATTCGGTGTTAAAAAACGTCATCGTAGATAACTGGGGCGACAAAGGCTACTACCTCTCAGCCATCAATATTAACTCCTCGTCGGTTACTATAAGCAATAGCAGCGTAACCAATAGTGGTGAAACCGGCATCACGGTAGCTGATAACGTTTCGCCATCCATAACCCAAATGGATTTTGTAAATAATCCGGCAGATATTTTAGCATCCATAACCAGTTGTGGTGGTATTCTGAATAACAAAAACGCCCTTATTGCCATCAATAGCGGTAGCATTTATGCTAACGCGCTACTGCCTTATCCGGGCGAGAACTCGCATTATAGGCTTCGTGGTTCGGTAAATATCCTTCAAAACTATGTGTTGAATATTGAAGCAGGTGTAGTAATCGACTATGGTGATTATGGTGACATTACCATTAGCGGTACCCTGAATGCGATAGGCACAAAGGCTTCACCAATTAAATTCTACAAATCAGGAAGTAACGAGGCGTATGCCTTTAATAGGTTGTACTTTTATAATACAAGTACAGTTGCGCTCAATTTTGTAGAAATAGATAAGCTGGGGAATAGCAATTATTTTTCGCAACCCTCCGTAATAGTGTATACGCCAAATTTTTCGGCCTCGAATATATCCATTTCCAATTCGCCCAACGATGGACTCTATTTTGCTGCGAACGCCAAACCTGTCATTACCAACTCCAGCTTTTTTAACAACAAGATAGGGATACATGTTGGGCTGGGTAGCCCGGTAATTACCAATTCCAATATATACGGTAATACCGACTATGGTATTCTGAACGATACCTATTACGATTCGGCCGATACGGTAGATGCCCGTAATAATTACTGGGGAACACCAACTGGTCCTTTTCACGCCACAGTTAACCCGGAAGGCAAAGGCAACCAGGTTTCTGATAGAGTGCTTATTGACCCTTACCGAAGCAAGCCCTCTGTAGAAGACAATGATATTGGTATCACTGCCATTGTAGCGCCAATAACCGACTGTAACCATACCGCAGCCGATACGGTTAAGGTGCGCATTTTCAACTTTGGGAATTTGCCGCAGCAGAATTTTTCCGTGGCTTATAATATAAAGGGCGTAGTGGTATCCGAAACAGTTTCCGGTATCTCACTGCTACCCGGTAAATACATCGACTACAGTTTTAGCAAAACGGTTGATTTATCAGCCACCGGCATGTATGCCATTACCGCCTATACGCTGCTTGCCGACGGGCGTAAAGAGAACGATACGCTGCATATAACTATAGAGCACCTGCCTGAATTATTGGCGCCAGCCAACCTGTTACCGGGGCCCGGCGCGCAAAATTTGGATATCCCGGTCACTTTATCGTGGGGTGCTGTAAACGGGGCTACCGCCTACGACGTTTACCTTTGGAAAGACGGAGATGCTGAACCCCTGCAACCTGTTGTTGCGAATACAGAACAAATAACCGCATTGGTTAACGGCATACTTATTTACGGTAACAAGTACAATTGGAGGGTGGTTGCGCGCAGGGCGGGTTGCAGAGCCGCAAGTACCACAAGTACATTTTCTATCCGCCAGTTGCCCGATCTGATCGTGCAAAGCGTTAACGTGCCGGTAAAAGCAAATACTGAAACGCCAATAGAAGTGAGCTGGAAAGTGAAGAACCAGGGCAGCGGCAGCACCGCTGCTACAAGATGGTACGATGTCGCCTATCTCGCCGATCAACCCAACCTGGCGTCGGCTTCGCAGATTTACAGTATTGCAACACCTTCTAATTTTAGTGCCTTGAACGCCGGGCAAAACTACGAGACCGAGAAACTGTCTTTCATGGTGCCGCAGGGTATCCAGGGCGTTTACTATGTTATCGTTCAAACCAATGTTTCCAGGCAGGTAACGGAAACGCAGTTTAATAATAATGAGCTGGCAAGTGCACCCATCAATATAACGCTTACGCCACCGCCCGACCTGCAGGTCACCGCGCTTACCGTATCGCCGCTGACCATCTTCTCGGGCGATACCGCCACTATCACCTACACCGTTAAAAACGAAGGCAAAGGCCCAACCACCGCGCCGTACTGGTATGATCAGGCGGTGTTGAGTAACGAAGCCGGTGTAGTCCAAAATAGCGATGCCGTATTAATGGGCAATTATCATAACGAATTACTGGCAGCCGGCAATAGTTATACATTTTCGCAAAAAGTTAAGTTGCCCAATCATATTAGCGGTACGTATTATGTTAATTTAACCATCGACAGGTTTAGCCAGGTTTTTGAATATGACAAAGAGGCTAATAATATCACCTCAACCCTTGCGCTAACGGTTATTACCAGGCCTTCGCCAAACCTTGTTGTTTCTTCGCTCTCTCTCGCGCAGGATAGTGCAGCAAATAACCAGCCCATTAACCTGCGATGGACGGTTAACAACGATGGAGCAGTGGATGCTGCGGGCAATTGGTGGGACGAAGTGTATTTGTCTACTTCGCCGGTTTTAAATTCCGGTAGCTTGCGATCCATCGGTGGGTACAGCAGAGAGCCGGTGTTGTCTTCGCTGGATAGTTACCAACGTTCGGCAGCGGTAACAATACCATACGATTTACAGGAAGGTACTTACTACCTTTATGTAAAGGCTGATAGTTACAATTATATTGATGAAGGCAACGATGAAGGGGATAATTTTTCGGCAGCCTCTTCACCCATCCGTATCGTTAACCCCGATCTGGTGCCCGCTTCGCTAACGGTGCCCGCCACTGCTAATTCCGAAGAAAAAATCACCATTCAATGGGCGGTTAAAAACAATAGCCGCGCTACTGTATATGATGCTAACTGGACAGACAGGCTGTACCTTTCTGCTGATGAAACACTTGATGTTAATACCGATGTTTTGCTGGCCGATATTCAGGTTAATAACTTAATGGCGCCCGGTGGAAGTTATCAAAAACAAACCGGCGTGAGCCTGCCTGTAGGCGTATCGGGCAAATATTATATATTGCTGGTTACCAATGCTAACGGTGGTTTGTATGAAAAAAACAGGAATAACAACGTTATTTCAAGTCCCATAAATATCAACCTGTCGCCATGGCCCGACCTTAGGGTAGCATCTGTTTCTACTGCTGCCACTGACACTGCCGGTACTATACTGTCCGCAAAATATCTTGTTACCAACACGGGTGGCGGTGCTATTGATCAGAAGCGATGGACGGATAATATTTACCTATCGCCTTCAGATAATGTTAACGATGCCGGGCTCATCTTCCTGGGCAGTGTTGCGCAAAACCGCAGCCTTGGCGCCGGCGAAACATTTACACAGCAATTAAGGTTGCAACTGCCGGTTAACCTATCCACCGGCAATTACTACCTTGTTGTAAAAAGTAATTATGATAAGGGCGTTTTTGAAAATAACAGCATTGCCAATAATGCTTTGGCCGGCGGCGTTATACAGATTATCTCGCAACTACCTATCGACCTTGCGGTAGTATCCGGAGAGCCTATTAGCATGGTAATAACGGCCGGGCAGCAGGCATCTGTAACCTGGACGGTGCGTAACACCAGTGCTAATGCTACCATAGTATCGGGTTGGCGCGATGCCATCTATTTGAGCAACAACGCGGTGTTCGATTCTGGCGACAAATTATTGACGCTCGTTAACATAAACCAGCCGCTTGCCGCGGGTACCTCCTATACCCAAATGGCAAGCGTAATCATTCCGCAGGATGCCGGTAGCTCAATCTATTTGCTGGTGGTGACCGATAAAGATAATCTCAATAACGATCCCAATTTGGGCAATAACAACCTGCCGCTAAGCAAAGGCTCTGGTGGCCCGGTAGAAATTGTAGTGCCTCCACCGCCCGACCTGGCACCGGCAAGCTTTACCGTCAGTAACCAGGGCACGGCCTCGCAACCACTAGATGTTAGTTTTGTTATCAAAAACAATGGCACCGGCAGCACCGCTGCAAATGCCTGGACAGACCATATATACCTCTCTACAAGTACTAACATTAACGACGGCACATTGCTTGCGGTATTCCCGCACAGCGGAACGCTTGCCGCAGGCGCTAGTTATGAAGTAAAAAGCAGCGTGCTGCTACCCGCAGGCAGCTCGGGCAATTATTTATTGCTGCTAAAAACCGACGCAGCGAACAACGTTTACGAAAAAGATAGGGAGAATAACAACCAGGCAAGCGCAGGCTTATTCATAAAACAACAGCAACCGAGCGACTTAGTGGTGAAAAATATAAGTATCCCTCCCGGAACGCGCTTTGCGGGCGATACGCTCACCGTTAATTGGACATTGGTGAACAACGGTGCCAATATAGGGCAGGGCTATTTAAAGGAAGCTGTGTATCTATCAAAAGATACCCTGCTCGATGCCGGCGATGTGCTTTTCGGCACGCTGGATAATTATATATACCTGCCTCCCGCCACCAGTGCCGGCCACTCGCTGAACAAACCTATCACGGGGCTTTCGCTGGGTGAGTATTATGTATTGGTGAAAACCGATGTGCAGAACAACATCCTCGAGCAAAACGACGATAATAACCTGTCGGCATCAGTCACCAAAATGGCAGTTAGCGTAAAAGAACTGCAGCTTAATATACAGGCAGGTAATGTGCTTACTAAAACTACGCCACTGTATTACCGTTTCGAGGTGCCTGCAACGCTGGCCGGCGAAACGCTCTCTATCAAACTTCTGGGCGATTCGGTAAACAATGCTGTTAACCGCATTTTTATCAGGAAAGATAGTATACCGACTCCTAACCGTTTCGATTTTACTGCCAATTTGCCCTTTAAGGCCAACCAGGAACTGGTAGTGCCGGCATTAAAAACCGGGACCTATTACATCACCGTATTGGGGACCGATGTAGCCACCGAGCAGCAAACCATAAGCCTGCTGGCTAAAATCATTCCTTTTGGTATTACGGCTGTTGATGCCTCAAAGGGCGGAAACACAGGGCAGGTAACCGTAAAGCTCACAGGTGCCCGTTTCGAAGAAGGGATGGTCGTTAAGCTCACCGGGCCGTCAACGTATGTCGCTTCATTGGTTTATTATGTTGATGCTACCAAAATGTTCGTAACCTTTGATCTGAACAAGGCACCGGTTGGCAAGTATACCGTAGTGGCCGAAAAGGCAGGTGTTCCGCCTGTGCAGCTTACCAACGGGTTCGAGGTGGTAACCGGAACGCCGGGTGGCTCGGCGGGCGCTTCGCAATTGTTCAGTTGTAAGATACAGAATATAGGGTTCGACGAAGCCGTGGAGGTGAACGTTATCCACCCCGAATCGGTTAGGCGAAACCAAAAGTTCAAGATGACCATCGCCTACGTAAACGGGGGCAATGTGGATATACCGGTGCAGGCGCGCGTACTGTTAAGCCTGGAAGGCGCTCCGCTGAGTTTTACGCCCGATTTTGCCAAAGAATTGAAAGAACTTTTCCTCGAGTTTAAAGAAGAGGACGGGCCGCCGGGCATATTGAGGGCCGGTAGTTCGGGTTTCATCAATGTGTACACCTATTCTATCGCACCAATGTCTTTCGAAATAACCCAGTAATGCCTATCATGAAAAACCTTATCACCACTTTCATTTTTTGTGCAGTATTATCGCTGGGCGTTAAAGCACAAAATACACCAAAGCCTAATATCCCTGCACCACAGGGACTGGCCGTGAACAGCCTTACGGGTAACCTGTTTTACCAGCGCAACGAGCAAAGCCTGCGCGGTACGGGCTACCGTGTTTACCAAACGTTTTATTACAATGCCGCGCAGGATACACTCAATTACGGTTACGGGCACGGCTGGTCGTTTTATTACAACAGTTTCTACAAGGTGCGGAAAGACACCGTTATCATACAACACGCTGATGCCAGGAAAGATGTATTTGTACTGAAAAACGGAAAATACCTTTCGCCTGCGGGGGTATTTGATGTGCTCACCAAAAATGGACTGGTGTACACCCTCAGATCTAAAGACGGGCAGTTGCAGGTATTTGCTGATACTACGCATAAAAAGCTAACCCGCATGGAAGATGCCAATGGTAATTTTATTAGTATTGATTATGACGGCGGTAACCCTTCGCGTGTAAAGAACTCCACCGGGCACAGCCTGCTACTGGTATGGGAAAATAGCCAGCTAAAGGAGGCAAAAGACGAAGCTAATCCTGAAAAAAAGTATAGCTACACTTATAATAAAGACCGCGACCTTACCGGCGTTACCGATCCGCTGGGGAATAAAAAAACGTTCGTATACAAAGGGCATTTTTTAACCGGCATAAGCGATGAGAATGGTAGCCCGGTAGGCATCAATTACCTGGCGGGTAGCGGCAGGGTGAAACAGATCATCAGTTGTAATACCGAGCAGCGCTTTACATTTTTAGATTCACTGCATAAAACGTTCGTTACTCAAAAAGGCGCTTCGGGCAGCATCACCAACGGGTATTTCTTCGATGCGAGTGGGCGGCTGATCGCCCTTACAGATGCCGACAATAACAAATCGGAATTTACTTACGATGCTTCGAATAACCTGTTGCAGGTTAGAGATTTTGCGGGGAAAACGGTGAGCTATACTTATGATGGCAGCGGTAACCCGCTCTCGGAAACTGACCCTATGGGTAACGTAGTAAGCTATACTTACGATGCTGCTTACAATAAACCGCTAACTATAAAAGACAAGCTTGGCCACGTAACCACCTTTACTTACGACAATAAAGGCAATTTAAAAACACTATCTAAGCCGGGCGGCGCTACCGAAAGCTACACCTACGATGCCGCCGGCCGTAAACTTACCGCTACCAACGCCAATGGCAGCGTAACATCATTTCAATACAATGGCGATGGCGACCTTGTTAAGGTGCAGTACCCTGTTGGCGCCGTGCAATACCAGTACAATGGTAGCTGCTGCGATGTTGGCAGTATAACCGATGCCAACGGCAACACCCTGGAGATGACCTACGACGCTATGGGCCGTAAAAAAACGGTGAAGGATGCGCTGGGCAACATCACCTCGTACGATTATGATGGCGTTGGCAACATTACAAAAGAAACCGACCCTAATGGCAATATAAAACGCTATGGTTACGACGGTTTGAACCGTTTGATATCCGTTACCATTAGCGCAGGTACCTGGGTGTATGATTACGACGGGCAAAGCAATATGGTAAAAATGACCGATGCTAACGGGCATATTACCACTTACAGCTACAATAACAAAAAACAGTTGGTGAAAGAAACGGACCCGCTTGGCAAAAGCGTGAATTACCAATACGACGTGAGCGGCAATTTAGTGATGCGCGGCGACCCCAATGGCAACACCGTTAATTACCAGTACGATGCGCTGAACCGCATGACCGAGAAAAGCTACCCCGGCAATACCGATAAATATGTTTACGACGAAGCGGGCAACCTGGTAAGCACCTATAACAATAATATTGCCTACACTTTTAATTACGACGAGCAGAACCGTCTGCTGCGGAAAAACATTACCACCTGGGGCAAAAGCATTGCTTATACTTACGATGCCGTGGGTAACCGCAAAACCATGACCGACCACGATGGCGGTGTTTCTATCTATACCTACGACAGTAACAACCGGCTGGTAACCCTGAAGAACGCTGCCAACCTAACTACACAATTTAAATACGATGCAGGAGGGCGCATCATCAAGCAAATAAACGGTAATGGTACATACACAACCTATCATTACGACGAAGGCGGCCGGATGGACGAACTCATCAACTGGAAGAACAGTACGGAAAAGATTTCGTTCTTCAATTACACTTTCGATAAGTACGGCAACCGCAAAACCATGACGGATAAGCACGGCCTGAACACTTACACCTACGATGCATCGCACCGTTTAACGGGCGTGGTATATGCCGACGGCAAAACCGAGACCTTTATTATTGACCCTACGGGCAACCGTACACAGCGCGTAAAAGATGGCATAACAACAGGCTACACCTACAACAGCGCCGATCAGGTACAAACTGCCGGCTCAAGCAATTTTGTTTTTGATGCCAATGGCAACACCATCCAACAGAACGATACCATCAAAAGGGTTTATAAATATGATGGCGAGAACCGGCTGTTAGAGGTACAATTAGAGGCAAAAAACGTACAATACAAATATGACCCTTTTGGTGAAAAGATTGAAAGGAAAGATGCCACAATTACTAAAATTCTTTATGACAATGGAAACATCTTAGGAGAGCTAAAAGAGGACAATAAAACTAAAAATATTTACACTACCTCGATAGGTATTGATAGTTGGTTAAGCATGACTTCTGATCATGGAAATTATTTCTATCATAAAGACGGTGTTAATTCAACAATGGAGTTGACCGGATCCGATAGTAAGATGTATAACGAGTATCAATATGATGCCTATGGAAATCTTTTAAAAGCGTCAGAAACAACAGCTAATACAGTATTGTTTACTGGTAGGCTATACATTGCGGATGTTGATTTATATGATTGTAGATCTAGGTTATACAATACAAAATTGGGCGTTTTTCTAAATAAAGATTTCGATAAAGGAGCAGTGTTTAATCCTGCAACAATCAACCGATATAATTATGTACTTAATAACCCGGTTAATTTCAATGATCCAGATGGCTTTTACGCATCAGACAGTGATTTTGCTAAAGATTTTTCCCAAACAGATGCACATATTTATAGGAATTGCAAAAATCAAAATCCCGCAACTGAGCCAGATGCGGATAATAATTTGGAGGGTTGGAATAGATCGACTCAGTTTCAAAGTGCTTATCATCAGCCAAACAGGACAACAGGTCCCTATTGGAATGCTTTTATATCACCGTTTGCCACTTTTAGATATGTAAAATACACTAAAATGGATGGGAGTACGGAATCATCATTTGAAGCAATTTGGGATACGAAGGAGAAGAGATATTTAAATACAGAAGAAGTTGGAGGCCCATCTTATAATTACGTTGATCCGTCACAAGGTTACTGGAGGCATCGAAAGTTCGATATGCTGCCCCATGATTATAATCCAAATTATAAGGATTGTCCACCCCCTAAACCACCAGGTACCGACGACAAAATCCCAAATCCTCCTGGAAAAAAACAGGTTATCAAATTCCCTATCATTGTCCCCAAAGACCCCAACGAGATAGTTGGCATAGCTGGTTTCGATAGTTTGCGGAGGATGGTATCGGTAAAGCAAACTTTGCCTTATAAAATCTACTTCGAGAACGACCCTGAGTTTGCTACGGCACCTGCGCAGCGCGTTACGGTTTATGCGCCTATCGATGCGAAGATAAACCCGGCATCATTGCGTTTGAGCGATTTTGGCTTCGGCAACTTTACTTTTACCGTGCCGGCCAATACCAGCATATACACCAACCGGCTCGATCTACGCGATAGCCTTGGCCTGTATGTAGATGTTACTGCCGGGCTGGATGCCGCCAATCGCCGCGCCTTCTGGATATTTGAGAGCATCGACCCGGCCACCGGCCTGGCCTCTACACTGCCTGCTAATAAAGGATTCCTGCCCGTGAACGACAGCCTCAGCCACAAAGGGGAGGGCTTTGTCAACTTTACCGTATTGCCCTCGTCGTCGGCGCGTACACTGGATACGCTTTCCGAAAGCGCATCCATTATTTTTGATACCGAGGAAATACTGAATACCAACACCTGGAAAAATGTGGTGGATGCAGTAGCACCCACCAGCAAAATTACCGGCAGCACTACCCTTAATCAGGACATTACCCTTACCTGGACCGCTACTGACGATACCGGTGGCAGCGGTGTGCGCGACTATGCACTATATGCGGCCGAAAACAAAGGAACCTACCAGTTAATAAAGTCGGGCATAACCGAGGCCAAATACGTTTACACCGGCAGTCCGGGCATAAAGTATTCGTTTTTTGTTACCGCTACCGACCAGGTGGGCAACACCGAGCCGCTTAAAGAAAAAGCGGACCTGGAAGTAATACTGAACGATAACCGTACCGCCCAAACCATCGCCTTTGCTGAATTAAATGCGGCTACCTATGGCGATGCGGATCTGCCGTTCACTGCCACCGTTACATCCGGCTTAGATATCATTTATTCAAGCGCTAATACCGATGTTGCCATCATAACCGCAGGCAATAAACTGCATATTGTTAAAGCCGGTACAGTGGAAATTACGGCCAGTCAGCCTGGAGACGATGTATTTGCACCTGCTGAGGATGTAAAACGAAGCATCACTATTGGTAAAAAAGAGCTGACCGTTACAGTTGCCAATGCCGCGAAAATACAGGGCGAAGCGAATCCGCCGTTCTCCTTGAGCTATAGCGGCTTCGTACCCGGCGATGATGAGTCGCGGCTGATTGCGATGCCGGTACCGTCCACAACGGCATCCGAAGCATCCGGGCCGGGCACCTATGCAATTACCGCTAACGGGGCCGCATCTGATAATTACAGCTTTAAATATATTGATGGCACACTTACCATTATAAAACCCGAAGACCCGCTGGTGTTTATTGCATTGCCTGCCAAACTGTACGGCGATATTGATTTTGCTGCCGGCGCAACCTCGGGCCATGGGGAGATAACTTATACTTTAAGCGGCCCAGGCGTAGTGGAATTGTTAACCGGCAATAAGGTCCATATCATTAAACCTGGCACTGTTACCATCACCGCCAGCGACGGTAAAACTACCGCCAGGCAGCAATTGGTTATTGGTAAAGCACCGCTTACGGTTAAGGCGGATAATGCAACTAAGGTTTATGGCGAAGCCAACCCTGTGTTCACTTTAAGTTACAGTGGCTTCGTAGCAGGCGACGATGCCGGTAAATTAACCCAGCCCGCAACAGCCTCAACTTTAGCAAACGAGTTAAGCTCCGCAGGCGCGTACCCCATAATCGCAGAGGGCGCAGCATCAGAGTTTTATAGTTATTTTTATGCAAATGGTACGCTCACAATTGATAAAAAAGAGCTTATGGTAACGGCCAACAACGCAGGCAAAAATCAGGGCGAAGCTAACCCCGTACTTACCCTTGCTTACGCCGGCTTTGTAAACGGCGACGATGCCACCAAGCTCACTTCACCTGCCATTGCGGAAACCCTTGCCACCCAAGCTTCGTTACCCGGCGTTTACCCCATAACGGTTGGTGGTGCTGTTGCTGCCAATTATAGTTTCCAATATGTAAGCGGCACGTTAACGGTCATAAAAGCCGAAGACCCGCTGGTATTTGCTGCACTGCCATCAAAAGTTTATGGGGATGCTGATTTTGAGCTGGGTGCCACCTCCGGGCATGGTGCTGTAACGTACACGTTGAACGGTGCCGGCGTTACCGAACTTAACGGAAACAAAATTCACATTATTAAACCGGGCCAAGTAACCATTACTGCAAGCGATGGCAAAACCACAGTTGAACAGGCTTTGGTAGTAGGTAAAGCACCGCTTACGGTTAAGGCGGACAACGCGACAAAGGTTTATGGCGAAGCCAATCCTTTGTTCACCCTAAGCTACAGTGGCTTTGTGGCAGGCGACGATAGCGACAAATTAAGCCAGCCAGCCACGGTCGCCACTACCGTCAATGAACGGAGCGCTGTAGGCATTTATCCCATTGTAGCACAGGGAGCCACTTCTGACTGGTATAGCTTTGTTTATGTAAATGATACGCTAACAGTAGGCAAAAAAGAGCTTACGGTAACGCCCCATAACGCAATAAAAGTTCAGGGTGATCCTAACCCCGTATTTACGCTGGCCTACACCGGCTTTGTTAATGGCGACGATGCAACGATGTTTACTGCCCAGCCTGTTGCGATAACCAGTGCTACCGAGGCATCTTTGCCCGGAACTTACCCTATAACTGCAGACGGCGGTATATCAGCCAACTATGCCTTTAAATACGTTAGCGGTATTTTAACAGTAGAAAAACTGGTACCGCCACTAACTTTTGCCGCTTTACCGGCTAAGGTATATGGGGATGCTGATTTTGAAACCGGTGCAGCATCAGGTCGGGATATTCAATATTCAATGAATGTTGTTGGCGTGATAGAGGTTAATGCCGGCAAAGTACATATTTTAAAAGCCGGACGGGTTATCATAACAGCGTTTGATGGCAAGACAGCCATTCAACAGGAATTGTTTATAGCCAAAGCCACATTATCCGTTACTACAGCTCCCGCCGAACGGCAATATGGTGCGGCAAATCCATTATTTGTATTAAGCTATACGGGTTTCGTAAACGGAGATAATGAAACAAGCCTCAATGCCAAGCCGGTAGCGGTTGCTGATGTTGACGCGCTTACACCCGCAGGGGCGTATCCTGTAAAAGTGTCGGGAGGGGTTTCCGAGAACTACAGCTTTGTATTTACTGATGGCAGTATTATCATCAATAAATCGAATCAATCTATTGCATTTGGGCCCTTACCTGTAAAAATCTATGGTAACCCGGTATTCAATCTAACTGGCTCGGCATCCTCTGGCTTGGCAATAGTTTATACATCGTCCAATCCTGATATTGCTACAGTTGTCGGTGCTAACGAGGTTAGGATATTAAAAGCGGGATCGGTTACGATAACAGCGGCACAGGCCGGAAATGGTGGTTATAACGCAGCCGTTGAAGTAGGACAGTTGCTATTAATCAACAAAGCATCGTTAAGCATTAAGGCTGATGATAAAACACGCGCGTACAACACCGCAAACCCACTTTTAACAGCAACGTTTACTGGCTTTGTAAATAACGACACGTCTGCTGATCTGGATGCCGCGCCACAACTCACAACAACCGCAACTTTGTTGAGTAGCGTAGAAAAATACACTATCAACGTAAACAACGCATCCTCTTCTAATTACAACATTACCTATAGCTCGGGAATCTTAACAATCAACCCGGCGGAACGTGGGATAGTGTTTAACGCGCTCCCCGTTAAAACCTACGGAGACCCTGATTTTAACTTAAATGCCTCGGTTAATTCCAACGAAACCCTTAGTTATACTAGCACAAATACAAACGTGGCCACAATAGTTGGCGACAAAGCCCATATCACAGGTGCCGGTGAAACAATAATTACAGCAGGTGTTATAGCAAGCAATAGTAATTACCGGGGTAACACCGTGCTTACCCAAAACCTTGTTGTGAATAAAGCAAAGCAAACTATAACCTTTAGCGAGATACCGTTGTTGAAACGTCGGGGTAATGCCTATACGTTGGAAGTAAAGGCCAGTTCGGGACTACCACTTGAACTTACCTTATCGGATAAACTGGTGGCCACGCTGAATGGCCTTTCCTTGCAGCCGGTATCTATTGGCACGGCACGCGTTACGGCGATGCAGCGAGGTAATGCGAACTATCTGGCGGCATCGGATGTCATACGCGATTTTAGGGTGACCGACGAAAGCAACGCATTGGTAAAAGTACGCCCTGCGGTGTCAATTGATGGCGATGGCATAAACGATTTCCTCATTATCGAAGGAATTGTTGATTTCCCCACAAACCACATGGTAATTGTTAACCGCAATGGTTCTAAAGTTTTTGAAACTGATAATTACGACAATAGTACCCGGATATTTAACGGTAAAAACAAAAACGGGGATAGCCTGCCCCAGGGAACCTACTACTATGTGCTGGTTTATCAGGTTAACGGGAAGGCGGAAAGAAAAGCCGGTTATTTTATTTTGAAATATTAATGAAACGGAAAATGGAATTAAATAAACGTATAACAAGTAAGCACTTGAGGTATTTATTAATTGTAGTTTTAAGCATTTTGTTTGGGAATGACGCGGGGGCGCAACAGTCGTTCACGTTCACGCAATACATGAACAACCTTACGCCGTATAACTCGGCCTATTCCGTGGTGAAACAGAGTAGTTCTATTAATTTCCTGGGTCGTAAACAGTGGGTAGGTATCGATGGGGCACCGTCCTCGCTCGTCTTCAATGGAGATGCCAAAATGGAAAACATAAATAGTTCGCTGGGCTTTATTGTCATGAATGATAAAGTGGCGATAGAAAGCCTTTCGGATATCAATGTGTTTTTCGCAAAATCGGTGCAGCTATCAGAAGATAATTTCCTTGCCGCTTCTTTGAACGGAGGCATCAAGTATTATGTAGCCAACTATTCGCAACTTGATGCCGCCGACCCCAAGTTCGCAACAGATATACGGCAATTCAGCCCCACCGTGGGGCTCGGTGTGTTGTTCTATAACCCCGACAGGTATTATATAGGCCTGTCTTTGCCGCGATTGAGTTTCAGGAGCCTGGGGACCGCTTCGGTGAATAATAACAGGTACCGCAATACCTGGTATTTTTCGGGGGCTTATCTGTTTGATATTGCGGAAGACATCAAACTTAAACCGGCTTTTCTGTACAGTTATACGCGTGGCGTGCCTTCCCTTACCGATGTTTCTGCAACGATTTATTTTAAAAGCCAGTTCGGCATTGGAGCAAACTACCGAAGTACAAAAGAGGTGGCGGGTATATTGTCTTACCTATTTGGCAATAATGTAAATCTGGCTTACAGTTACCAAACCGGTACGGGTTCAGTGAACGATGGTAGTTTCCGTAATGCGACCCACGAGGTGAGTATTGGTTACCGGTTTGGATCAGGCGACGGAAAAGTGTTGTAATAAGGTGAAACCATAAATTGAAATCAAATGAAAATATTGAAGTTAGATATAACATATATTATAAAGAAAGTTTGGAGATACTTTGAAACCGCACTGATTATCTTAGCAGCAATTTTCCTGATAGGGTGGACCATAGGCCCAATAAAAAAATGGCTGGAGAAAAATGAAATTTTCGATCAAAGTACAATTTTCGACATAGTTGCAATTACAATCACTTTGTTGATCTCCATTATTAGCGAAGTAAAAAGTAATATAAGAGAACTCTCACAGAAATTAGACAAGTTTAATAAGGAAAGCAATTCTAAAATAATCGAAAATGGTGTTCTGCATGTATACCCGAGCTTGAATGCGATCTTAGGGGCAATTGAACACAAAAAGGAAAAGACACTGGATGTGATCGGTATAACAATGTATTCTGCCTGGCCGCATATACAAGCTTGGATATCATCTGCGAGGCCAGGTGATTGGAAAATAAGGTTATTCATTCTCAATTCTTCATTTATAAAAGACCATGATAAGATAATGCCGTCAAAATGGATCAAGGAGGCAGAGTCGGCAAAAGATCAAATCGAATATTTTATCTCCGAAAAGGCTGCCTTACTGGAATCTATTTCTACCACGATAGAGCTTATACAGTATAATAATTTGCCGGTTATCCACGGATTCAAAATTGGCGATGGAAGTCTGTACGTTTCTTTTGCACACTGGTCGGAACGGAATCTGTTAGATGACCCTCATTACTTTTACGAATATTTTCATTCGGAAGATAAAACAAGTAGGGCTAAAGCCTATCGTGATTTGTTTAGAAATTGGGTTAGTCATTATTCGGCGTAAGGACTTAGTATCGCAGATTGGTTTGCGCTTTGGTTATAGCCTCTAAAATCCAAGACAAGTGAAAGACCCGGGCGACCTGGCTTTAAACAGGACCATGGAACGCTGTACCGATTACTACTGGGAAAATCAAAGTACAGGCGCCGAAAATGTCGCCTACAAATGCCGTATCAGTGACAGCGAGACGAGGCTGGATGAAAATTCGGATAAATGAATGCCCGACAAACTCAACGCTTGCGGCATCGCCTGGCCGGCTTTTGATCGAACAAAAGGAAACCCACTATGCGGAACTGAAAAAACAGGGCGAGATTGAGATCGAACAAAAAAAGCGAAACTCAAGGCAGACGCCAGCGGCAATTAGCTCGCCGCCCGCTTGATCATTTACCTCGTCCTCGGGCTCGCACTCACCTGGCTCGCCTACGTACTCATCATCCCCTTGATCCTGATCAATTCCGGAGCGCTTTGCCTGCTCACCGCGTTTTGCTCTGGGCAATACATAAAACTGCTTTATTTCTTATCGGTAATAGGGGCGGGTCATGTGTTCATGGACTATCATTATCAGTGGCTGCCCCAGGCGCTCGCAGATGACCTTGGTTGGCCTGACGGATCACATTAGCTTTGGTTTATTTTAATTTGGCGGCGGGGGGGGGCGCGGGGCGGTTGACGTGGAAAAGGGCGGGGAAATAGGAGCGGGGGCTTTGCTGCCTGCTTTAATACGCTTACGGTTGAGTTCCTCACATGGGTCAACACCACTGTCCATTCCTGGAAGTTGTTGAATCCTAATGAGCGCATTGTATTAAGTTTAGTATAAAATTTTCCTGTTGGGATTGTGGTAGCTAGTATTGAAATACTGTGAAAACACCCTTTTTAGGAATAATTAAATCATTTATATTCGAGTCTCAATCAACAACCTTAACTTTTTGCAATTATGAAACTGATTACTCTTTTGTTGTTACTATTCGTAGGCCATACTTCATTCGCCCAAACAATGACTGTCGCATTCGAGTCCAAAACGGTCAGTGTAGAAAAGGGCGATGAATTGTTGATCGTACCGATTGTCGTAAAGGTGAAAAATAAAATAGCTGGTCAGAAAGTAACTATCGCATTGCCTAAAAGCGACTCGAAAATTACATTTCAGGAAACTGACAAAGAAATCAACGAAATAGATGAGGCAACATTCTATGTGATTTTCGCGACAGATTATACTGTTTCAACATCGGTCGATGTAACCATAAATGTTTCTTTAACCGGAGCGGCCGTTTCTGATGCAGCGGTAATTACCGTCAAAAAGGCTAAGAGTCTTAATTATACGCTCGATGATTATATGCACGATTCCTTATTAAAATTGAACTATGTTACTAAAGTGGAATCGACGGACAATATACTGACGGTGTATGGTTATCATGCCGACAATCAGGAGGTTGTAGCAAAAAGGAGAATCCTGCTTAAACAGAACGAGGTGTACACGATCTATAATAACACTTTCAGTGCTTACAAACCGAATCTGTCACTTATCACCGTGCCTTTTAAAATTCGGCCGGAACAAGGAGATTTGGCTACGAATGCGCAATCCGGAATTACGAATCTTGGCTTAAATGTCGATTTTTTCGGGTGGAAATGGGATCGTTATTATTCGGACGCAAGCAAAAAAACGCATAAGTTAGGTATGGGCCTTTGGCTCGCGCCGTCAATTGAAGAACTTGATGCTACGACAAGTAACGGTTTCCTTGCTGCCGATAAAAAATCAAAGCAAATGTTTTTGTCTACAGGGGCCACGATAAGCTATTCCTTCAATGCAATAAGCTTCGTGGTTGTGCCTATAGGATTCGATTTCCCAACTTCAGCAGTTGGCCGGAAGTGGGTCTACGAAGGCAAATACTGGTGGGGCTTCGGTATAGCGATCGAGCCGAAGGCACTGGCGGCGATTTTGAATAAGTAATTTATCTTATCATTTGCTAATTTACTCAGCAAAACAGGGGCCTGATATTTAATACTCAGCAATGAGCTGACGCCGCTTTTGATTCCGAAAAAGTATTGGGTGAGCCAGAGAATGAAGGCGATGATATTGAAGAAATTGCTTGTCATCATTTTAACTTGGGTACGCTACTTTTTCCCGGCCGCGAAAGGAAAGGCTTTGCGCTGGCCGAAAAGGGAATGAAAATGCATATAGCTGACATCGCTGATAAAGTTCGTTCTTTATGAATAACCCACCATATTGCTTTAGATAAATCAGAAGTAGTGCAGGTTGCAAAAAATATTGGTACTTTATACCAATTTAGAAAACGTCAAAAGAATATGATTTAAGCATTCCCTCTTGTTTGCTGCCCTGCACCCTTTCCTTGGAAAGTGTTTACATCATCTAAATGAATGCAAACTATATTAGTATGTACAATTTGGAGAAAAACGATTAATGTAATACATACTTCTCCAGCATATGTCTGGACAACGGCTTTAACTTCCGTTCCGGATGCACCGGGTGAAAACCTCCCGCAGTAAAATATTCCAGCTTATTATCGGCCTTGAAATACCAAATTTTTCCTATGCATTTGTCGGTTATAGTATCGGTTCTCATGATTTTTTGAAAATGGTTCAACCTTATCGTGTCCAGCGCGACGATAAGGGTATCGCCCAGTTTTTTATTGCAGGGCAGGGGCTGATACCGTTCGCCGTTCCAGTACATGCAACCACTCGCCCCGGAGGCAGCAGCAAAAGTTTGGACGGAAGGTGTACCAGTGTTTTGAAAGTAGCGGTAAGTTCCAAAGGTTATTAAAGCGGCCACGATCAATGCCGCGATAGCGGGTAAAGTTTTAGAAATTTTTCTGAAAACGGGGTCCTCCGTGACAGGCAGGCTTACTGCTGCAGTCAAGGGTATTGCAACTTCATTGCCCGGCTTTTCGGCTTCAGCTTTTATCTCATCTATGTTATCGCCCGTAGGCACCATCACTATACCTTTTTTTTGCCATTTGCTGTAAGGCCGGTGCTCAAAGTCAATCAGCCAGGCCAATAACTCAATGTTCCTGTCATCCGTTTTAGCAGTAACGCCCTTCAGGTAGTTTGACAAAGTCTTCAGCTTGTCAGCATTGCAGAGCCTGATTGTTCTTATATAGGCATCGACGTCTTCCCGCGACTCGAAAAATGGCCTCAATACCCTTTCATCACCTTTTGTAAATCGTTCATGGCAGACAGAAATACATTCCGCTTTGATTTTGGCAGCCGTAGGCCCAACTAAATTAAGCGAAAGAGCTCCAGTTTCCTTCTTTTTTCCATAGTCCGCCATTACCGCGGCTACATAATCCTCAAACATTTTTAAGCATATATAAAGGTAAAGCTAACGGAATTTTCGGAATCTCCAAGGCATTCCCGGAATTTGGCCGGAATCATCGGAATTTCCGGAATTCGTTGCAAATAAGCGCTTTATGCGCTCATACATTTGTTTTCGAATCAGCAAAGAAAGCGGTGGCTGCCAGCCGGCTTGGGAAGCAGCGAACAGCTCCCGCAATCAATGCTGACACTTCCCAAAAAATGTAAGAAGCGCTTCTTACGCGGTTCGCAGCGCCGCTCCCGGATAGTCCGGGGGCAAGGCACTGCGGTTTTATTAACCCTTTAATCCTTAAAAAAATGTTTCAGCTAATTTTAGCGCTGTTCCTGGCATTCTCATGCCCTGCGCGCCATAATCATACCAATACTAATGGTGGTGTTACCACAAACGCAGACACCGGTGGTGAATCCGGCCATGCGCCTGGCAACCCGACCCCGCCACCACCGCCGCCTCATCCATAAACAGGTGTTGCAGCAGTCAGGCAGGAGCAATCCCGCCTGACTTTTTTTATTGCTTACTCGCGGCTTTTTCCTATTTTTAAATAAAATTTAAACCTTGAAGAAGCCTTTTTTTTTTCTTGCTGGTATAATGCTTTTGCTTTGCTGCAGCAAAGAGAAAACAGCATCGCCTTTTACAGGGACGGCGGATTTTCAAAAGGCCCAGGCTTTTTTGTATAAGCAAAATGACTCTGCCTTTTATTACTTCAATAAGGTGGTCTCCAATTCCAAAGACAGCCTGCAGGTCGGGATTTCCTACAATAATATGGCCATCATCCAGTCTGATGCGGGAGACTACTTCGGTGCCCAGGAAACCCTGCTCACTTCCCTCCAATTCCTGAATGAAAATAAGCCTGATGATATCAATTGCCTTTCTTCTGATTACAACGAACTGGGCGTAAACAGCGTAAGCCTTAAAAACTATGACGCGGCTATAGAATATTACGCCGCCGCCTTACGCATCGCTAAAGTGGAAAGCTACAAACGGATATTTCTGAATAACAAAGCACTGGCATACCAAAAGAAGGGGCGATATAGGGAAGCACTTCGTATTTATAAAAGCATCTTTAACGACCGGCGGGATACCGCAGAATATGCCAGGGTATTATCGAATTTTGCCAGGACCAAATGGCTGCAAAACCCGGGCTATAACGCGGCGCCGGAGTTGTTAACCGCGCTCCGGCTCCGGAAGGAGGCCAATAACCTTTGGGGCCAAAATGCCAGCTATGCGCATCTAGCAGACTATTACTCGCTAAAACGGCCGGATTCGGCCTATCGTTATGCGGCAGACATGTATCGTGTTGCCTCCCGGCTTAATAGTGCTGATGACCAGATGGAGGCCCTGGAAAAATTGATCCGGCTTGGGCCCGTAAGTGATGCAAAACAATATTTTGTACGTTATCAAAGACTTAATGATAGTACCCAAACCGTGCGTAATGCCGCTAAGAACCAGTTCGCGCTGATCCGGTATGATGCCCAGAAAAACAAAGCAGATAACCTTCGCCTCCAGAAAGACAATGCCGAAAAACGTTACCAGCTCATTAAACAGAAAGTCATTATTTATAGTACCCTTGTCCTTTCACTTGCTGCTTTTGCATTTGGTATTTTCCTCTACCGGAAACGCAGGCAGCGCTTAGTACTGGAGGCTGAAAAAGCAATACAGGAGAACCAGCTTCGTACTTCGAAAAAAGTACACGACGTCGTAGCGAACGGCCTGTACAGGATGATGTCCGAAATTGAAAACCAGGACGAACTCGATAAAGAATTACTCCTGGACCGAATCGAAAATATGTATGAGAAATCCAGGGATATTTCTTATGACAAACCCGATAATCCCAACCTGCCTTTTTCGGAAAAATTAACCCGGATACTACGATCTTTTGCCACCGGCAGCACGAAAGTGGCGCTTGCGGGTAATAGCAATGCGCTTTGGAAAGAGATTGACGCTGACGCAATGTACGAGATCGAGCACGTATTGCAGGAACTGATGGTGAATATGAAAAAGCACAGTGGCGCCAGCAATGTCGCGGTCAGGTTCGAGCGCAAGGGCGGACGTATCAATATTTATTATACGGATAATGGGGTGGGTTTTACGGGCGAGCCGCAATATAAAAATGGTTTAACAAATACGGGAAACCGTATTAATAGTATAAAGGGATCGATTACATTTGGGGTTAACGTGAAAAAAGGTGTTAAAATACTGATCTCTTTTCCCGTTGCTAAGACCGAATAATATGTTTAACAGTGTACTGATTGCCGAAGACCATGAAAGCGCGAACATTTCTGTACAAAAGACATTGCAGGACCTCGGTATCGCCGGGCCTGATTATGCCTATTATTGTGATGATGCTTTGACCAGGATACAGAAAGGTGTTCGGAGTGGTACGCCTTATGATTTACTGATCACCGACCTTTCGTTTGACGCGGATGGCCATGTGCAAAAGATCAGCGGCGGAGCAGCGCTGATCGCGGCAGCCAGACAAGTGCAGCCCGGGCTAAAGGTGCTTGTTTTTTCAGCAGAGCACAAACCCGCTTTAATCGATACCCTTTTCAATGAGCTTAGCATAAACGGCTTTGTGCGCAAAGCCAGGCGGGACGCCCAGGAACTCAAACTGGCTATTGAAGCGATTTTTAAAAATAAGATTCATTACCCTACCGAGCTCCGCCAGGCTGCCAGGCAAAAAAATATGCACGATTTTACGGCCTACGATACGACCATCGTGACGCTATTATCAAATGGCGTACTGCAAAAGGATATTCCCGCCCACCTTCTCCAAAACGGAATCCGCCCATCCGGGTTGAGCAGCATGGAGAAACGCCTCAACTTAATGAAGGATGTACTTGAATTTACAAAAAACGAACAGCTTGTCGCATTTTGTAAAGATATGGGCATTATCTGATCAGAGCTATACACCTTAATGCCAAGTCGCATAGCAATCATTTCAACTTTTTTCAAATAATTTCTTGCCTTACGGTTTCCCGTAAAAATGGCGCGGTTTCCCGTTATACTTTTGGATCATGCAATAAGCTAACCCAAACTGACATGGAATACAAAGTAGTGCCCTTCACCGCAACAATGGATCACAAGAAGCAAACGACGATTGTCGTTGCCGACCAACTGGAAAACCTCATCAGGCAATATACCGGCCAGGGATGGCAGTATATCCGGCTGGAAAGCGTGTCGACCTATGTACTCGCAGATGCCGGGTGTTTCGGCGTCGGCGCAAAACCAGGCTATATGGCTTCTTACCAGATGGTGGTTTTTAGTAAACCGGAATAAATGAAATGGCCACTGCTCTTATTGATCCGGTTCTATTGGGCAGCATTTCCGGCTAGCCAAAGGCGGAGGTGTATTTTTCGGGAAAGTTGTTCCCGGTACGTCTACAGGATTACGCAGGAGCAAGGATTGATTAAAGGCCTTGCCGCTTTAAAATACCGCTACGCGAATTGCAGGGATGGCTTCTGCCTGCTGGAACTTCCGGAAACGGGTAAGATCATGGTACTTCCCTGTGGAGACCAGGTTACCGAAAGCGGAATCGCGGAAAGATTATTATAGTAACAGCAATGAAGTTGGCTTTACTCTTTCTCTTTTTAATGGGCGTGGGTTGTAAAGATTCAACGATGGTGTATGTCTGTGCTAGCCCAAACGCGAGAAGATACCATTTAAAAGAACATTGTCGAGGCTTGAGCAACTGTACATACCGAACAGTAAAGATGACGGTAGAAGAAGCAAATAAAGAAGGCAAAACGCTTTGCCACTGGGAAGATAAATAAATCATTAACACTTAAAATTAAACGCAATGCCATTTTCAAAATCAGATTTAGTTTACAAGTACAGCTGGGAACATACTAAAGAGGACGACCCTAAACTAACAGGAACTCCGGACAGCAGTTTACTTAACCGCAATGAGGGTTATGAAGTCCTTTACATGATTAAGGCGTTAATGAAGGATTGGAAGTTCTTCGATGTGACTGATGGCAAAAAAATAGAAAGGATGATCAGGGTGCATCCAAGCGAGCTGCGAAGCCAGCAACATGTTAAAAATTGGATACAAACCAATTGGAAAAATCACTAACTCATACACCTAAACCTTATCACGATGGATATTGTGCATACCCTGCTGGGGCAGGATATTAAAGCAGGCCTGCTTATCGTCCTTAACCTTATCGTCATCGAGAGCCTGTTATCCGTAGATAACGCGGCTGTCCTTGCAACGATGGTGAGTGGCTTGCCGAAAAGTCAGCGCGGAAAGGCCCTGAAGTATGGCATCATCGGTGCTTACGTGATGCGAGGCCTCTGCCTTTTCCTCGCCGCCTGGCTCGTTTCGATCTGGTGGTTGAAGCCCCTGGGCGGCTTATACCTGATCTACCTGGCTTTGGATTACTTCCGTGGCAAAGGGGAGGAGAAAGAAGAGGAGGCTCTTGACAATGAAAAAAGCTGGGCATACCGTTCTACTGTAGGGTTAATCGGGACATTTTGGGCGACTGTCGCATTGGTTGAAGTGATGGACCTGGCCTTTTCGATAGACAACGTCTTCGCGGTCGTCGCATTTACGAACCATGTTTACCTGATCTATATCGGCGTATTCATAGGCATACTCGCCATGCGATTCGTGGCACAGGGTTTTGTAAAACTGATCGAAAAATTTCCCTTCCTGGAAACTGTGGCGTTTGTTGTGATCGGTATACTCGGCCTGAAGCTGTTAGCGTCACTTTACGCGCACTTTTACCCGCATACCGAATTCACCGCCCTGCTGGATGGCAAGCAAACGGATATTTTTATTTCCGTGTCCACGGTGGCTGTATTCGTGTTGCCAGTACTGAGCTCTTTGTTGTTCAATTTTCCAAAACGAGTTGCTTCTGTTGCTGAAGTAGATACAAACATTAAATCAATTTTATAGATGAAGAATTTTTACAAATACCTGATTCCGGTTTGTTTGGTCATGGCATCTTGCGGTGGAGGAAGCAAAGTGGATCCCTTTGAGGGAGTAGACCTCTATGGCCCAAACCTTCGGGCAACTTTGGCTGCTTACAATGACCTGAAAACAGGTACGGGCAAACAGCCTTCAGGCTCACCGGCAATGTACGTAGACTTTTCCGCGGGTATGTACACCGCATTCGGAACACCCGCGATCAAAGACCTGATGCCGGAATGCTTCAACACTGTGCTTGCGCAAAAGTTCGAGGTGTTTAAACTTGCAGAAAACCAGGTAACGCCCTTGCAAGTGGCTAATAGCACCGAACTTGGCCAGATCGTCAATGATCCTAAGCAATACCTGGACCGGCGCGCACCTATCCAGGCAGCCGTTGAAAAAATCGTGGGCTCCCAAAATGATGCCTTGCTCATCACCGATTTCGAAGAGTGGCAAAACAATGCAGAAGTCGCATCCACTGCTTACCTCAAGTTACCATTCTCCAAATGGTTAAAGGATGGAAATTCCATCTCTTTTTTTATTGCGGACTACAAAGAAGGAAAAGTAGACAAGCATATTTACTTTACCGTCTTTACTTACGGCCGGGCAACAGGCACCAGTTTGATCGATAAGCTTCGGCCCAAACTGGCCGTCCTCCCAGCGAAGTTTGACCTCGCCGCGGATTTCTGGCTGTTAACGACCGATTATCCGGGTGTGAACACCGGAGGCATCTTTCGCGATGCCTCCGGCAAAAGCGAAAAAGATCAAAATGTGCTGGACCTACAAAATAATTATATCAACGGGCTGCAACAGCACATGCCTTTTGAGTATTACCCACTCGGTGTAAGTTGGGCGACGATCGCCGACTCCAGAAAAGATTATTTGCCGCAAAATCAGTTCAATGAACTGTTCAGAAAGCTTTTTATCGACCTCAGTAATGAAGACAGCTATACTTATAAAGAACTTGAGGTGAGCGTCTTTGATGCCACGGCTGATTTTGAACGCTATGCCAGGTCACTGGAAGTCCTAAAGCACCGCCCGAAAATCGTTAAAGGAAGCGATGGCGAAAATAAGTTTTCGGATCAGGAAACGGACCAGATCGCGCTTTCCTGCTACCTGCCCGATGGGAGCATTAAACCGGAATACCGTTATGAACCCGCTGATTCGAAAACGCTAAGCGGCCTATTTACCATAAACCAGGCGCTTTTCAATAATACATTTCATACCGATAAAAAAAGAGCCGAGATCGGTATCGCATTTTCACCGCAGTTTGATGCGGGCAGTATCCCCGATCCGAAGGGCCTGCTAAAAATCACCGTTAGTGTAAAAGACGCCACGGTAAACAACGCTAACCCGGTGCTTGAAAAATTCAAATGGATCAACACCAGCGGCTTAGCCAACATGGGTTTATACAATTCGGTAAAAAGCACCCTGGATGACCTACAACCAACCGGCAAAACTATTTATACCTATTACCTCAAAACCACCGAATAAAAACACAATTATGGAATCAATTACCGCTTATGTGATCTCGGGTATCACCGCCCTTGTCCTTTTATTAATTGCAGCGCTGATCGCCACCGCTATTAATTATGAAGGGGGCAGCAGGCCCAAAGACGCCTTAAAACGGCGTAGCTGGTTTTGGCTGATCGCCGCTTTAAACCCTGCCATTATTTTTTTGCTTGGGTATTATATGTTCAAACCGGATGCGAATATTATGATCGTCAAACGATATATCAATGCCCTGAGCATCGGGACAGCGGCAGGCTTTATTTTATACCTCCTGCTCGGATTTGTACTCAGTAAAATATTCAAAAACGGCAAAATCGGTCATTGGTTCTAACCTTTTAAAAACATGGATAAATTATTTTTAATCGCTGTTGGAGGCACCGGGATGCGCTGCCTGGAATCCTTTATTCACCTTTGCGCTATCGGCATGTTTGATAGCCGGGAGATCGAAGTGCTGACTTTGGATACGGACCAGACTAATGGGAATAAAGGTCGGGTGGAAGAGTTATTGCGGCTGTACAACCGCGTCAAGTCCTCCGGCAACAATGATGGGGGTACAGCAAATGCGGATACCTTTTTTTCGACCAGGTTAACACTCTACCGTTTCTATACCGATTATTCCGGTAAAGGCAGGGAGAACTATAAGAACCTCGCTAAATTATCCACCGGGAGCGAGGTGCAGCAGCGCGATAATAAATTGTTGTCCGACCTCTTTCTCGATAACCAGTCGGTACAGGAATTTAACCTCGCCCACGGATACCGTGCACAGACCCATTTAGGCTCTCTGCTGATGTACCACGGCATTACTGAAGCTGCCCGGAGCATAGCCAGCGGTGTCCAGGTAAAACCACAGGAAAGGGAACTGGAACAATTTGTTGAAAAACTGGAAAAGGCTGGTGAAAAGGCGCGGGTTTTCGTTTTCGGATCCATATTTGGCGGTACGGGTGCGTCCGCCATCCCGATTATCCCCAAAGCTTTGCAGGATTTTGTGCAGATCCGTTCTGCAGGTGCATCAAGTATTGACCTGGGCAGGGTGAAATTCGGAGCGACTTTGCTCACCGAATATTTCACCTTCAAAAAACCGGATGATAAGCAGCGTTCATCCAAGGAGGACAGTGTGATCGCAGACGCTTCTTTTTTTCCATTGAACAGCCAGGCGGCGCTGCAATTTTACCAAAGCGACCCGACCGTGCAAAAATCTTATAAATTGCTTTACCATATCGGCTGGCCGGTAGAAAGTAAAAATGCCGATGGCGTACAGGATACTGGAAAAACCATCACCGGGGGAGCGGACCAGAAAAACGGCTGCCACATCACTGAATTGACAGCAGCATGCGCTGCATTCGATTTCTTTACACGCACTTCGCTATTGGATACGACCAAAGCAGAATATCTATATAAGGCCGTCCCCTTCCATGATAACGCTTTCAGTTTTACGGCAGAAGACCTGGTCGGTAATATCGGCAGGGCAGGGGAAGTATTCTCCAATAAGCTCGGCGCATTCTTCTCGCTGGCCCACATTTCGTTAACTGCGAACGGCGGCGCGCGCGGTGATCTGGGCATCAAAGCCTTCATTAACCTTCTGCAAAAACAAAAGATCTACCAGTATGAGAGCATTAGCGATGCGGATTGTGCTGATTTGAATGACTACTTTAAGTATTTCGCTTATACGTTTGAAAATGGAAAATTCATACCTGGCTGGATCTACCAGGTTCGGGACTCTATCGCACCTGGTAATTTTATTTTTAGCAGCAAATCTTTCCCAAATAGTCAGGCAGAACTCAGTAAGCTCGATGTTGGCACCATGTTCACCGACGAGAAATATCACTGGCCTAAAACGCTCATAAACAGCAGGTACAGCACCTTTGTTTCCAGGCTGATTGATTCGGGGCCGGGTGACTTGCAAATGGTCAATACAACCAAAGAAAAATTCCTGGCGCACCTTTATAATGCCATCTCTGTTTCGCAGGGCTTCCAATCAAAATAAAGCATTCTGATCATGTCAAAAACAAAAGCACTCGTTATCAAGGTCCAGTCCTCTGCCGAACCGCAAGGCGTTGAATTTGCGTGGGACAAACTGCCGCAGCTGGAGGTCTTTACAAAACTCATCCTGATCCCTGAAATCGCCGTCGACCAGCAAGGTAATTCTGCTGTGAACATTGGATCTATCGTTTCCGGTATGCCAACCGTATTTGCACGCGCTAGCCTGTTTGATAACGCGATGAACAATGTCCGTGACAAAGATGCCACCGCCTCAGGCCTGGTGCTTTTCTACAAATCGCTGCTGAATGAATGGAAAGGCTTTATCAGTTGCCTCGCTTTGAACTATAAAGACATTAGTATCCAACGGGTCGAACTCGCTTATTCCGATGGTAAGCAGGTGGCCGAGACCGGCAATATCTATGAACCGAAAGGTGCCTTCGGGAACGCGCTTTTTGAAAAAAAACCTTTGTGGTGCGACCAGTCGCTGGCCAATAACGCGAACAAAGTACCATTTATCGATATTATCTCTTACAAGGGCCAGGTGGTTGGCGGTACTTCGCCAGATTGTTTCCTCTTCACATCGGTGTCGTACCGGATCGGAGATAGGCTTCCTTTCGTAGATATCGGTACCGGCAGGTTCACCGACCCTCTAAGATCGGAACTTAAACCGGAGGAACTGTTCAAGATCTACGGTTATGCTAACCATATCCTTAAGAATATCGAATCCTTCAGAAATCATTTCGGCAAGCTTGACGGTGCGTTCCGCCCGGATTACAGCAATGTATCAGCGGTCGTAAGGGCTTGGATGGATGAAATGGTTGCGTACCAGCAGGCAAAGAATTTCGCCAAACTGGATCAGCAAACACCGCCGGAAGTAGGATCGCTTTTCCAGGAACCTTTTGCAAAACTGTTCAATTATTCTACCATCCTGTATGGGTCAGAAGGCGTGATTTCAACCGATGCTACATCAGATAGCAGCATCGCCTTCGACCCGAAGGATCTCCTCCTGGCGGACGCAACGGAGATCGTACAATTCGATTTTGGTAAGCCGGGTGTGGCAGCAAAAAATTACCTTTCTGATAAGCCTTTCCTTCTACTCAACGCCGAAACAAAAGGGCAGTCCGGTTCATATGCCTATTTTACACTGCCCCTTACACCATTGGCGCTGAATGTCTTCGGCGCGAATCTGGATGCCCTGGCAGGCCTGTCGGATACCACGAACGTGAAATCGAGGCTAACAGCTGTTTATGACCCCGATCAACAGGACGGGGAAAAACTAATAGTTCAGCTCAAGCTGATCACAGATAGTGGGAACGAGATCATCAAACAGGTTGTTTACGGCGTGGCAAGAGACACGATTATGGGAAAAGATATCCTGATGTGGCCCAACTTTATCTCCAAGCAGTGGGGCAGATACTTTCTTTATTCAGAGATCCCGCATAACGATGCCAAATTCCAGGCAACGCCTTTTGTTGGCAATGTCCATGACGATTTTTTTCGGATTGCTTTGGACAGCCAGGGCGCTCCGGTGTACCTGGCCGCTAAAGGGCGTGTCTTGAACCCGGACCTGGGATCCGGCATCTCCGCTAAACTGCATATCGCTTCGAACAATGCTGTGGCTGACAATAAATATAAATACGAAATCTATGAAAGCAACCAGCCGTTTAAAGGAATTAAGTTTTCACATGCCGGAGCTGATTGCGGTTTCGGGATCATCCGTTATACCGGGGCAATCAGCAGTAAAACCTTGCCCGTCAATATGCTTAGTTCCGCCAGGAACCTTTCACCGGCGTTTTTGGGGATAGATTTCGGCAGTACGAATACATCAGTCGCCTACTGGTCTGAAAGCGCCGGTAAAGTTTGCGGACAGTTGACACTGACCAATAAAAGAGTGTCCCTGCTTGGGAACGACAATAAAAACAATGATGAACGACCTGCTGTCGAGGATGAGATATTTTTCTTCCAAAACGATGAGATCGTAACTAACTCCATTAAATCTGTTTTAACGCTGCACGATACCAGGCGGGTGGCAAACGAAGCCGGCAGCCAGCAGGATTCCTTGTTAGCGCAATCCGTGAAAGGCGGCTTCCCTTGTTTTGAAAAGAACCTGCCGATCGATACCGCCCTGGAAAACCGTTATTTTCTCAAATATAACCGGGTAGGCAGTGCTGAACTCGTTTATAATATGAAATGGTCCACTCAGGCTTTGGACAAAAGTTATAAAACGGCTTACCTGGGTTCACTACTCCTGCATGTTTATGCCCAATTATTTATAGAGAACCATGAACCGCATTCGCTGAAATGGTCTTATCCGTCTTCGATGGGTAAGGATATGCTGAACGAATACCGTGCTATTTGGGATTCGCTTATCGCGATTAACCCGCTGAACAGTACTGTGAAATTAAAGACCTATCGTCCTTCGGACTTGTCTGATATTGGTAACACAGAAGGCAGCAGTTGGGATACACCTTCAGCGGGTGCGATTGCATGGGGGGACTCCTCTCCGGCAAACCCCTGGGCGGCACAGGAAACGCCTGTAGCCGCGGGCTGGGGCGCACCTGGACCGCAAAAAGTGGCAGAGGTCGATATCCCGACTGATAATGGGCCGATCCGTTTTGATTTCGAGGTATTGAAAGACAACGAATCGCTTTCTGAAGCTTGTGCCGTAGCGAATTATATGCTCCGGCCGAATGATGGTTACGCCGTCAGCCAGGGCGAATTGCTGCTTTGCTTTGATATAGGCGGCAGTACGACAGATATAACGGTTCTCTCGGATCTCGGCAAAGGGAAAGCAATGATCAAGCAGAATTCTATCCGGTTCGCGGCAGAACGCCTTGCGCAGGCCACTAAATATTCGCCAAATTTCAAGCGGGTATTGCTAAAGATGTGCGAACAAAAACATATTTCTATCCAAGGGCTGAATAAGGGCGAAGATAAATTTTCCGCCAGTACGGCGCCATACTATTTTGAACAGGTTGTCGACCGGCTGGAGGCCGCCGATTTCGAGGCTTTTTACCGGCTAATTGCGGCGGATTGTAAAGAAATGATGAGCGTGAACCTTTACATCACGGGACTGATCATGTTTTATGCCGGCCAGTTGGTCCACAAGCTTCGGGAGGAGATCGTTCGTTCTGATGATGCGACGGAACTGGTCAAAAAAAGCCCTCCGCGCATCAGGATAGCATTTGCCGGTAAAGGTGCACGTATATTCGACTGGTTCAGTGCGGTCGACGAAAAAGCAGCGAATGACTACTATACCCAAATGTTCCTTCGCGGCATCGGTGGCGAGGCCGTCGCCAGGCAGACAATCGTCCCTGTCTCCTTAAACCCGCTGAAGATCATTGATATCAACTCTCAGCGCGGCCAGGACAATTCTGATGTCAAATACGAGGTATCAAAAGGGTTGGCTATACCTACCAGCCAGACGCGTATCCTGGTACCTCAAAATAAGCAGGCCATCGAAATTTTGGGCGAAGAAAACTTTTGCATTGTCAAGCCGGGCGGGCAGGTGGAGTACTTAAAATCCACTAATTCCATCATCCCGGAGATGACGGAATATATCGGCTCTCACTTTCTTTACCGTGTCGAGAATGGCAAACCACCCTGCCCGCGGTTCATGGATTTTGCAGACCTTTTCTATAAAGTTGCCTCCACCATGTTCGGGCTGAAGATGACCCCTTCCGATTTCATGTTGGGTTTCGAGGACATGAATATCGAAAATTATATCAAGGCCATCCCCGAGTTCATCGAGGCGCAAAAAAGGAAAAATAACGAACAGAAGAAGTTTGATTATGTCGCGCCGATTATCATCCTCGAGGGCATGAAGTTTTTCGAAAAACACCTGTTAAAAGGCATTCAAAAGCAATAGAGATGAAATACGGCGTGGTGGTAAAAGTTTCCCGGCGTTCTGTCACTTTCTGGTATCAGGCGGAAGGGAAGCGGTTCAGCCCGCTGGCAATCAGGGGCAGCAATGAGGTGCCGCTTTATTTTTGCGTGGAGAATAACCAGATCCTGTTTGGGCAGGCTGCGCGGGATAGGTTCTATGCGCACGACCCGCAAAGCTTTGGGGATTATTTCGAGATCATCAAGGATCCCAGCAAGCACTTTGTCCTCCACAACAACCCCAGAAGGGTTAAACAACTGCTTTATTATGGTATTGAGCAGTACCTTTCTTATTTCCTGACCTCCGTTGTTTACGAAAGTGATTCTATCGAATCGCATCGCCGAACTTTACCCCTGAAATTTATTTTCGAGCCAGGCCTTGATGAGCCGGAACGGCGCCTGGTGGAATCGCTCTTCACAGAAGCGGGGTACAGGACGGTTTCTGTGGCCAGTTCCAGCGACTTGTTGCTGGAATCTTTAAAAACGGCCCGGCTGATTGGTTCAGAGCATGCTGTATTGCTCCTGAGCGGTATCGATGATACCTTATACGTGGAGTTTTACGAAAAACATTGTCTAATGCCGGCCAGTTCGCTGGCGCTACCGGGGCAGGGTGCTGATCCACGGGTCCGGATACTGGCCGGAATGATCATGGATTATATTTTGATCCAAAATCCGCATTTGGACCTGGATGCAGCCCGCGAAGCATCTGCACTACTGCACTATTGTACGGGGTTACTGTCTTCAACAGGCGCGATCATTACCGGTGACGCAGAACTAACAAACGGAGATAAATTATGGTTCCGGGTGAACTTAAAAGAGATCGATCACAGGCTGCAGTATTATCCGGGCGACCTGTCCGTAACGGCCGCTATTAGCGGCATTGTGGAGAAGTTTAAAATAGGCAGTGAACAGTTGATGGTAGTGCTTGGCAGCGGCCAGATCAGGACATCTTATTTTACGAGCCGTTTACTCAAACAATATCCATATGTTATTAGTGCCGAACCAGCACATACGGACAATGCGATCCAGCTCTTTTTCAATAAACATTCGCATACCACGGCAGATGAGCGGGCAGTGCCGCCACCGCGTCCTTCTCCGCCACCACCATTACCTCCGCCAAATGGCCGAACGGTGCAGGGCACCAAGCCGCCATTACCGCAAATCAAGCCGGCTGGAGAGCGGCCAAAATCAGTCCCGCCACCACCATTACCACCCACAAAAAAATAAAAATACCAATGGCTATACAATTACAAAAAAAAGTACCGGTTTCGATGTCTTCAGTCGGGGGCGGGTTGAAAAAACTGATCGCAGGGCTGGGATGGGACCAGGCAGTTGTTAACGGACACCCAGTGGACCTGGATCTTTCTTTATTCATGATGGGTGCAAGCGGAAAATTGATTACAGACGATTTTTTAATCTTCTACAATAACCCAAGGAGCCCGGACGGCTCCGCGTTCTATCCCGGGGATAACAGGACCGGAGAAGGGGAGGGCGACGACGAGGCGATCCATTTAGACTTTAGCATCATGGACAGCAGGGTCGAGTTCTTATACTTCGCCGTGACGATCGACCAAGCCGAAGCACGCGGGCACCATTTCGGGCATGTAAAGAATGCAGCCATACAAGTTCGCAATGCCTTGAATAATGACGTGATGTGCGAGTACCGTTTGGATGAGAATTTCACAAATGAAGATTCCGTGCTGATCGCAACGATGGTCAGGGCTGAAGGTGACTGGAAGCTGGAAGCGGTGGGACAGGCATTTGCCGGCGGGCTCGGCACACTCGTGGAGATGTATCAATAAAACAATCACAATAGCAATGACAAGTTTCAATTTAAACAAAGGAGAGCGCTTTTCCTTATCCAAAGCAGCGCCGGGGCTTTCCCTCGTGAAGATCGGGATGGGATGGGACCCCAATGACCAGCCCGGCGGACCCGAGTTCGACCTTGATGTATCAGCGTTTGCGATCGGGGCAAATTTCAAGATCCCTTCGGATTCCTATTTCGTTTTCTACGGCCAGGTCCGGATGGGGAACTGTAAAGAAGATGCCGTCGAAAAAGGCCTTTTCCGTCCGCTAACTGAAGACGGTTCGATCACCGGTGCGATAGACGACCCTGACGGGCGGCGAAGTGACGGCGATGACGATGAGGATATGCTGATTGACCTGAACAAAGTAAACAGCGGGATCGAGCAAATCATCATTTGCTGTACCATCTGCAAATACCCGAATGATAATAAAAAGGACCGCAGGACCCTTGGCCTCAATTTCGGTCAGGTGGAAGACTGTTATATACGGATCGTCGATGAAAATACCGGCGAGGAAATCATCCGTTACGACCTGAAAGAGCAGTATACTAACGAGGACGCTGTAGAATTCGGCCGGCTCTTCCGCGTCGATAATACCTGGGAATTCGAAGCCATGGGTCGCGCCCATACGGGCAGTTTGCAAACTTTAGTCGATATGTATACCTAAACCAAATCATAATGTCATTCAATTTAAACAAAAATGAGGAAGCTACGGCCTCCTCCAAAAAGCCGGGGTTCGATCTTTCCAAAAGCGAGCCGGAAGCTAAAAAGCCCAAGTACTGGCTGTTGGTGATGATTGCTGTTTTAGTTATTGGCGGCATCGCCTGGTATTTGTTCAAACCGGCTGGTACAGTAAATACTGCTGCGGAAACGGTACAGGCAGTGGCCGTCGTTCCAGCAACCGATACGGCTTTCATCGGTCCAAAGCCTGTTGGCGACAGTGCTGCCGCCATAATAGCTGCATCTTTCAAAGCCGGTTCTGTTAGGCCGAGGGGAAGCATCAGTAGCATCGTTAACACTATCCGTCAGAGGCAAAAAAACGGGTCGGCATTAAAAATAAGCGTATTTGGTTATGCCAGCAGCGAGGGGGATATCGCTTTCAATCAATCCATATCGCAGGCAAGGGCCGATGCTTACAAGAAATTGCTGATTGTAAATGGTATCGACAAAGGCCTGGTTAACGCGGTAGGAAAAGGGATCGACAACCCTGTAGCTACGAATGATACCGAAGCCGGTCGGCAGAAGAACCGCAGGGTAGAAGTTTCATTTTAACCGAAGAGCAGTCATGAAACTATTATACATCATCTGTCTCGTTGGCCTTGCTTTAAGTTCCTGCAACCACGATACCCAGATCGGGGAAAACACATTTGTTCACGAAGGGAAGATTTACAAGGTCATCGACAACGAACTGCGGGAAATCGGCGACCTGTCCGCCAAAGAGATCAAGAAATTCGAGGTGTCGAAGCCGAATCAAAAAGATTTAGGGACCAGCAGCCTGAGTTTTGTCAAACCCGGTGCCAGTACAGCGTTGAAAGCGCTTTACCGGGGCAATTATTTATACTATACCTTAAGCGTTGAAGGCATCAATGACCTGCGGGATAGTTATAACACAGGAACACTTACCATCGAATTTGTTGATGAATTCGGCTTTATCATGCATTCTACAGAAATTCCAACGGTAGAACTCACGGGATTGTTGGGGGATGATGGAAAATATGACGGTTTTGTTTATCACGGCAAAACCGAGATGAGTACCGAAATAAATACAGCAATTACCTCCTATAACGTTACCGCGAGCATTAAACGAAAATCTCTTTACGGTTACTAATAAAAATCAATATGGACTTCAAAGACCAGATATTACAACTTGCTGCACGAGTGGAAAAATTACTTCCGCAGCTAAAAACCGAGGAAGCGACCAAAAATGCCCTCATTATGCCTTTTATCCAGGTATTAGGTTACGATGTATTCAACCCATTCGAGGTCAATCCGGAGTTCATTGCCGATATCGGCATCAAGAAAGGGGAGAAGGTCGACTACGCGATCATGAAAGAGGGTGAGCCTACCATACTGATCGAATGCAAGCATCACCTTGAAAAGCTGGACCCGCACAATTCTCAGTTGTTCCGGTACTTTCATACGACAAAAGCAAAATTCGGATTATTGACCAACGGGCTGACTTACCGTTTCTACACGGACCTGGAAGAAAAGAACAAGATGGACAGTACGCCGTTCTTTGAATTCAACATCACGGAGATTAAAGAGACGGAGCTGGTAGAGCTGAAAAAATTTCACAAATCTTATTTTGACGTCGAGAGCATCACCAATACGGCCAGTGAGCTGAAGTATCTCAACGAGTTAAAAACTTTGCTAAATAAGGAAATGATCACGCCTTCAGATAACTTTGTGACCTTTTTTACCAAGCAGATCTACGCCGGAGTGATTACCGCAAAAGTTAAAGAACAGTTCAGCCCGATTATCAAGCGTTCTTTCAACCTGCTGATCAGCGATGCGATCAATGAGCGCCTTAAATCGGCTTTGAACCAGGAAAAACAAATCGATGCTGCAGAGGCAGGTAAACTGGAAGAATCTGTACCCGGCGAGCCAGCCTCCCTGATCATAACGACTGAAGAAGAGCTCGAAAGCTTCTACATCGTGAAATCGTTGCTGAGGCAACATATCGACGCCAAGCGAATCACTTACCGCGATGCGCAGTCTTATTTCGCTATCTTGCTGGATGATAACAACCGCAAGACGATCTGCCGTCTTTACTTAGGTGGTTCAAAGAACTACCTGGTGATTTTGGATGAAGCGAAAAAAGAAGTCAAGTATGAGATCCAGTCTTTGGATGAAATCTATAAATATGGAGATGCTTTATTGGTGGCTATTGCGAGGCTGGAGAAGGGGAAGAGTTAAAAAGTAAACAAATTATTAAAATCAATACCATTATGGCAAGAGCACAATATTTCGTGGTGAAACACGACGGGAATGGAAGATATCGTTTAATGGTACGCATTATGGGCCATATAAGACGCAAGCTGCCGCAATTAAAGACGCAGTGGAAGCGGCGCATAAAAAAGGGTCAGACGGGCATGATGCGCAAGTACTGGTGCAAGGCGAAAATAATAAGTTTCGCACCGAATGGACCTACGGAAATGATCCATATCCTCCGAAGGGATAATCCGTTGGACGAATTGATTTTGGAGCATACAATAAACCACGAATGAATAATTAATTATAAGTGCCTAAGGTTTTAGCTTTGGGCGTAAACCTATGACTAATCGTGTCCCTATAATTAATCTACGTTGAGGGTTTTACAAGAGATTCTTTGTTTTTAGGTCTAAAATTGTATATTGCATTAGAAAACCTAATACATGTCATCACAATCCGAACAAAAGGAGCAGGCCATTATTGCAATCCTTGACCAGCTCCGTCCTTTTGCGCCCACTTTGGGAAGTTATATCAAAAGCATCTATACAAATGATTTTGACTTTGCAGTAAAGCTTTCGAATGGCCGCATTCGTCTACCAGAAGAACTGGTGGAAGATTTTGAGCGCTCGCCGTCGATGATCAACACCGAGCGTTGCAAACTACTGGCGGCTAAGTTCGTGCCGAATGAACCGCCAATGATTGCGCCGTCTTTTCCAAACGACTCAATACCCGCGGTAGCTCAAAAAAAACCATCATCGATGAGCTGGAGAACGACCGTCATTATACTGGCCTTATTGGTCGGCGGATTCTTATGGTTTAAATCCGCGCAAAAAGATAAAACCGAAAATATAGCCCGTGTTGATATTTACAGCCAGGTCAATGTCGAAGGTAGCACATACATGGTTAACCGTCTTTTCGGCGGAATTAGCGACTTGCGGATCACGGTCACAAATAATTCCGACTACCTGGTGGATATGGTTAATGTAAAAGTAAGCTATATCAAGGCCAGTGGCGGCCTCTATAAGGATGAAATGTTGCATTTTAATCAAATTGCCCCTCACAGTACGCAAACTCTTAATGCCCCGAACAGTAACCGTGGAACTAAAGTTAAAATCAGCCAGGAATCACTGACTTGCACGGCGCTTAATATTTATTAATAAAAGCTTGTAGCGTGTATTTAAACGAGTAAAATTCGGGATTTTAAATTTTTCTGGTTCACGTTTGCTTTTGAATAGCGTAGAAACCACGAGCGCTATTCCGGCTTTTTTTAACATCGTGAATGCGTTTAAAAAAAGCAGTAACCTAATAAAAGTCATAACACTTTTTGTTTCCCTCCGTTACGCGACCGTCTCCGCGGTGCCCGGGGAAAGTCGTTTCGTAACTTAATGCGCCTTCTGTTGTCCCGGAAGTTTTTGTATAAGGCAACCGGGAAGTCGTCGCATCATGGCTCGCACCAAAACGCACTTTGTCATTGCTGCTTCCGGTGAAAATATCGAAAATCAGGGAGATAACCAAGGCATCGTTCTGCTGACCGTCGCCCCGGTACCATACGCCAACATTCACATTCCGGCGTTTGTATTGGACACCCGCACTAAAGGAATTGACGCGCCCCTGGCGGTAAAGCACAACCGAGGGGATCAACGAGGGCACATATTCATCATAGCCATTGTCCATATCGAATTTATAGCTGGCATAAGTGTTGAAACGCATGGGAAGGATCGAGGTCGCGCCGGTAAGCGTTTCGTTGGGTTTGTTCAGGTGCTGGCCGGCCAAACCAACCATGAAATTCCCTGTAACCAGGTTAACGCCTGCACCGCCGTCAAAATAAAGCTTATTGTTGAATTCTGCCAGAGATGCCCCTGTGCCACCTCCGGGAATGATACCTCCTGAATTTAATTGGTCGAGGAAAACCAGTTTGTCCATATCAATACGGCGGTTAGTGAACCCTGCCTGCAATCCGAAGGATAGTGTACTGTTGTTGAAAGTTACGTTATAACTGTAGATACCAGCGAAATTGATCTTGTTCAGATAGGCGACGCCTTCGCTGGATTTGGTGAACATTACCCCGATACCGCCATTGATCTGCGACAGGTTAAGATCAGCAGAAAAAGTGTAGTAATTCAGTGGGCCTGGCAGGCTCGACCACTGGTTACGGTAAATCATATTCATGCGCAGGTCTCCCTCGAACTGCCCGTTCAATGCCGGGTTCAGGTAGTTTGGAGCATTATAAAACTGCGAGTAAATATGGTCCTGTGCAACTGCCTGTCGGCATAAGGAAATCGTTAGGACAGCAAAGATGAATAGCTTTATTTTCATAGCCTACCTGATTAAGTGTAAAATTCCGGTTTGGGAGGGTTTATCACCCGCCTTATATTTCATGCCGTGCCATTCGGTTCCATCAAGGAAGCGGCCGCTAATCTGCCAAACGTAAACCCCTAATGGAGCAGGCTGCCCTTTCATGTCACCCGTCCAACCGACCGTCGGCGAACCGTTGCTATCGAGGGCTGTTGTTTCGAATAGCAACTGTCCCCATTTATTAAAGATGCGCAAGGAGTAGCTGACCAATCCAGCGGCCCGTACGGTAAAAGTTTGCAGTTCTGATTTGGCACTGCCGGGCTCAAAAGCATTCGGTACATATAGATATTGTTCGACTGTCGCTACTTTTACGGTGCGCGTCCGCGAGGCGGTACAACCGTCGGTATTCGTTACGGTTAATTTCACGGCGTAGGTGCCCGCCTCCTTGTAGGTATGGATCGGGTCCTTTTCTGCCGAGGTTTTACCATCACCGAAATCCCAAGCATATTTGACAACGCTTCCTGTCGTCTGGTTTTTGAAGGAAAAAGTATAGTTCGGGATCTGGATGACGCTATCCGGTGCAGCGGCAAAGTCGACCACAGGCGGAGCGGATACCGTAATGTAATTGACAAGCACGTTATTGTCCTCGCAGCCGAACTCGCCGTAAACGGTGAGTTTGACGGTGTATGGCGAGCCGGTATAGGTATAACTATGTGCCGGGTTTTTCTCGGCAGAGAAGGTACCGTCCCCGAAATCCCAAAGATAAGCGCTTGCATTGAGCGATGTGTTCTGGAATACAGGCCTTATACTGGTACAGCCTTTGAGTATATTGGCGACAAACGCTGCTTTTGGCGGATTGGCGATATTAACCTGATGCATGGCCGTATCCCGGCAGGTACCGTTAAAAGTGACGAGCCGCAGGATATAGGTGCCGGGTATTCCATAAGTATGCACAGGAATGCGGCTGCTTTGTTCAGGACTGCCGTCGCCAAAGTTCCAGGTATAGCTGCTTGCACCGGTCGTGTTATTCGTGACTTTAATATCCAACTTTCCATTACAGCTTACGGAGTCAGCAAGACTGAAGTCGGCAATAGGGCTTGGGTAAGTCGAGAACGTACTGATGGTACTATCAGTCCCGCAGCCATAAATATTGCTGGTGACCAGTTTTACCAGGTAAGCCTTATTCGGTTCCGGAAGCGTAATTTGGGGCGTTTTGTCCGTGCTAACTAATGTATTGTTTACGTACCATTTGAATCCGTCTGCATATTGTGAGCTGTTATTGATCTTTAAGGAAAACGGCGCACAACTGATCGATGCAGGCACGGTGAATTTCGCTACGGGCAGCGGATTGAATTGCATGGTATGCTCTACCGTATCCGGGCATCCAATCGTGCTGTAAGCAATCAGCCTGACATGGAAGATATAAGGTAATACAACATTTCCCGGCGTATTAAAATTGTAGTTGAGGTCTTTTTGTGCCGAGATATAAGCACCGTTCACATACCACTTATAATTGACAAGGTCATTGCCCCCGTAGGTGCTTCCGTTGACGAATTTGACCGAGGCGGTGTTTCCGCAGATTACAGAATCCGCAACGGTAAACCGTGCGGCAGGCGTTTCGGTTACGCGTACCACCTGCGTTGTTGAATCGACGCAGCCGCTTTGATTATAAGCCAAAAGCTTCACCAAATACAATCCCGGCTTATCGAAGTTATGCGAAGCCGCGTAGCCTGTGGCAGTGTTATCGTTACTTCCTGCATCACCGAAAGACCAGGAAACGCTGGGTGCGTTGGCCGGTGTGCTGCTCACGGTTAGGCGGAAAGGAGCGCAATTCAGGGAAGCCGAGTTGCTATTGAACGTCGCAACCGGGAGTGGCAGGATAGTAATCGAGCCGCTCACGGTCCTGCCGCATGTCGCGCCGTTCGCTGCATTTTGGACCGCAGTTACTTTAACGGCATAGGTGCCCAGTTTGGCATAAACGTGTGTCGGATTGAAGTCGTTGCTGGTTGTACCGTCTCCGAAATCCCAGCTGTAGTCGAAAGAAGAAGCGTTAACCGTCGTGTTGACAAACGCAGCGGCGTTGCCTACGCAATATTGTAGTTGGGCAGGATGGAAACTCACGTTAGGCTGGGCCAGGACAACAATGGTTTGCGTTGTGCTTTGCGTGGAGCAGCCATTAGACGCGGTCAGCTTTACCACATACGTACCTGGGACGGTAAATGTATGAAAGACCGATTCCGGTGCCGCAGTGGTCGTTGCAGTATTACCATCCCCAAAATCATATTTAAAGTTATTGGCACCTGTAGAATTGTTGTCAAACTTGACGGCAAATGGCGCGCAACCGAACTTGTTATCGCCGTTCACCACGAGGTTAGCCTTTACGCTGTTCGGGTAAACCACGATCTTATAGAAGGATGAATCCTTACCACATTCATTTTCTGCAACCAGCTTCATAATCAGTGTATCCGTCTTCAGTGTCGTGTAAGTATATTGTATCGCCTGGTTGTCCGATTGTACGATTTTATCACCGTTGCCAAAGCTGAAGGTGTAGCGGTTCGGTAAGCCGGTAGATTGGTTAGTGATATGTACGGTAAATGGTGAACAACCAATGGTTTGGTCCGGCGTAAATATGGCCTTAGGGCGCGAACGTACGGTTACAGAATCCACAAAAGTGGTATTGCTGCAGGCAGTTGATGCGGTTAGCGTGATCTTGTACGTCGTATCCCTTCCGGATGGATTTGGTTGGAAGACGACCTGTCCTGGCTGTTCCAGGGAAGATGTTTGGCCGTCTCCGAAATCCCAGTGGTAGGTTGCACCACCAATCGGGGCAGAGGTATTGGTAAAACGGGTCAACAACGGCCCGCAAGCTCTGGTTTGATCTTTGGTGAAAGAAGCGATAACGCTTTTGGTAGTTGTGAAGGTCATGGATATGCTGCTGGCATCACAACCGAATTTGCTGGTAGCTATTAATTCTATGGTTACGTTGCTGCCGTCTGTTTGGATGGTATAGCCTGGGAATGCCGAACCCGTACCGATAGCGGTGCCATTGGCATACCACTGGTACTGGGAATTCAATTCGTCGTGCGGGATAACCTTGATAGCTTTGGAGAGGTCGAAAGGGATACATCCTTTCAATGCGGATGCGCTGAATTCAGCCTTTGCATTTGGGTTAACCGTGACGGTAACAACTGCACTTATGTTTTGTTGGTTCCCTGTGCACATGGCGGAAGTAACAATGCGGCGATAGTAGGTCGTCGATGACAGGGGCGGGGGCTGGTAACCCTGGCCTGTGGCATTAGCGATATTGGTCCAATTGCTTTGATCGCCGCTTTGCTGCCATTGGTACTGGTAAGTTCCGTCGCCCCCTGCAGGCAGGCTGCCGTTCAAAGCGGTCACCGGCTTGAGAATACAAACCTGCTGACTGGCATCGATCACATTATTACTGATAGCCGGTAGCACGATCACTTGCACGGTGCCGCTGGCCAGGCTACAGTTGCCGGAGAATACCAGCCGACGGTAATAGGTCGACTGGCTGGGCAAAACGGTTGAATTTTGTTGGGTTTGACCGCTAACACCCGACCAGGTATTCTGATCAGTACTGCTTTCCCAGGCGTAGGTATAGTTGCCGCTTGCACCGGAAGGTAAGCTGCCACTAAGCGTTGCCGGCTGGCCAACACATACAGTGGTCGTACCAGGAGACAACTGGTTGGTTAGGGGCAAGAGATCATGGATGGTAACCGTTGATGCGGAGAAACCGCAGCTGCTGCTGGCAATCGTCCAGGTCAGGGTATAGGACTGGCCGGGCAGTAGCCCGCTTACTGTTGCATTGTATGCGTGGGCATCCGGGCTGAAGGTCAACCCGTTCCCTGTCCAGGTGCCGACAAACCCCGCGCCGGGATCATTGCCTTGCAGCCGGGTTTGTGTTTGGGCACACAGGGTTTGATTACTTCCTGCTTTCGCCACTGGTGCCGTCGAATTCAGGGTGATGGCAATGGTATTACTTGCGAATTCACAAAGCCCGTAGCTTTTCACTTTACGGCGATAATAGGTGGTGGCAGAGGGCGCCACGTTTAGGCTGGCTTGTGTCGCCCCGCTAATCGTTGCCCAGTTACCGGCACCGTCCGGCGAGCTTTCCCAGGCGTAGGTGTAGGTTGCCGGGAGTGTATTCAAGATATCGCCGCCGGATAAGCTGGCTGTGCTGATCGTCGCAGATTGTCCCGGGCAAATGAAAGGCGCATCGGCCTTTACCGTATTGACAATGTCGTTTAAGACGTCGATGGTGACAGGGGAGGTGCTTGGGCTACAGCTGCCGTTGACAATTGTCCAGCTAAACTGGTAGCGTGCGCCTTGTGTAAGATTGCTCACAGTATTATTCCCAGAGTTTGCTGCTGAAAAGGTGCTTGCAGGCCCGGCGGTCTGCGTCCAGGTACCGGTTCCTGTTACAGGCACGTTTCCCTGTAGCGTATAGGTCGTATTGCAGGTCTTATCGTTGCTGCCGGCAAGTGCTGTGGTGGGTTTGGCGTAAACGGTCACTTTATAAGAGATGGGTACGCCGCTGCAGCTCTGTCCCTGGTAAGTATATTCCGGGGTTAAAGTAACTGTGCTGTTAAGGTCCGAATTTCCTGAATTTACCGCGGAAAAAGAAGGGACCTGGCTGCCTGTCCCATTATTCAATCCGACCGACGAGGAGCTTACCCAACTGTAAACAACGGTGCCGCCTGGGAAGGCTGCTGCGTCATTTACCAAAGCCGTAGCCGGGTTGGTGCTCCCGGCGCAAACCAGTTGGTCGCTGACGGCATTGACCGAGATCGTCGGCAAAATAGTTATTTTAAAAGACATCGGTGTGCCGGTGCAGCTAGCACCGCCGGATGTATATGTTGGGGTAACGGTGATTGTCGCTGTGACAGGGGCTTTCGTAGCGTTATTTGTGGTAAAAGACGGCAAATTACCTGAACCCGTTGCGGCCAGCCCGATGGCGGTATTATCGTTTGCCCAGGTAAAGGTCGTATTTAGCGTGGGGCCAAATGCAATGATCGCCGATGGGGAGGCATTGCAATAGAGCTTATCGCTTATCGGGTTCACAACCGGTTTGGGGTTTACCGTAACCGTTACGGTGTTGGACGATGCATTACAGGTACCACCGAAAGTGGTCCTGCGATAATAGTTTGTTACCTGCAAGGATGCGGGCTGGTAGTCTATCCCGACAGCACCGTTTATTGGTGAAAACGTATTATTATCGACAGAACTTTCCCACTGGTAGGTGAAGCTGCCGCTAGCACCGGATGGCTGTTGTCCCTTTAAAAACTGCGGAACATCTCCCGGACAGATTGTTTGATTGGCACTGATATTGAAATTACTTAAAGAACCCTGGACCGTTATCTTAACAGAGTTGGAAGTGCTGCTGCATGAGCCGCTGGTTACCAACCTGCGGTATTGCGTCGTAGTCGTCATATTTCCGGGGCTGTAACCGACAGCGGTTGCTCCGGTGATATCAGACCAGCTGGCCCCGTCTGCTGACGATTGCCATTGGTAAGTATAAGTACCGCTGCCGCCGCTCAATACCGAAATGGATTTTAACGCGGTTGCTGCTGTATTAGCGCAAAGGGCCTGGTCGCTTCCAATCGTATTATTTTCGATGGCAGGGTTTACATTTATTGTTATAATCGTAGCAGGGCTTGCACAGTTGCCGCCATTACTTTGGGTGACGTAATATTTTGTGGCGCTTGCTGCGGTCGTTGCCGGCGTGGGCGCTGTAGTGCTGCCGCCGGTTAATGCAGCGTTGTTGTACCAGGTGAGTGTATTCCCGGCAGATGCGTTTGCTGTAAGTTTGGTCGGTATATCGTTAATGCAGTAGTTAATTACGGCATCGGCAACCGGGGGAGCAGGTATCGGATAAACCGTAATCTTAAAAGTGGCGGGCTGACCGGGGCAACTGCCATTTGTCGGCGTAACGATTATGTTAGCCACTATAGGGGTTAAGGTGCTATTGATAGCTTTAAAACTCCCTATATTCCCGTTACCAGAAGCGGCAAGCCCGATGGCAGTTGAACTGTTAGTCCATTTAAAAGTGGTACCTGCCGAGCTGGTGAAATTAAGCGGCCCACTGAAAGCACTCGCGCAAATTTGCTGGTCAGCCGGAGTGGTCACTGTTGGGGTTTCGTTTACGGTTACTGTTTTGGTTTGTGTCGTTGTTCCGCAATCGTTGGTTACGTCGAGTTTTATGGTATAAATGCCAGCTGCTGCAAAGGTTATCGGGCCAGGGTTGGCTGCAGTCGACGTTGATGGAGCAGCACCCGTCATTGTCCATACATAGGTTGGTGTGCCGGAGTTACAACCGCTAACAACAGCAGCTGGCGTATAGCTGTTGCCCTGGCAAATGCTTGAACCTGACGTAATGGTTACGGAGGGCTTGCTTTTTACAATAATGGTCTTGTTTATCGTTTCGGTACACCTACCACCAGGCGCAATCGTTGTTAATTTTATTATGTAGCTACCGGCATTGGTAAGCTGTAGCTCTGGGTTAACGGAGTTTTTGTTGGTGCCGTTGGCAAACCCGTTATAAGTTGAAGAATTGCCTGAACAATCTACATAAGTTACCGTCCACAAATATTTGTTATTACCACAGATGGGTAATGCCGATGTGTTGGTAGTTTTTACTGCTAAAGGCATACAGCCTGTTGCATTATCCACATTGAACGATGCTGTCGGGATCGGATTAACACAAACTGTTTTGAGGATAGAATCCTGGCCGCAATTTGGGTTGGCAGATTTTAACTTGACCGTATAGCTGCCGGCAGTGGTGTAAGTTAGGCTGATTGATTCGCTCCCCGATTTTCTTAAAGAAAAGTTAGGGTTGTTCGGGTTTTTTCCCAGGTCGCCGGAAAACGCGTATCCTGATGACTGGAGGATTTGCCAGGTAAATTTGTTGGGAAAGCTTGTGCCATCTGGTTGGATATAGTAGTCGTCTGGATTGGCATTTGTGAAAGTTTGCGTAGTACCCACGCAAACGGAATCAGCCGGGGAAGTAGTGATTTTAGCGTTTGGCTTGGCAGAAACATAAATGGGCACAACCGAGGCAGAAGTAGTGCCGCATGGATTTGAAGCTTTTATAAATGCGGCAAATGCATTGTTGTAAACTGTTGGCCCCGCAGTTTGGGTTTCGCCTTTTGAGCTACTAAGAAACGTGTGCGAGACAGTATCCGGCGGTGTATTGTATATTTTCGAAAAACCATCGCTATAAGTCACTGTGTAGGTAGTACCTGGCGGGTTGTCGCCATGCCCTACCTGGAAGGTAAGTGTGCTTCCGGTGCAAATAGAGTTATTCCCGGTGGTGCCAAATGTTATTGCAGGTGTGCCGCCAACAAACACATGGTAAACTTCTGTGTCAGTACAGCCATTTACCCCGGTAACGGTATAAGTTAAAGTGTAATCGCCTACGTCGAAGGCATGAGTGATTTCAGCTGGGAAAGCATTGCTATCAAAATTTGCGCTGCCATCACCCCATTTAATGGTGTAATGGCTGTTGGAAGTAGTGCTGAAATCGGCGAAGGTTAACGTTGACCTGACACTGGCGCACTCTTTAAAATACCTTAATCCATTATAGTCCCCCAGATTGTTTCCTGCCAATTCGGTACTTGGGCGTTGTAAAGTCGTTACATTCTGGCTGGTTAACGCAGTACAGCCCGAATTGTTCGTAACCGTTAGTGTTACGCGGTATGTCTGTGAGCCATTTCCCGCATTCCCTACAAACTTATGGCTTGGGTTTTGAACAGTAGACGTGTTATTACCTGTGCCGGAATTCGGGTCCCCAAAATCCCATTTATAGGTGAGCCCAGTCCCGGTGGAGGTATTCGAGAACGACATAGGGCTACTCGCGCACTGGTTGTCGGCTGAATGGGTAAAGCCAGTTACCGGGACAGCCAGTACTGTTATCCCTATGGCCGGATAAATTTCCGGTACGTTCGCAGTAGTCACCGTAAGGCCATAACTCCCCGTGGTATTTACGGTCAACGTTGATGCAGTACCTGCCGGTGCAGCTATCGCAACGTTATCCTTTGTCCATTGATAAGTAGAGCCAACTGGCGGTGAGGGATTCGCCCTAAGAACCAGAGAATTCCCCTGGCAGATCGTTGTGCCGCCCGTCGAAGTAGTAATTGCACCGGCAAATCTAAAACCCGGAAAATAAACCTGTAAGCTATTGGCTGTTGCGAGTACGTGACGAAAAAGTAAAGGTTCTTCAGCGTTTGAGGCCAAACTGCACCCGAGAAAAAAAACAGTGCTCCAAAATGAGCGCCTAAGTAAAGCAATTACCATGAAGTACGATTTAGGAGACGATAAAATGGTAAAAAAGATTACTTACACACGCCGCAGGTTTTACCCTCTTTAGCACAGCGTTTACAGTATTTGCAATTTTTGCAGGCTTTACATGGGTTATCGCCGACGCATGTCGCGACGCTGCGTCGAGGAGTAATTACGGGTTTGATATCATGGGCGCTGACCAGCATGCCGGCAGCAAGTAACAGGAGGATAAGGTATTTATTCATTGTGACAAGGGTTATAATGCTAAATGTAGTTAATTATTCTTGATTTGATTAAAAGAACATTCCTACTTTTACCCTGTGACCGACCTTAACGAATATGAATGTGAAATGCTCGACGCGATGCTCGAAGCTTTCGGGATACCCGACAGCCTGAGCAGGAAGCAACTGATGACTTTATTTGATGAGGACGAGGCTTCCGCTTTTGCCATGGTCCAAGTGTTGGTACGGGAGGAACTGGTCGCAGAGGTCGGGAATCACGGTGATTACGACCTGCCTGAAATGCTTGTCCTGAAGCCAAACGGGGAGAAGTTCCTCAAGGCGGGAGGTTTTCTGCGCCGTTACCGACTGGAACTGGAGAAACCAGTGCCAGTTAACAGTGTGCGATCCAAATTGCAGCAGCAGGTATTGAAGCTCCAGGACGAAAAGCTGGTTCATCAAAAAAAGATTGCCCGGTTGCAGCGGATGCGTTATCTCTGGTGGGCGTTGATATTGGCTGCGCTGCTGATAGGCTGGTTTGCGGGTCGGGCGATGAAGACGATTTAACTTAACAGGCAAGGAAACGGATAAAGACATTTCAAAACGGGTGGCTCAGTTAAACGAGCAAGTTACGGCTTAAAGGACGCAGATCGATACGCTGGAAAAGAAACCTGCGGTGAACTTGGTGGTAGTTGCAATTGTGATTGGGTTGGTTATTGGCTATTTGCTAAAGGGCCTTTAAATATAGATAGGATGAATTCAAAAATATTTTCTTTTAAGGTGGAGGGCATTAGGCTCGAACCTCGTGATGAGCAATTAAAATTAAGCGAAAGTTTTGACCGCAAAGCCATCCTCGCGCCGTTGAAAGAAACCTTTGAAGCGGAGAATTACAAGGTCGATGAGGCGTCATTGAGTTATAAAATCATAGACGACCAGCTTTTTATCCAGGGCTTGGCGGTGGAGAATGAAGCGCCGAAAACGGTTGGGTTTAAGTTTGGGAAGTCAGAGTGATTTGATGTGGGTTTCCTTTTCCGGCGCGAGCTGGCATGCGAACTTGCTAAGCAGTATTTTTAACTTCGGGCTCACGATATTCTGGCAAAAAAGCTTTGCTGGGTCTTTGTAATAATAGTCGAGATAGTTTTCGTCATTGAGCCTAAAGATTTGAAAGGGAAGCACTTCGGTGATAATCGGCTCGTTGAAATCAGCCTGTAGATCTTTTATCGCCTGTTTCGCAAATTGTAGTTGTTCGTCGTCGAAGGTATAAACTGCCGAGCGGTATTTGCCGCGCATAGTATGTACGGATGTGCAGCTATGGGTATGCAAGTGGACGTCGATCAGCATTTCCAAGTTAATTCCTGCGGGATTAAAATGCACAATGACGGCTTCAGACGGTACGCTGTTTTCGCCATAGGAGCTGATCCACCCTTGCTCGACCTTGTAGACGCCTTTGAGCGACCGGAAAATGGCTTCCGTGCACCAGTGGCAGGAACCGCCGAAACCGATTTGTTGCATGCGGCAAATTTAATAAAACGGCACCGTTTTTGAACATTCAGCGCGGAAATGAGGAAGCAGTTAAAGCAATGGATCAAGAAGCAACACCGGGATCAGATCATCCGCAGAACTAATGAGCTATATTTTAACCACTTGGTGTTTGTTGCCGAAGAAGCTGGTGTTTTTAATCGTTTATCATATGAAATTGGATTGTGCCATGATCTGTTGGAGAAAACGCGGGTAACGGCGGACCAACTATATGAAGCTCTATTAGGCTTCGGTTACCGGGAAGAATCGGCTGCACACATTACTGGTTGCGTGGTGGAACTGACGGATGTTTACACCAAGGAAACTTACCCGTATCTAAAGAAAAAAGAACGGAAAAAGTTGGAGATGAATCGCCTGGCAACCATTAGCGCGGACGCGCAGACCGTAAAATACGCGGATCTGATATATAATATTCAGTGGATGAGGGCCTACGACGTGGAGGGTTTGAGTAAATACTTACGCAGGAAGCAAAATCTGTTATCGACTATGGAAAAAGGAGATGATAGGCTTCGGGCAGAAGCATCGCTTTTGATAGCAACATCATTAAAATCTTTATCTACCACTGCCAGCTGAAATAGTTATTACCTTGATTGAAGTTTGCAATCAACAATGGCAATTTGTCTGAAACTATATCTACTAGAACTGGCTGGCGGCAAATATTATGTTGGGCAGTCAGACGACCCGCATTTCAGATTCAGCGAACACTTGGGAAAAAAGGGTTCTCAATGGACGCGTTTGCATAAACCGTTACGCATATTGATGATACGCGAAATTTCGGTAGAAAGCCTTGCTGAGGCAATGCTCCGCGAAAATTGGTTGACGCTGCAGAATATGGAGCGTTTCGGCTGGGAAAATGTCCGGGGTGGCGATTTTACGATCGTAGAAGCTTACCAGCTCAGGGGTAAACTGGAATATATTTATGATTTCGAGCAAAATAAAATCAGGTACTATGTGCCGGATTGCTGTTACCTGTTCGGCAAAAGCGATGCTTGGCATGTCTATGTGCTGGAATTGATGAACGGCCGGTTTTATATTGGCAGTTCTAAACGCCTGGGAAAGTGCTTGGGTGAACACTTTAACGGGAATAGCATCGACTGGACACGCGATAACCCCGTGCTGAAAGTTGTTGAACTGGTGACATTAAAGCCTGGTGAGGGGACTGCATCGATATTAAAAAACGAGTTGGTCATGCACTATATTAGCCTGTATGGCTGGGACAACGTCAGGGGCGGGCAGATGCCACCGAGACGCTGAGCGGGTTTATCCTATCTTGGTCTTTCCGTTCAAGACATCAATAATTTCCTGCTGGCTATAATATAAAATACCACCAATTTTTGTCGGTTTCAATGTTCCGTCCAAACGCAATTTATGGAGTGTGTTTGGAGAGATTTTGAGCATATTTTTAACTTGGTAGCTTTTTAACCATCTCGTTGGCTCATCAATAGGACGCCCCAGTAGGGCCTTAATTTCTTGTAATAACTTATTTCCAAATATTTCTAAATCTTCTTTTGTTATGATTTCCGCTGCCATATAAATCTAATTACTGACCGGCAAAGAAACGGTTCTAAAGAAGGGTAAATAGGTGGTTTTGAGGTTGGAAACCATAAATATATATCAACCGATTTTCAATGCTTTTCACCAATTAATTGATTGTTTATACAAATCAGTTCAATGTGTTGATTTCAAGTATTTTACGTATATTTGTATATACTCATTGAGTGGCGTATACCAAACCGCATACCTCGTTTGAGAAACGTTTTATAAGTGATTAAATATCAGATATTTATAGGAAAAGGTTCGAATCCTGCCATCCCGACAAAAAGCGATACCAACCAGTATTAAAACCCTGTAAATGTCTCATTTACAGGGTTTTTTGTTTTATTCAAATCCTTTTCAGTACACACTATTCCATGCTTTATGCGAACAAAAAGGTGAACAAACTTCATTTTTTAGATTTGTTCGCCATGAATTATCTAACGAATTGATGTACAGTTAATTATATCAATAAAATATAGACTAAAAAAGACGCATTCAGATCACTTTTTTTTCTTTCCGGTGAACGGTTTTGGCCATAACAGTTCAAAATATTTTTTTAATTAATCTAAAATCTGGAAAAGATGAGGACAAGCAACACATTCGGAATTCACTTTATTTTAAGGGAAAACCGTGGAAAAAATTGACTATCAGCTATTTACATGCGGATCGTAATATCCCTTTATGTGAACCGCATTAATAAATTGGTTAACCGGAAAAACCAACAAAAATGCAGCCTTATTTTTGATGAGTTCCCTACCATTTACTTTAACGGCATCGACAACCTCATCGCTACGGCACGTTCCAATAAAGTAGCGGTGACTTTAGCGGTACAAGATTACAGTCAATTAAAAAAAGACTATGGCCGTGAGCAGGCCGAAGTGATCATGAATTTTGTAGGCAATATTGTTTGCGGGCAAGTTACGGGCGATACCGCCAAACAATTATCTGAACGCTTTGGTAAGATCAACCAGGTCAAAGAGAGTGTGTCTGTCAACAGCAGCGACACCTCCGTCAGCAAATCCACCCAGTTAGATTACGCCGCACCCGCTTCAAAAATAGCCGGGCTATCATCGGGCGAGTTCGTTGGCATGGTCGCCGACGATCCTGCGAATAAGATCGACTTCAAATCTTTTCATTCTGAGATACAAAACAACCATGAGGCGATAAAGTTAGAAGAGCAAATTTACCAGAACATTCCTCCCACGCGCGTAATCAGCCAAGCGGAAATAGCGATGAACTATCAAAGAATTAAACAAGATGTTAAGACTTTTGTGTCGATTTTAGTTGAGCATAATATTAATCACTAAGATTCTACATCCAAAAACCATCTATAGTCGTAGGCTTGACCTTTTTCCATAGCGTAATATTTCCCGTCTTTATATTTTATAAATATATGCTCTACATTGGTCAAATAAATGAAGCCGTTTTTCATTTCAATGATTCCCTTATGACGTAGTTGCTGTATAAAAGCACTCAGGATAATATTATTAGCTCGTAAATAATCATTTAAGCCATCAATTTGAAAGCTATGAATCGATTTTTCCGTCAATAGTCTTTTAACTATTTCATATTCCATTTCATTTAATTCTACCGGATCATTGGGATTAGCATAAAAATCCCTTGCAGAAAAAGCACTGGGAAAATCGATCATTTGCCATCCTTGCATGGTATCTGTTTTTACAAATCTCGCGCCTAGCAGAATATGCATACCTTCTTCCACAAGGCGGTCATTAAAAACTCCGTAGCCTAAATTAAATCGTTTCATTAGCCGGTACCAGATCATATCTATCAGGGCAGAAACCGGGTTGCTATTATTTGAGGCATAAAAAGGCCAGGTATCATCAATCATTATCGGATTGCCAAATGGCATACCATTACATTTCAACAATGAATTTTTCCCGCAAATGACCATATCCGGGAAATTGCACGGCTGGAATCCCGATTTACCTATACTTTTGTCGACCAGTTTGTTAATAGATAATCTGAGGCTATCCTCTGTTTTGAGTCCATCATAAGCGAAAACGATTTGCAACGGATTAAAAGCGTCGATCATAATGTTATAATAGGCGTACCGCTGCGTAGGCGTATATTCATTTAAATCACTTTTTCTGGTGACGCCGTAAAGCGTTGAGCAAAACGCCTCATAAATCATTTCCTCATGGTATGGCTGGACTATTTCCTCATCCGGAAGCTCATCAGGCTTGATCGAGTTAAGTTTACCGATGGCGTCTTCTATTTCATTAGTAAACAGGTTCTTTTTGATTTCTACAGTAACGATCACATTTGCTTTATCATAGATATAGTGTCTCGTCCGGGGTAGCCGCTCTCCTTCGCCGATAACCAACATACAATCAGTTTGGCTGCTTAACGTGTTGTCCGGCAACCGTATTTTGCCGGATACAACCCTCAGATCAAGGTCAGGAATTAAAATTTTCTCAAAAACTTCTTTCGTAAGTTCTTCATACATGTCACCGATCATCGTCGGATGGTCGACAAATAGATAGGTCGAAAGCACCTCTTTTTCGACTTCGACGAACTTCTCAATAAGGGCAGCAAGGGTTCTTATCATTATGAATCGAATATGGGATGTGAATCACTTAATATTTGGGCAGTTTTACCATTGAAGATTCGACGATTTTAAAATTTATCTGATATTTTTCTAAAATAGCTTGTAAATCATTTTTATAAGCGCTGTCAGCATATGGTGAAAGAACCAATTGTTTAATGCCCTTATTGTAATCAAAAGCAACGGCAATGCCAGATTCAGGGATTTTTACGCCAAACTCTGCCGCTATGCGTAAACTAATGATAAACCTCACTTCATTTTCGTAAGCATAATTTTTTCGCTTATAGAGGAATGGTGTTAGAAATCCATAACGAGTATCCATTTCCTGACTTTCATAGTCAATATATTTTACTTTAGCCACATTAATGGTTTCGGCTTCGTAATCTGACTCAATTTTATAGGGATCTATTGAAGCAAGCAGGTCGTTAACAGTTGATTGAATGGCTATGCCTTTTTGGTTGCTCTGGTAATTAAACCACATCGCCATATTTTCAATGGAATTGAAATGTCAGCAGCTTATTTTAGCATATTTCTGTAAGGGAATAAACGCATTTTCCAGGTCCCGTAATTGGTGATTAATTAATGCGGGATCCTTTTCAAACCGTTCAATATTTGCCCTTCGTTTCAAATATTCCTTTTCGGTAATAGCACCTTCAAATAGATCATTTGTAGAAAATTGCTCGGCTGTAGCAAAGTATAGGGCGCTGTCTTTCAAGATGCGTTCAAATTTGTCAAGACTGATATAGCGCCAAATAGGAAGATTAAGCTCGTTTTCAGCAATAAATTCCTTTAAAATAGCAAAACTCATAAGTGGGAAAGTAAAAGGTGCGATTAAGTCCTGTGTTTGAGAAAATAAGGCCAAAGATAAGTTACTGGCGATTAATTTACTATCTATAAGTAATGTCCTTTATTAGGTCAAATAAACCTATTAAATTCCATACATCATCAGCTGTTTTAAAGAACAGCCTGATTAGCTGGTCGCGATTGAAGCCGAAAATGCTGTCTTTTATTAATAATGACCTACGGCTTTGATTTTCCGACTAGCTCTATTGTTTACGGCGCATCTCTAAATAATCCCCGTAATCCCTGTTTAATTTAATGAAAATTCCGCCCTTTATGAAAAGCGCCCTCGACCGGCGGTGTCGAGCGCCCGTCATAATTAACGGGTTGGGTGGTTTCATCACCGCGCGCCAGGGTTTGCGGCAGTTCGGTTTCGGTTAGGCAGCGCAATAGCGCAGTCAGATTGAAGCATTGATATACGACGAGGTGGGTAACGCCGTTGGCTATTTGTAATTTACCGGCTACCATGAGCAATTTCGATTGCACGATCTCCTTGCGGTATTTATCAAATAAGGCTTGCCAGACTATGAGGTTGGCCGAGCCGGTTTCATCTTCCAGGGTCATAAAGAGCACGCCTTTAGCGGTGCCGGGGCGTTGGCGCACCGTGATAAGCCCGGCGAGCCGTACAACATCGCCATCTTTACAATTGGCCAGGTCGCTGACTCTGACATTACGCAAACGGCTAAGCTGCGCTCTTAACAAGCCTACCGGGTGGTCTTTTAAGGAAAGACCGGTCGAAACATAATCCTGCACGACATGTTCACCCCAGCTCATCAGCGGTAAGGGCACCGTATCTTCCAATTCCGTTTCGGAAACTTGACCGTCAAAAAGGCCGATGGGCCGGTCGGCTAAGGCCGAAACTTCCCATAGCGCCGTCCGGCGGTCGGCGCCTAAGGAACGAAAGGCATCGGCGTGGGCTAACCTTTCCAGCGCTGCCTCGGGCACACCGGCGGCACGCAATTGGTCGGTATGCCGGTAACCGTTTTCCCGCATCGTTACCAGTACCATCATATCATCTTCCCGCAAACCTTTGATCTGCCGGAAACCTAAACGCACGGCGAAATATTTACCGTCCTTGCTTTCCATCGTATTATCCCATTCCGAATAGTTGACGTCCACGGGCAAGACCCGCACCTGGTGATTTTTGGCGTCCTGCACGATTTGGGCGGGCTGGTAAAAACCCATTGGCTGGCTATTAAGCAGGGCCGCGCAGAACACATCGGGGTAATGATGTTTGAGCCAGGAAGAGATATAAACGAGTAACGCAAATGAGGCTGCATGGCTTTCGGGAAAGCCATAACCCTCAAAACCCTGTAATTGCTTAAAGACCCGTCTTGAAAAATCTTCCTCGTACCCCCGCGCCATCATACCATCGACCATTTTCTTTTCATACATATGCAGTTTACCGTTAGCTTTGAACGAAGCCATGCTCCGGCGTAACTGGTCAGCTTCGGCTGGGGTAAATCCCGCTGCCACAATGGCGATCTCCATCGCCTGTTCCTGAAACAGCGGTACGCCCAAAGTACGGCCCAATATTTCTTCCAGTTCTTTGGATGGGTAAACCACGGGTTCCTCGCCGTTCCGGCGTCTTAAATACGGATGCACCATATCACCTTGTATCGGCCCCGGTCTGACGATGGCCACTTCGATCACCAGGTCATAAAAACAGCGGGGCTTTAGTCGCGGCAACATAGACATCTGTGCCCGGCTTTCGATCTGGAACACGCCGATGGTGTCCGCCGCGCAGATCATATCATAAACTGAAGAATCATCCTGTGGCACATTGGCTAAGGTCAGTTTGATACCATAGTGTTTCAGCACCAGGTCAAAAGCTTTGCGGATCATGGTGAGCATCCCCAAACCCAGCACATCGATTTTCAGGATGCCCAGGTCTTCCAAATCATCCTTGTTCCATTCCACTTGTGTCCGTTCTTCCATCCGGGCATTCAGCACCGGGCAGAAGTCGGATAATTTACCTTCGGTGATCACAAACCCGCCGGTGTGCTGGCCGAGTTGCCGGGGAAAGCCCATGAGTTCGCAAGTCAATTGCAATACTTTAAGAATGACCGGGTCTTTGGGGTTTAATCCCTGACCGCGCAGTCGTTCTTCATCAAATCCTTCCTCGTAAAAATCCCAAATAGTGGCACCGATACGCTTGATGGTATCTTCTGATAAGTCCATTGCTTTGCCCACGTCGCGGATGGCACCTTTGTGCCGTTCCTGCGTCACGGTAGCTACGATAGCAGCCCGGTCACGGCCATAATCGCTATAGATAAACTGGATGATCTCTTTCCGGCGTTCATGTTCATAATCCACATCGATATCCGGCCATTCATCGCGTGCGTCCGACATAAAACGGGAAAACAACATCCGGGACTTAGCAGGGTTAACCGCCGTGATGCCTAAACAAAAACAAACGGTAGAATTTGCCGCCGAGCCGCGGCCCTGGTGCAGGATATCCAGTTCTTCGGCTTTCTGGGTTTTGCGGTGCACCCGCAGGAAGTACCAGGCGAGGTTCCGCCGTTTAATAAAGGCCAGTTCAAATTCGATCTGCCTCCGGTGTTTCTCGGGGACTGGATCGCCGAGGACGGCTTTCGCTCCGGTCCAGGTCAGTTTTTCCAGCCGTTCCTGCCGGGTCATACCATCGACCAGCACTTCTTCCGGTTCCAGGTATTTGAGCATATCCAGCGAGAAGGTGCAGCTATCGGCTATAGCATTCGCATTTTCAATGGCCTGCGGATAACGACTGAATAAGCGTTCAATTTCGTCCAAAGGTTTTAGGTGCCTTTCGGCATTGGGATGCAACAGGTAACCGGCGGTATGGATGGTGCATTTTTCACGGACGCAGGTCAGGACGTCCTGCAATTCCCGCCGTTCGGGGATATGGTAATGCACATCGCCCGTAGCGACTAAAGGCACACCGGTTTCGGCCAACCGAAAAAGCCGCTTGGCATCCTGGCCCTGGTAATTAAACGAGGCGGCTACATATAAAGAGTTACCAAAGTTTTTACGGTATTCGGTGAGGTCACGCAAAAATTCGGCATCAAATTCAAAAAGGCTGTTCAGCCGGTCCGGTGGTATCGATACAAATAGGATGCCTTCGGCGTGCGCATACACATCGGCTTTATACAATTCGCATTTACCTTTTTCGGTGCGTAGGTTACCGAGCGTAAGTAGTGCTGAAAGACGCGCATAAGCTGTATGGTCCGTCGGGTAAGCCAGTAAACTCGTTCCATCCATTAAGTCCAAACGACAAGCTGGGATATAACGGATGCCTGCGGCTTTGGCGGCCATATGCGCCCGCACGATCCCGGCCAATGAGTTCCGGTCGGTAACCGCGATAGCCGTATAGCCCAAAGCTGCTGCCTGTTCCGCCAGTTCATTCGGGTGCGAACCGCCACGCAGGAAGCTGAAATTAGAGGTGACCTGTAATTCTGCGTAATTCATATTATTTAAGCGAAATAGCCGTGTAAAAACCATTGCGCGTCGCCGCCGTCATAATGCCCCGATCGGAACACCCAATACCGCTGTCCATCACTATCCTCAACCACATAATAGTCGCGGTGTTCGCCGCTATCCTGCCACCATTCCCGGCCAATACGTTCGGGGCCGTCCGCTTTGGTAATGTTGTGCCGTTTGCCATGATGCACAAAAACTTTGGGGGGATTATCGGGCACTAAGGCCATAACTTCGATCAGTTCCGGTGGTTGCAGTAGTCGAATCGGGCGCGGTAGTTCCGGCCAGGCACATTGCGGTGCTTCGGTCAAAGAGGTAGCCAGTTTGATCGAACGTTCCGGCCAATGGTGTTCGGCAGGCAAATAACGATGAATGGCCCCGGAACCCACCTTACCGGCGATACGGTCCAGTAGTTCGGCGAGGGAATTATCCGCCAAGCCTTTGGCCTCGGCCCATAATTGTTCCTGCACGGTTTCCATATCCTCCGTGCGCGGCGCTTCCAGTATAAAAAGTTCGATACCCAAAGCCGGTTCGATCTTATCAATTTGTAATTTAAACAGGCGCATCAAATGCGAAACGCTATGTGAGCCTTTGGTGGTGGTAATACCCACCTGTACCTTGCGGCCGTCGATGCGGTGGCATTTGAGTACCGCTTTGCGGATGCCTTTTCCTTCTTCCTGTAAGCGCCGGCAAAGCATTTCCAGTAGTTTTTCTATCGCAATTTCAATACCTGGTACGGTACGGATCGGTTCCATAGAAGGCAAACGCTCGGTATAAGGCACAGGCGGCACCAGCACTTGCCGGTATTCTTCCACTTTTCCCAAAGCCTGGTCGATCCGCAATAACAAACCCGTTCCGAAACGGCGGCGCAAGGTTTGCGGCGGGATCTCTAGTAAAGGGCCAATGGTTCTAAAGCCCAGCTTTTGTAAGCGTTCCAATACTTCCGGTTCCAGTCGCAAGGCCGCGGGTGACAACCCTGCAATAGCTTTAGCTTGTTCTCCCGAAGTGATAATGGGATGCTTCGCTGCAAACCGGGCGACTGCCCAGGCCGCGCCAGGCGTATCGGCAATCGCCGCCCGTGCGTCAAAACCCCCGGCACGCAGTTTCAATACCAATTCTGTTAAATAGCCCCGTTCACCACCCCACAGATGCACACAGCCTGAAATATCCAGTAGCAAACCGTCTGGTAGGTCCAGCGAAACCATAGGGGTATAACGAATACAGCCCAAGCCAATTAGGTACAAGAGTTTAGCCGCCTGGCCCGGCGTATCATCAATGGCCAACAACTCGGTTACCGCCGCTCTTGCATCAGCCACGGCCATACCGGTAAAAGCACCTTCACGTTCCGCCAGCGGGCTGGACGCTGTAATCACAATTTTATTTTTGACCGGAGCGGCTAGCACAAAAGGCAAGTCTTGCAGTTCGGGCCGCCGCCGTGCCAGCCCGTCCGTCAGCAAGTGCCGGAACCAGATCGCCATAAAACGCTTTTGCATAACTCAACCGACCTGCCTTTCTTCCTGTAATGTAACTTCCTGGACCGGCACAAAATGCCCGTTCCGCCATTCTAATATATAGCTGCCTGTTTGCCCGTTACGGACTTTCAGCAGATCAACCTGCCAGCGTAAGAAACCCAAACCCGGCAAGCCGTTCATTTCGGTGCTCGGTAAAGACCGTACCTGCCAGCGCGCGGCGCAGGCAGTCGAATTGAGTTTGGTAATGGCATTACGCAGTACAAAACCCGTTACGCGACTATTTTCAACCGCCCGCTGAAAGCGCTGTGATTGTTTAAAATCCATCTCCCGCAATTCGCAAACCACGGCGGTCAGTCCCGGGCATTTCAACGCTTCTTCCATCACCCAAAGCGTGTCCTTATCTTTATGCAGACTGATAAAAATGACCTGGTGCGGCGCAACGCCAAAGGCGGCCAAGGCAGGTGCATACAAACGGCGGGCACGTCCGATCCAGACACAAACGCCGCCCTGCCGCATCAACGCAGACAGGATGCCGGTCACCAGGCCGCCCGAAGCGGCCGCCTGCTCACTGCTGGCGCAAACCAATTCATGCACAGCGCTTTCTGGAAATACGCCATTTGGAAAAGCATTTTCCAATGGCCCCAAACCCAACCGGCTGCGCTGCCCGCTGACGGGCGGCCTATAGCCTTCCCATTGCAGAATATCCTTCTGCAGCCTTTCGATCAGTTCTCTATTCGCAACGGCCATGACGACAAAGTTATGCTAATATTTTTAGCATAATGTAAATTATTTTTACATTTGTTTTATGAATGCCTGGTTGAAACGGAAAAAGGGGCCCTGATGAAGTGGTCAGTGTTATCCCCGATACGGAATATAGGGATGCAACGCTGGTCTATAATTTATATACGGCTTATGGAAATGAGTATTTGGGCCGGATTTTGTTTGATGACCAAGGCTATTGGATCTATGATGGCAACGAGTTGACCGTGGCCGAGCAAGAGCAGTTAGGCAAGTTTATTCGGTATAATATCGAGGTTTTATGGAGCAGTTGAGTTTTTTTGCGGAGGCAGGACAGAGCAAAGGGTTACCGAAGGGATTATTGGAATATCATCCTGGTTTTATTGATGCACAAACGAGTGATGATTTATTGCACGAATTTATTGCAACAACGCCCTGGAAACAAAGCACCCAAAAAATGTGGGACAAGGAATACCTGACGCCAAGATTGACCTCCTGGCATGGCGATATGGGTACGGATTATTCGGTGTCCGGTAAGATTTCGAATCCAAATCCCTGGACGCCGGAGTTATTGATGCTCAAAGAAAAGGTAGAGCAGGTTGCCAGCATCAAATTCAACAGTGTGCTCCTCAATTATTATCGTGATGGCAACGATTCGGTCGCCTGGCACAGCGACAGGGAAAGTGTGTTAGGCAAAAATCCCGTCATTGCTTCGGTTAGTTTCGGCCAGGTACGCAGCTTTGATATTCGCAATAAAGCAGACCACAGCGAGCATTACTCCGTTAAACTCGAACACGGTTCCTTCCTGCTCATGAAAGCGGGCTTACAGGAACATTGGGAGCATCGCATCGCCAAATCAACCAAACCAATGAAAGCCCGAATCAATTTGACCTTTAGAGTTGTTATATAAATATGAACTTTGACAGATTTTTAACCGCCCAGGAACGGGATTATGCAACCGCTTTGGCCGAAATAAAAAGCGGCCGAAAACGCAGCCACTGGATGTGGTATATCTTTCCGCAGATCGCAGGCCTGGGTTTCAGTGAAACTTCAAAATTCTATGCGATCAAAGACCAGGCAGAGGCCAAAGCCTATTTACAACATCGCATGCTCGGCAGCCGCCTCATCGAAATTTCCAAAGCCCTGCTTGAGCTCGAAGACAACCACGCCACCAGGATCTTCGGTAGCCCCGATGATCTTAAACTTAAATCTTCGATGACCCTTTTCGCGGCCTTACCCGACACCGACCCGGTATTCGGACAAGTGCTGGTCAAATTCTATAACGGTATCCGCGATTGGGAAACCTTACGGTTGCTGTAAAAACAGGTTAACAACTAATCCGGGCTCGCATCATTCCCAAACAGATTCCCCTGTTTAGGGCCAGGTGTTACCTCTTCAAAGGTGTATTTGCCTTTGATGTGGCGGTTAAACCAAATGCCTTTAGTCATCGTGGAACGCATTTCCTTAAATACCTTTTCAGGCACCCGGAGGTAATTATAGACCTTCCCCGAATGGTATCTGATGGTCAGCGTTTGCGAGACAGCATTATAATCATAAGCGGCGATAACAGCGGAAGGCATAGTTAATCTTTTGTTTTCGCCGCTTTTTCCTTCGCGAAATGCAGCCGCGCCTGCTTCAGGCCGGTGGCAATGGCTTCGCCTTCGTTGCCGGTTGTTTTTAATACTTCGTTGGCGATCTCAGTCGCCTTTTCCCGTATCTTCTTCGGCTGGTTCTTGTAAGATGGCGGGTAATCTCCGTTATACCAGGGCATGGCTATTTATTTAAATATTTCCGGACCGCTTCTGCTGATTTACCGACTGCAGACACGGCATCCGTTAATTGTTGTTTGCTCACGCCTAATGTTTTGGTCCAGTAGGCTACCTCATAGTCCTCCGACAGATTGATCGTTTTACTGTCGGGGTTTCCGGTTTTTTTTGTATTATCCATAGGGATTAATTTGTATTGATGATTAATTTTTATCCGTTTACAACTTCTCCGCCATTCACATGAATGACCTGTCCGGTAATAAACGACGCGTCATCCGATGCGAGGAACACATAAGCCGGACCCAGCTCCGAAGGTTGTCCGGCACGTTTCATCGCTGTCTCACTGCCAAATTTTTTGATCTTTTCCTTGTCGAACGTAGACACGATAAGCGGCGTCCATACCGGCCCGGGTGCCACGGCGTTTACACGTATTTGCTTTTCAGTAAGATTGGTGGCCAGTGACCGCGTAAAGGTTGTAATCGCGCCTTTGGTTGAGGAATAATCAATCAGCGAAGGCGAGGAACGGTAAGCGGTCACTGACGTCGTGTTAATGATGCAGTCGCCAGCCTGCAAGTACTCCAGGGCAGCTTCGGCAAAATAGAAATAGGCGAAAATATTGGTCTTAAAAGTCATATTCAGTTGCTCTTCTGAAATATTCCTGACGTCTTTTTCCGGAAACTGCATGCCGGCGTTGTTCACCAGGATATTTAATTTGCCATATTCCTTTACCGTTTTTTCAACCGCTTTTTTACAGAAATCCGAGTTTTTGACATCGCCTTTGATAAGCAGGCACCGACGACCTGCAGCTTCTACCAGGTCCCGGGTAACCTCGGCATCTATATCTTCATCGAGATAGACAATGGCAATGTCGGCCCCTTCCTCCGCAAAATGCACACTGACCGCCCGGCCGATCCCGCTGTCGCCTCCGGTAATCAGCGCAACTTTGTCCAACAGCTTTTCTGCCGGTTTATAGCTGTTCTTAATATATTCGGGCGCCGGATTCATCTTTGCTTCGATGCCTGGCTGTTTATTTTGTTTTTGTGGTGTTTTGCTTGCTGTTTCCATAATCTCTCAAAAATGTTGTCCTTCAAATTTTTCTTCAATTTTTGCCCAGAACGGCTTTAATTTCCTTTGCTATTTTTTCCAGCTCGTCGGTAGTTTTTAACCCTTCCAGGTAAACCCCGTCCGCACCGGTATCCAGGTAAGCTTTATCCCGGTCAATAGCATTATCTATCCCTTCCGGATCAATCGCGTCAGTACGGGCCAGAATGAAAAATTCATTGCCGTCACGCGCCTTAACAGCCCCCCGATCTTTTGCAGCATGACCGCTCTGTCCACCACCTTCTTATCACCCATATGACCGCAATTTTTCGGTGGCTGCTGGTCTTCCATAAACATGGCCGAAGCGCCAAGCCTTATATACTCCTGCACAGTGCGTGTTACATTTTTTACGTCGCTATAGCCGTCATCCACATCCAGCAGTACCGGCAGCGGCGAGGCCTGCATGATCCAGTCGGCTGAGAATTTCTTTTCGCCGAATTTTTCCAGGTCGACATCCGGGATGGCATGGGTTGCACCTGATAGCGTATAACCTCCGATCTGGTAGGCGTCAAAGCCAGCCAGCTCGATCAGCCGTGCTGTCAGCGAATCATGAGCGACAGGTAACTGCACAGGCTTGTCCGCTGTTGCCAGCATAGCTTTCCAGGATTTTCGATGTGTGATCGTATGCTTCATTATTCTCCGGGTTTTAGTACAACCTTTAACCGCAGATCGCCAGTTCGATGCGCGGATCGGGCATGGTATCGTAGCGGATTTCGCCTGGTTTGTGGAATACAGCTGCTTTTATTGACATGTTGTTTTAATTAATATAATTTCTTTAATAAACATATTTTTAACGCCGGCATCCGGCACAAGTTTTAAGATTTTAAAAAAAAATATTTTGGAGGGGAACGGCTATAAAGCAAACAGGACGAGACAATTATTGTATTAGTTTAACCAGCTAACTATAATATGACGACTACAAATAACATTCCAAGAGATGGCCGGTGTGAAAGTGCCTGGCAGGAAGGCCTGAGCGCAATTACTCAAAAGGCGTATAAAAATAAAGCGGACACTGTATATGATTGCCTTATTGCAGGCGGGGGAATTACCGGCCTGACGGCCGCGCTTTTGTTACAAAAAGCCGGAAAGCAAACCATCCTGGCCGAAGCCCATCGTATAGGATTTGGGACAACCGGCGGGACAAGTGCTCACATCAATACTTTTGCCGATACCACTTACCAAGAGGCAGAGAATGCTTTTGGTGAGGAGGGGGCACAACTTTTTGCCGATGCCATTAATGAAGGCTTTGCGCTGATCAAGTCCAGCATCGACGACTACCGGATCGATTGCGATTTCGAAAGTAAGACCGGTTTTCTCTATGCAGAAGATGATGACCAGACCAAGCTACTGGCCGATATCTATAAAGGTGCGTTAAAGGTGGGTATCCCTGTTCATTATACAGAAGAAGTTCCCACACCCGTTCCATACCAGCGGGCCTTGCTATTTGACAACCAGGCGCAATTCCATCCCTTAAAATATCTGCAGGGTTTGCAAAAGGCCTACCTGGCAGCTGGTGGTATAGTTTTAGAAAATTCAAGAATTGAGGGCTTGAAAAATGAGGGAGATATTCATATTGCACAGTCGGACACTATCAGCATCAGGGCTAAGAAAGTCATCTATGCCACACACATGCCGCCCAATATTAATGTATTCAATTTTGAATGTGCACCCTACCGCAGTTATGTAATGGCCGTTAAATTAAAAAGCGGCAAATATCCGGATGCCTTGGTTTATGATATGCAGGAGCCTTACCACTATGTGCGCAGCCATAATATTGAAGGGCAGCAGTTATTGGTGGCGGGAGGCCTGGATCATAAAACCGGGCATGAAGAATCAGGAAAAGTATTCGCTGACCTGGAAAAATATATCCGGAAATATTATCCTGTTTCTTCTGTCAAATATCGGTGGTCGTCTCAATATTATGTCCCGGTGGACGGCCTGCCATACGTCGGGAAAATGCCCTTTGCTGCCGACGGGGTTTATTGTGCTACCGGCTATAACGGTAATGGCATGATGCTGGGCAGCATCTCCGGAAAAATATTAAGCGACCTGGTTCGAAACAGGCCAAACCGGTACGCAGATCTATTTGACCCATCCCGAATCAAGCCTGTAGACGGCTTTACCGAGTTCGTCAAAGAAAATGCTGATGTGGCCTATCATTTTGTGGCCGACCGTATTGGTATCAAAGAGACCGACTCGTTAAAAAGGCTCCGGCCAGGTACTGGTAAAGTGGTGGAGGTGGATGAAAAAAAAATTGCTGCGTATCGTGATGAACAGGGGAATATCCACGCCCTCAGTCCGGTTTGTACGCATGCTGGCTGTATTATCGACTGGAACAGCGAGGAAAAAAGCTGGGACTGTCCCTGCCATGGCGCCCGTTACGATATTGACGGAAAGGTGTTGACCGGACCGGCAACCCACAACCTTTCAGCCATAAACCTGGACAATAATGAATAAAAGCACCAACTTAATCGCAGCCGCTGCTGCGGGTACAACGATGATGACTTTGTTCAGCTACCTGGTTTCGCTGGCAGCGGATAAAAATTTCAGTGAACCGGAACACCTGGGTACACTCATGCACCAGCTGGTGCCGGGCAGCTCCAAAAAAGCCACTCAACTGGGTGGCTGGGCAACCCATTATGCGGTGGGTTTGCTATTTGTTGTGGCCTACCGGGAACTATGGAAAACAGGCAAGATCAAAAAGACCATGGCTAACGGCATTATCCTGGGTGCGTTGAGCGGTGCTTTCGCTGTGCTGATCTGGAAAGCAACGATGAAGGCCCACCCGGCACCGCCCGGGATCGATTTTACCAACTATTATATCCAACTGGTGCCTGCTCATATCGTATTTGGGGTATGCGCAACGTTAACGTCACGCCTGCTGGATGAAAGCGCTCAGCGCAGCTAATTTTAATGGCATCGCCGATAGTATTGTTAAAATAGTATTGTTAAAATAAAGCAAATGTTTTGTGTTGACCAGAACAAATATGAAAGACATCGCACAACGTTTCCCTGAAAACCCTTTATTACTGCCTAAAGACCTGCAAGCGAGCAGTAAAGGCTTACAGATTATCAGCCTGCTCAACCCCGGAGTATTCCGTTTTCAGGGCAAAATCTGGCTGCTTGTCCGTGTTGCCGAGGGTGTTGTGCAAAAAGAAGGCGTGCTATTTTTCCCGGTGCTGAACGCGACAGGAAATACCGAAATTATCGAGGTGCCGCTGAATGATCCTGACCTCATCGCAACAGATGCGCGGGTGATCAGTTATAAGGGTCTGGATTACCTGACCACTATTTCCCATTTACGGTTATTGTGCAGCGATGACGGCGTGCACTTTAATGAACAGGAAAACTATCCCCCCTTGTTCGGAAAAGGATACCTGGAAAGATTTGGCGTGGAAGACTGCCGGGTTACACAGATCGGTGATACCTATTATTTGACTTATACGGCCGTATCAGACAGTGGTGTAGGGGTTGGTTTGCAAACCACCAGGGACTGGCAGCATTTTGAACCGGGTGGTATGATCCTGCCGCCGCATAATAAGGACTGCGCTATTTTTGAAGAAAAGATCGGCGGCAGGTATTATTGCCTCCACCGGCCCAGCAGCAAGGAGATCGGCGGAAACTATATCTGGTTGGCAGAATCTTCCAACGGCAGGCAATGGGGAAATCACCAATGCCTGATCAAGACCAGGCCGGGTCTTTGGGACAGCGCCCGTGTAGGCGCTGGCGCTGCGCCCGTTCGTACCGAGCAAGGCTGGCTGGAAATATATCATGGCGCAAATGCAGAGCACCAGTATTGCCTGGGTGCTTTCCTGATGGATATTCACGACCCTTCAATAGTAATTGCCCGGACCACTGATCCAATCATGGTACCAACCGAAGCTTATGAGCTGAGCGGCTTTTTTGGCTTCGTGGTTTTCACCAACGGCCATATTGCAGACGGCGACCGCCTGACCATTTATTACGGCGCGGCAGATGAATTTGTGTGCGGGGCGCATTTTTCAATCAGTGATATCCTATCGGCATTAACCGGAATATAAACAGCTAAAACCCCAAAAAAGCTACCTGAATTAAGCAGCTTTCCATCATAATTTATAAGACATTCTGGTTATTTCATACTGTCATGGATCTTTTGAATCGCATTCAGGTGCATTTTCAAAACAGGCAAAGTTTTTACCGCAAATGCCTTCAGGTAGGCATCCTTGCAGTTCTTCGAGGCATCTTCAAATTCTTTGATGTCCTCTTTATGGTCATCGATCATATTGCTGACATAAGCTTTGTCAAAATCCGCGCCTGATTTAGCCGACAGGTCATCTTTTACTTTTTGCTCTTTGGTGTCAATAGCGATAGGTAAAGCGATCCCTTTTGATTTCGCGAGGGCTTTCATTTCATCATTAGCTTTGCTATGGTCGGTAACCATCATTGCGCCAAAGTACTTCACTCTGGAGTTGGCAGCCTTCTGCCGGGCCAAGCGTAATAAACATCAGTTTTTTCATCGTCGCATTTTTTAATGTTATAAATATCACTTTACAAAAAAATGCCAATGCTCAACCGGCATTGCTATCATCGGTGACATCATCTGATAAAAAGCTTTGGTTTCTCCGTTGTCCAGTTTCACCACCACTTTATCCCCGATAACTTCAATAACCTCGCCCGGTCCTTCGGGCGAGGTTATTCTTTGGCCTTTGAGCAATGCGGTATTATTCATCATAAGTACTCCATTGTGCCACACCTAGTGGTTCCGCATCTTTCACTTCTGCACTTTTTACCGTGCTCATTTCCTTGTCGAGTTTTTCCGTGGCTTTCAATTCTTTGCTGAAGTCCTCCGGTAATTTGGTTTGGCCCTCAGTTTCCTGTACCTGCGCTAATGGTTTTTCAACATAGATCCATTCCTTACCCATACCCGGCATTTCCCCTTCGTTCCAGGGGCCGCGCACTGAAGTGCCATTAGATAAATTAAACGCCTGCTGAGTGAACCTCGGATCAGCAGCTAAAACGCCCGGCGGGAAATTATTCGGAATGCTGTCCAGCGCCGCCTCAAACATTTTGTAGTGAGCGACTTCGCGGGTCATCAGAAAAGACAGCGTTTCGTGAATGTATGGGTCATCCGTAAACTTCATTAAATGCTCGTAAACTAATTTGGCACGTGATTCTGAAGCCAGGTTACTCCGCAGGTCGACAGTTAGGTCACCATTGGAGTGAATATAGGATGCACACCATGGAATACCCTGGCTGTTCCTTGGGGTGACACCGCCGCCGGTGATAATTCCGAATTGTGAATTAGCCGTCAATGCCTGGTGAATAATGCTTTCTTTAGCCGCTTTCCCGTTCATTACCTGCATGATCTCGGACTGGTCGGCAGCATCTTTCAGTTCCCCGTTGACGCCTTTTAACAACATCTGTATAGTAGCGCCTACAATTTCCAAATGGCTGAATTCCTCGGTGGCGATATCCATCAGCATATCGTATTTGTCCGGATGTGGCACCTTCGCGCCGAATGCCTGGGTAAAGTACTGCATAGCCGCGGCCAACTCCCCGTTTTCGCCGCCGAATTGTTCCAACAATAAATTGGCAAAACGCGGATCAGGGCGGGATACCCTGGCATTAAATTGTAGTGATTTTACATGGTGAAACATAGCTATAGATTTTAAATGGTGAACTGCTATAGTTGCAATTTTAAGTCCAAAACAACGCTCTGAATTAAATATATTTTTTTTAAAGAAATGTTAAAACAAAAAATTATCATATTAGGTTAATGTCATACATTTTTTTTTTGGCGTTAAACGACGCGTTTCTGGTATAATTAAAGTATTGTTCAACCTTTAATTTTTTACAATGAATGCAATTTCTCCCTGGCTATTAAATGTTAATGCTATATTAAGTAGCCCTGCCTTGTCATCTTTCTATGCCAGTGAGCACCTTGGTTATTCTTTCCAACTAGTTAATATTGGTGATTCCTGCTGGATCGTGGTTGCCTGGCCAAAAGGCAGCCGCGTCGCGTTCCGCCTGGCCTATTCGCCTAATGACAGCTTAGCGGTTAAAAAAATGATTACAAAACATGGCCGGGTGATTTTGCAGATCACATCACTGATCGGCGACTATAAGGTCATCATCGATCTGCCGGTAAAAGAGCAAATGATGCTGCATTTCCGGACTGCCTTAACGCCGTATGCACCACTGTTATTTCCGTACTGGCCGCGCGATATTGTGCCGATCGGCGCAGCAAGCAGTGATTTACTGGCCGAAGGCGAGGTAAAGGTCAAACAGGTCGGCACACGGTCGGGTCAACTATATTTCAATTTAACAAGGCCGAAAGCCGGCTCCATATTCTATCTGCAAAACCTTACATCGTTAGCTGATTATAACCAGCAAACCGAAACTTCTGCCGGGGATACGGTTGGCGGTGAATGGCCGGAGGTTGGCTTCGCCCTGCCGTCGACATTAAAGAATAAAGCGTTGGAAGCAGGAAAAAGCTATGTGCTGAGTGATGCCTTTATCGCATTTTCAGAAGAAGTTCCGGCAGATGAAGCCGCCATGGTCCGGCAATATCTCGACCTGCTGGCGAATGTTTACCTGGAACTCCCCAAGCCACCCACGCACTACCAGCACTGGCCGGAGATATTAGGTAAAGGTTTAAACGACCTGACGGAAAGCCCCGGCTGTTGGTCGCAGGTGGATGGCAACCATTATTTCAACGCCTATGTGAGTGATTACGCTACCCCGCCTGAAATTATGGTTCAGTTAGCTGTTTTGCTTCCACTGCTTGACTACGTGGAATGGAGCGATGCTGAATTGGAGGTAATGAAAAAAATTAAAGAGGGCCTGCCCGCCTTCTATGACGAAAAATACGGCACCATCATGCGCTGGCATCCGAAAGTGGCCGACAGTATGGAAGGCGAGGAAGAACATAAAAAGCCATTGGTTATGGATGCCTGGTATTTGCATCATCCCTTGCTCAACCTTTCCCGTTTGGCGCTCAAAGGCGATAAAACTGCTAAAAAGCTATTTCTGGATTCACTGGAATTCGCCATTAGGGTGGCCCACCATTTTGATTACAACTGGCCAGTATTTTATAAGATCGATACGCTGGAAGTGACAAAGGCGGAAACACAGCCCGGCAAAGGCGGCGAAAAGGACGTGCCGGGCTTGTATGCACACGTGATGCTCCAGGCCTGGGAACTGACAGGGAAAAAGCGCTACCTGGCGGAAGCAGAAAAATCGGCGCTTCGTATGTGCGGTCTGGGCTTTGAGTTATTTTACCAGGCGAATAATACTTCTTTTTCCGCAGGCGCCTTATTGCGGTTATACAAGATCACCAAAAAAGAGGTTTATAAAGAATTGAGTTATTTATGCCTGGCCAATGTCTTCAAAAATGTCAGGCTTTGGGACTGCAACTATGGATATGGCAAAAATTTCCCCTCGTTCTTTGCCTTGTTCCCGCTGAATGACGCACCTTATACAGCCGTTTACGAAGAGCAGGAGGTTTTCTGCGCCTTTCATGATTACCTGAAATATGCGGAGGGAGAGGATATTTTGCCGTCCCTGCGACTGCTGCTGGCCGAGTATATCCGCTTCCTGGTGGAACGTGCGGTTTATTATTATCCTACCATGCTGCCTAAAGATATGCTTTCTGAAGAAGTCAAGACCGGCGAAGTAGATCCGAACCTCTGGATCGCGCTGGAAGATATGCATGATGGTTGGGAAAAGTCAGGCGAGGTAGGCCAGGAAGTGTATGGCGCGGGCAATGCCTTCGGGATATTACCGCGGCATTATATGCAAGTGGAGGAAGCGGGCTTTATGATCTATACCGATTACCCCACCTATGGTTTCTCGCCTAAAAAACATAAACCTGCAACTTTTCGCCTGGCAGGAGACGGGCGGCTTGCCTGCCGGCTCATGCTGGTAAAAACGGGCAAGGCTAAACTGCCCGATCTTATAGTATCCGTCAATAGGGACAAGGAAAAACTACAAGGGAAAAAAGTGTCCGGCGGCCACCTTGAATTTGAGGTTGCGGGCGACAGCGTAATTCATATTAGTTGGGGGAAATAACGATCATGAAAAAGAAAAAGAATTTTTTCGAGTGGTTTTCTAACTGGGCCACCGCCGCTACCGGCAGCTCAGCCGCGTTTATTACTGCAACCGCTGTGATTGTCATTTGGGCGGTAACAGGGCCCGTGTTCCATTATTCTGAAACCTGGCAATTGATTATAAATACCGGCACAACGATCATTACCTTTCTAATGGTATTTCTGATCCAGAAAGCACAGAACAAAGACTCGAAAGCGATACACCTCAAACTGAACGAACTATTGGCTTCGCATGAGGGTACCAGTAACCGGATGGTGAATATCGAGGATTTGACAGAAGCGGAACTGGACCACGAATGGTCGGAAGAAATTCCGGCCATTTTTTATGTTTTAAAAAAGAGGCCTGGATCACCGCCGCATTGTATAACGATCAGAGCGATTGCCAAGTCTCTGACTTCCATAGCAAATCGTCTTTTGGAAGTTTTATAGCCCTGTTTATTCCCTTTTTTGTAGATCAACACCAGCATACTGGTTATCAATGTCATATATAACATAACCTGCAGTCCATTTTGATTAAGGGAAACCAGGTGAGATACGT